>NZ_JBEXQW010000071.1:0-30757 GCF_040612775.1 Streptomyces sp. NPDC006339
ACCGTTCTGGCAAACAGCGGGTGTCACGGTGGTTCCTCGGGGGTGCCGGGGGGCCGGGGTGCGCCGGCCGTCCGCGCGGACGGCCGGCGCAGGTCCGTTCACGTCCCCAGGGATGAGACGCGGTGACAAGACCTGGGGACGCAGTGCGCACACAGCCGGTGCGCGCTTCGGCATGCTTCGGAGGGCGGGGGACCCGCGGGTACGGGGGTGCCGCGGGCATGGACGGCCCGAGGGGGACGGAAGGCCGGTGTACGGGGGACGGGGCCGTGAACGGCGGCGGGAACGGCGCCCGGGGGAGAGAGGATCCAGCCATGAGCCTGGCCCGCCTGGGGCTGAGCACCGACCAGGATCGGCTCTACCGTTACCTGCTCCGCAGGCCGCACGCCCATCCGACCCGGATCCGGATCGAGCTCGCGATGCCGGACCTGCCGCGGGTGATCGGCGAGTTACGCGACCTGGGTCTGGTGGACCAGGCGTCCGCCCCGGTCGCTCCGCCCGTCGCCATGGACCTGCTGGTGCGGCGCCGGGCCGGCGCGCGACGGGGACGGCCGTGAGGGGCGCCGGGCGGGGGATCGGCTGAGCCGTCCGCCGCGTCGGCCCGCGGCCGTGTGAGAGCCCTCGTGCACAGGGGCAGCCAGCTCCCCGAACCGGGTACTAACGTTGCGTCATCGGGTGGGGCGTGGACGGTGGCTCGGGAGGGTGCATGCAACCCCTGTACGTGGTCGATTTCGACGTGGCGTCGGCCGGGGACGCCGGGATCGATGTCGTGGTGCGATTACGCGGCCATCTGGCCGCGTGGCTGAACGGACCCCAGGGCAGTGCGCTCGACGTGGGCGACCTCGCCCGGTCCGGGCAGGCGCTGTTGCCGGCGAAGCCGCCCGGGCGGGAACAGCGCGAGGCGCGCTGGAGGCTCGAGGAGGGCGCCGAGGCCCAGGCGTTGCGGGTCGGCCTGTCGCACCCGGTGGACAACGGGGCGCGCTTCGTCACGCAGGTGACGGTGGCCCGGGTCGAGGGCCGGGTGACGCTCCGCGTCGTGATGGGGCAGGAGATCCCCAGTGGCTGGCTGTCGCCGGTCCAGGATCCGCCGCTGTTCCGGCCGAACGTGCTCGCGAAGGTCTGCGCGGACCAGACGCTCGACCTCCGTACACTGGGGCAGTTGGTGACGGGACGGTTCGAGCCGATCCGGCAGAGCGAGCAGGTGAGCGTCCTGTCCGACTCGCTCGCGTCGCCGACCCGGCTGCCGGCCCTGTTGATGCATCCGCGCGACGACGCGGCGTGGCAGGTGGCGCGGCGGGCGTCGTCGCAGCTCATGGGGCTCGCGCAGGTCGTCACGCTCAACTACGCCACCCGTCAGGCGCTTGTGAGGCGGCAGCCGATGCTCCGTGTTCCCGACGGCGGGGCCCTGCTCGTCTGGCCCGATCTGCGGCTCTCCCATCCGAGCTACGCGCGGCCCGAGGTCACCGCGGAGGGGATGGTGGAGTACTGGATGCGGAGTCTGGCCGAGCTGTCCGTGCTCGCGCGCGGCTCCGACAAGGGCTGGGAGGCCGCCCGGCAGGCGGCGCGGAGGGCGGCGGCCCGGCGCGTGGCGGAACAGGTGGAGGAGGCCCGCCGCCTGGGGGACGCGGCCGCCGAGCGCGAGGCCCTGGAGCGCCGGGTGCGCGAGCTGGAGGAGAGCGCGGCGACCTGGGAGCAGCTCGCGGTGGCGGAGTCGGCCCGGGCGGACGACAACGCCTCCAAGGCCGCCGAGGCCGCCAAGTTCCAGGAGGAGGCGGTGTGGTGGCGCAAGCTGTACGAGCGGGAGCGGGCCTCGCAGGGCGAGACCGCGGTCGACCCGTGGAGCGCGATCCCCGTTCTGGCGAAGGGCGACGCGGCCGCCACGTACCGTGCCTTGGAGGAGGCGTCGGAGGGGCGGATCGTGTTCACGCCGGGTGCCGAGCGGAGTTGGAAGTCGGATCAGTACCGCTTTCCCGACGAGATGACGGCGCAGTTGATCCTGCTCGCGAAGGCCGCCGCCGATCTGTACGAGCAGACGTCGTCATCCATGCCGCGCCTCGACGAGTGGTTCTCGACGCAGCACGGGCTGAAGGTGGCCACGAGCGATCTGACGATCAAGAAGAACGCCAGGATGCGGTGGGTGGAGTTCGACGGGGAGCAGCGGGACACCCTGCCGCATGTGAAGGTCCGGGACGGGGTGGCGCACAGTGACTGCGGGCGCATCCACTTCGCGCTCGATCCGAAGAAGCGGCGCTTCATCGTCGACCATGTGGGGGTCAAGAAGTACTGACGGACCGGAACGGGCGGCCCGGTGGGGCCCGGCGGACTCTCAGGGTCCGTCGAAGGTCCAGGACTCGATGTCGCGGTAGCGGATCGGTCCGGGTCCCCGGCCGACGTTGCTGCCGACCAGGTGCAGCCGCTCGGCGGGCCACGGGCGGCCGGTGAAGTCCGTGAGGCCGGCGGCCACCGCCGGTAGGGAGGAGTGGTCGCCGCGCCGGGCGCGGGCCAGGGTCAGGTGCGGGCGCAGCGGCCGGTCCTCGAAGGGGATGCCGCAGCGTTTGACCAGGGTGCGGACCTCGGCGGCGAGGAGCCGCAGGCCGTCGAGGTCGCCGTCGATGCCGCTCCACAGCACCCGCTCGTCGAAGTGGCCGCTCCCCCGGAGGGCCAGTTCGACGGGCGGGTGGGTCGCGGCGAGAGAAGCGAGCGGTGCCGTGAGGAGAGGGACGGACGTGACGGGGAGCTCGCCGAGGAAGGCCAGGGTGATGTGCCAGTCCTCGATGCGGTTCCACCGCAGGCCCGGATACGCCTCGTAGGCGGGCCGCAGCTCCTGCGCCAGCTCGTCCTTCGCGTCGTCGGGCGGGGCGAGGGCGATGAACAGGCGGACGGTCGGGTCTGAGGACGGTACGTTCACGCAGGTCTTCGTACCGTGCGCGGGACCGTTTCGTCACGCCGCGGGCGGTCGAAGTGATCAAGATCAAGGCGGGGCGGGCGGCCCGGACCGCGCCCACGAGGGCGTCGCGCTCACCCGCCCCAATGAGCGGCGGTGGGCGTCGCCGGCCTGCCTATGATCACGGGGACGCGCACGACGACGGAGGCTCGACGACCATGACGGACCAGCGTGTGTACCTCGTGACCGGCGGCGGGACGGGCATCGGCGCCGCGACCGCCCGGCTGTTGGGCGCGGCGGGACACCGGGTGGTGGTGTCCGGGCGCCGGCCCGAACCGCTGCGGCTGGTCGCGGAGGAGACCGGGGCCCTGGCCGTGCCCTCGGACATCGGCGAGCCCGACGAGGTGCGCGATCTCGTCGACACGGTGCTCGGCGTCCACGGCCGGCTCGACGGTCTCGTCCTCAACGCCGGCATCGGGCGGGGCGGCGGTGTGGGCGAGGTGACCCTGGAGGACTGGGACGCGGTCATGCGGACCAACCTCACCGGCCCGTTCCACCTGCTGCGCGCCGCCCTCCCGCATCTCCTCGACGCCCGCGGGGCGGTGGTCGCGGTCGCCTCGGTGTCCGCCCTCCGCAACGGCGTGGGCAACGCCGCCTACGCCACCTCCAAGGCGGCCCTGCTCCAGTTGTGCCGGTCGCTCGCCGTCGACTACGGCGGTGCCGGGCTGCGGGCGAACACCGTGTGCCCGAGCTGGGTGCGGACGGACATGGCGGACCGCCGCATGAACCGGTTCGCCGAGGAGGCGGGCCTCGGGGACGGCGGTGTCGAGGCGGCGTACGAGGAGGTGACCCGGGTCCTGCCGGTCGGGCGCCCCGGCGAGCCGCGCGAGGTCGCCGAGGCGATCGCGTGGCTGCTCTCGCCCGCCGCCTCCTTCGTCAACGGGGCGGTGCTCACCGTCGACGGCGGGGCGACCGCCCTCGACCCGGGCACGCTGGGCTTCCCGTTCCACATGGAGCCGCGCACCCCGGGCCCCACCGCTCCGGGCCCCACGGCCCCTGACGCCGGCTCGCGTTCCTGACGGGCGGCGTGTCCCGTCACCGCGCCGGGTCGGTGCGCCGCGCGGCACCGTGGGTGTGCGCGCGGCGCGCGGCGGCCCGCTGGTGCCGCAGGCAGGAGACGACGACCACCAGGGGCCACAGGGACTGCAGGGTGGTGACCACGCGTTCGGCGACGCCCGCGGCGCCCTGGCGGTTCGCCTCGACCAGGAACCAGAGCGCGCCGAGGCCCATCAGGAGCGTCGCGGCGTAGGCGGGTCGGCGCCGAAGCGCCCAGGGGGCCCGTCTGTCGTCGCGCCTGGTGGCCAGCACCGGCCACAGGGCGAGCAGCGTGAAGCCGACGGCGGCGACGGACCCGTGTCGCAGCGCGCCTCCGCTGGTCGGCGTCGGGACCATCGTCACGACCAGGGCCGTCACTCCCCCGCCGACGAGCGCGGCGCGCCCGGCGGGCGCCGCCGCGCGCAGCCCCCAGGCCGTCCCGAGGTGGCAGACGCCGAGGGCGAGCAGTGCCCCGGTCATCACCCAGAACCCTGGGGCCCCGTACGCGGCGAGCACGCTGATCGTCTGCCGGACGGCGTCGTAGGACGACCCTTCCAGTACGGCCGCGGTCGTCCAGCCGCCGGCCAGCACCACGGGGGCGCAGCCCGAGGGCAGGAGGGTCCACTTCGGTACGGCTCGCATCGGATCACCGTAGGCGCGACGCCTCCGCCCGGCGGTGGAGCACGCCGTACGCCCGGGCCGGGGGTCCCCCGTTGCGCGCCCTCACCGCCGTCACGGCCTCACTGCGCGCCGAAGACCTGGGTCCAGTAGGGGCCGCCGTCGGTGTGGATGCCGATGCCGATCTCGCGGAAGTCGCAGTTGAGGATGTTGGCCCGGTGGCCGGGGCTGTTCATCCAGGAGTCCATCACCTGCGCCGGGGTGCGCTGGCCCTTGGCGATGTTCTCGCCGTACGTCGACCAGCGGTATCCGGTGGCGGTGACGCGCTCGCCCGGTCCGTCGCCGTCGGGGTTGGTGTGGTCGAAGAAGTTCCGTGCGGCCATGTCCTCGGAGTGGCCCTGGGCGGCCCTGGTCAGGAGGGAGTTCGCGGTCAGCGGGCCGCAGCCCGCCCGGGCGCGTTCGGTGTTGACGAGGTCGATCACCTGGCCGGCGTCCGAGGTGTCGCCGGAGCCGCCGGCGGTGGTCGCGCCGGTGGGCCGCGGGCGGGAGCTGAGCGCCGTGGGGCGGGGTGGAGCGGGCTTGGTGGTCGCCTTGGTGGGCGAGGGGGTGGGGGTACGGCTCGGCTGGGCGGTACGGCTCGCGGTGGGGGTGGTGCGCGGGGAGGACGACGGTGAGGCCGTGGCCGTGGCCGTGGTCGGGCGCGCGGTGGGGACGGGGGCGGCGTCCGGAGCCGCGGCCCGCGTCACGTCGGTGGTGTCCGGGTCGCCGGCGTCGGGGCCGGTCACCAGGGCGAAGGTCCCGCCGGTGACGGCCACCACCGCGAGGCCCGCGGCGGCGACGGCCCGGCGGCGGCCGCGCCGGCGCTGCTCCTCCCTGCGGCGGGCGCCGCGCGGTCCGGGCGCGGCGGCGTGCCGGGCGCGCGCCGAACCGGGACGGGGCCCGTCGGGGCGAGGGCCCTCGGTGAGCGCGGGGCCGTCCGGAGCGGGCACGGACGCGGCGGCGAGGCCGAAGCCGGCGCTCTCGCGGACGTGGGCGAGCAGCGCGGCCGCCGGGGGAACGAGCAGCAGTCCGGCGAGCAGGCCCTCGGCGGGCACGAGGCCGTTCCACAGGCCGGCGCAGTGGGGGCAGGTGCGGGCGTGGCGGGCTATTCGCTTGCGCCACAGGGTCGACGGGCGGCCGTCCCAGCCGCCGAGCCCGGAGTGGAGGGTGGGGCACAGCGGGTGGGCCGCCAGGGCCCGTACGACGACCCGGGCGGTCTCCAGCCGCTCCTTCATCCGCTGGACGCGGACCGCGGTGTGTTCGGTGGACGTCTGGAGGGCGGCTGCGACCTCGTGCCGGGTCAGTTGCCCGGCGCATTCCAGCCACCACAGGGACAGCAGGGCCCGGTCCTCGGGCTCCATCCAGCGGGTGGCCGCGGCGGTCTCGCGCCGCTGGCCCGACAACTGCAGCCGCGCCACCGTGAGGTCGACGAAGTCGGCGCCGGGCTGGGCGAGGTCGCGCGCGTCGTCGAGCCCGCCGGCGGCGGGGCCGGCCTGGCGGCGCTGCCAGTGGGTGCGCAGGGTGTTCATGGCGATGGCGACGAGCCAGGACCGGAAGCTGTCCGGGGAGCGCAGGCCGGCGAGGCCGTCAAGCATGCGGAGCATGGTCTCCTGCACGACGTCGTCCACGTCGTGGTGCCCGTTCATCGCCCGGCCCACGATGTTGTAGACGAGCGGCAGGTACGCGGCGACGAGCCGGTCCTGCGCCCGCTGGTCACCGCCTTGCGCGGCCCTGACCAGCTCCGTACCGTTCGGTGCGTCCATGCCCTGCTTCATCCTGATCGTCCTGCCTGTTGCCGATGCCCAACACCTGGGAGATCGCGCGACGCCCGCCCGATAACGGAAAAGCCGAAAAATTTTTCGACGGCCGGTGCCGTGCCCTGTGTGCCGTGTGCGCCGTGGGCCGGGCGCGCCGGGCGCGCCGGGCGTCAGACCTTTCCCATGTGGCGGGACGTGCGGTGGCCGGGCCGGCGGCTCCTCGGCCGCCACATGCCCGCCCTTCGTTCGAGACCCTCGCCCGGGCACCACTGTGCCACCCCGCTCCGCTCGGCCCTCAGGCCAGCCGGTCCAGCTCGGCGCCGATCGCGTCGCGCAGCGCATCGTGCTGCGGCCCGAGCCTGAAGCGGTCGTCCTGCCAGTGGCCACGCGGATACAGCCAGACGGGGGCGTTCACCAGCTCGGCCGGTTCCCACGCGAAGCGGGGCCAGACGTGGACGTGCAGGAACGGGTCCTTGTTGCCCAGGATCTCCAGGTTGACCCGGCGGAACCGAGGGTCCAGGCGGCGGCAGGTCCGCTCGACGGCTTCTCCGAGTCGGTCCATGTCGGCGAGGAAGGACAGCCGCTTGGGCCTGGGCAGGTCGGACAGGCGCTGGACGTCCGGTTCGTCCACGAGCAGGACCGAGTAGCCCGGGAGGAACTGGACGTCCCCGATCACCGCGAAGCTCGCGTCCAGACGCCGTAGCACGGTGGGATTGGCGCCCCGCAGGGCTGTTCCGATGCGATCGCTGCACCAGTCGTCGGTCATGGCGTGACGCTACCCGCGGGGTGACGGCGGCGGGGAGCCGCCCTCGCAGGCCCCCTCGGAGCGCCCCCTCCACCCCACCGAAAACAGCTTGCCGACGCAGGCAAGTCCGATGTCGGGAATCCTGCGCTTGCACTTATAGCGCGTCTGCAAGTATTGTCGACGCACGTAAGGCTTCCCCGCAATCATCTGGAAGGTGCTTCGCCATGCCTCTCGCGCTCCTGGCCCTGGCCATCGGGGCCTTCGGGATCGGGACCACCGAGTTCGTGATCATGGGGGTGCTGCCCCAGGTCGCCGGCGACTTCGGTGTCTCCATCCCCACGGCCGGCTGGCTGGTGACCGGCTACGCCCTCGGTGTCGTCCTCGGTGCCCCGCTGCTGACGGTGCTGGGGATCAAGGTCTCCCGCAAGAAGATGCTCATGTTCCTCATGGGCCTGTTCATCGTCGGCAACACGCTCTCCGCCTTCGCCCCGAGCTTCGGGCTCATGCTCGTCGGCCGTGTGGTCGCCTCGCTCGCCCACGGCGCGTTCTTCGGCATCGGCTCGGTGGTCGCCGCCGATCTGGTGGCACCCCAGAAGAAGGCGTCGGCGATCTCGCTGATGTTCATGGGACTGACCGTCGCCAACATCGTCGGTGTGCCGGGCGGCACGTACATCGGCCAGGCCCTCGGCTGGCGCGTCACCTTCGTCGTCGTCGCCGCGCTCGGCATCGTCGGTCTGCTCGGCGTCGCCAGGCTCGTGCCCGAGCAGGGCCGCCCGCCGGCCTCCGCGAACGTCCGCACCGAGTTCGCCGCCTTCAAGAACGTGCAGGTCTGGCTGGCCATGGCCATGACGGTCCTCGGCTACGGCGGTGTCTTCGCCGCCATCACGTACATCACCCCGATGATGACCGAGGTCACCGGCTACACCGAGGGCGCGGTCACCTGGCTGCTCGTCCTGTTCGGCATCGGCATGTTCCTGGGCAACCTGCTGGGCGGAAAGTTCGCCGACCGCGCCCTGATGCCCATGCTCTTCGTCGCCCTCGGCGCCCTGTCCCTCGCCCTGCTCGCCTTCACCGTGACCGCGCACGACAAGGTGCTCGCCGCGATCACCCTCACCCTGATCGGCGCCCTCGGGTTCGCGACCGTGCCGCCGCTGCAGAAGTGGGTCCTCGACCAGGCATCCGCCGCGCCCACCCTGGCCTCCGCCGCCAACATCGGCGCCTTCAACCTCGGCAACGCCCTGGCCGCCTGGCTCGGCGGCACCGTCATCGCCTCCGGCCTCGGCTACACCTCCCCCAACTGGGTCGGCGCCCTCCTCTCCGGTACGGCCCTGCTCCTCGCCTTCCTGGCCGCCGCCCTGGACCGGCGGACCCGCGCGGCGAAGGCCCTCGCCGCGGCCGGCGCCCCGGCCGCCGAGGACACCGCGGCCGCGGCCGCCCGGGTCCCGGCCGCCCACCACTGACCCCCCGCTCCCCCACGTACGCCTCCCCGTACCCGTACCACCCGAGGAACACCGCCATGAGCCTGACCACCCAGGACGCCGAGATCCTGCTCACCGCCGCCCGCCGTGCCGCCGACACCGCCGGGGTCGCCGTCAGCGTCACCGTCCTCGACGCCGGCGGACACCTCCTCGCCTTCCGCCGCGACGACCGCGCCGTCCTGATCTCCGGCGAGACCAGCACCCGCAAGGCGTACACCGCGCTCCAGCTCGACGCGCCGACCGCCGACCTGGTCGACCTCGTCAAGCCGGACGGCCCCTTCCACTCGCTGCCCACGGCTCTCGACCGGCCGCTGCTCTTCATCGCCGGCGGACTGCCCGTCCACCGCGACGGGCGGCTGATCGGCGCCATCGGCGTCGGCGGCGGCGCCCCCGACCAGGACCACGCCTTCGCCCAGGCCGCCGTCACGAGCCTGGTCTGATCCCCCAACCGCCCACCCCTCCCCCTCCCGAGGAACGTCATGGCTTCCCTCCCCACGATCACGCTCAACAACGGCGTCGAGATCCCGCAGCTCGGCTTCGGCGTCTTCCAGGTCCCCGACGAGGAGACCACCACGGCCGTCGCTCACGCCCTGGCGGCCGGCTACCGCTCCATCGACACGGCCGCGATCTACGGCAACGAGGCGGGCGTCGGGAAGGCGCTGGCCGCCTCCGGCATCGCCCGCGAGGAGCTGTTCGTCACCACCAAGCTGTGGAACGCCGACCAGGGCTACGACGCCACGCTGAGGGCCTTCGACACCAGCCTCGGCAAGCTCGGCCTGGACCACGTGGACCTCTACCTCATCCACTGGCCTGCCCCGGCGAAGGACCTCTACCTGGAGAGCTGGCGGGCCATCGAGACGCTCGTGGCCGACGGCCGGGTCCGCGCGGCCGGCGTGTCCAACTTCCAGCCGTCGCACCTCACCCGCCTGCTCGACCACAGCGACCTCGTGCCCGCCGTCAACCAGATCGAGCTGCACCCCGGTCTCCAGCAGCGGCCCCTGCGCGAGATGCACGCCGCCCACGGCATCGCCACCGAGGCATGGAGCCCGCTCGCCCAGGGCGCCGTCCTGAAGGACCCCCTGCTCCGCGAGCTCGCCGACCGGTACGGCAAGTCCCCGGCCCAGGTCGTGCTGCGCTGGCACCTCCAGCTCGGCAACATCGTCATCCCGAAGTCGGTCACCCCGGCCCGTATCAGGGAGAACCTCGACGTCTTCGACTTCTCCCTGACGGCCGGCGAGATGGAGTCCCTCACCTCCCTGGACGCCGGCCTGCGCACCGGTCCGCACCCCGACACCCTCGATTAGGACTCGTCCGGCCGCTCGGGCGCGACCGCTTCCCCGGCCGGGGCGCTCCCTACGGGGAGCGGAGCACCGGATCGATCCCCGCCAGGCTCGCGTGCAGCCGGCGGGCTCCTCGGACGACACGGTCGTCGGCGTCGCCGGACATCTCCTCGCAGAGCCGCAGCGCCTCGTCCAGGTCGTCCGAGAAGACGCTGAACACGTCGACGATCGCGGTGTGGGTCCAATCGGCGTGATGGTCGTCGGCGACCGCCAGGGCGTACGCGACGATCGACAGTCCGGCCCTGTCCTTTCGCCGGAGCAAGCCCTCCGCGGTCCGCCGCGTGACGAAGGTGTCACCAGGATCGAGCAGGAGCCCCAGCAGCGGCTCCACGGCCTCCCGCGTCTCGGCGAACCCTGCCAGGCCGTGACCGGCATCCGCCCGGTCACGCCAGTCGTCGCTCCGCGCGAGATCGCCCAGTGCCAGGACGACCGCACGCCGCAGGCCACTGTCCACGGTTCCGCCCGTCCCTCCTACGACTCCGGTCACGTATCACCGAGGCGCCCTCCCGATTGCCCGGCCCGACGGTCGAGCACCTTCCGCCCCGCCTCCCCTCACCGCCGGGCTCGTGGGGTGGTGGCGGTCGTCAGAGTCCGCCCCAGGCCCGGGCCGACTCGAGCAGACGCTCGTGTACGACCGTGAGCGCGGGGTTGTCGGGGGCGCCCCGGCGGGTGGCGAGGTAGAGGGTGTTCAGGGGCGGCACCTCGGGGTGGTGGAGCTGGACCACCGTGCCCGCCGTCAGTGCCGGTTCGGCGAGGTAGCGGGGCAGGACGGAGATGCCGGCGCCCGCTTCGACGGCGGCGAGGACGGCGCGGAGGTCCGGGACGAGCAGCGCGACCGGGCCCTGGGGGCGGTGGCCGAACTCGCTGCGCCAGTAGCGGCGCACGATGGGCAGGTCCTCCGCGTAGGCGACGAGCGGCAGGCGGGCGAGGGCCGCGGCCGGGTCGGTGCGCAGGCGCTCCGCGTCGACGGTGTGGGCCGTCGACGGCGCGGCCACGAGGACGAACTCCTCGTCGACGAGCGGTACGGCGAGCACCGTCGCCCGGGCGGGCCGCACGGCCGACACCACGAGGTCCAGCCGGCCGGCCGCGAGGTCCGCCAGGAGGTCCTGGGCGAGGCCGAGGTGCGCGTGGACGCACAGCCCCTGGTGGGTGAGCGGCGCGAGGGTCGGCAGGACGCGCGCGGTCATCACCTCGGCCGCTCCCCCGACCCGTACCGTCCCGGTCAGCACCGGCTCCGTGTCGGCCGAGCCCAGCACGTCCTTCAGCCCGTCCAGGTGGAGGCTCACGCGGGCGGCGAGCGCGGCCGCGCGCGGGGTGGGGGTGACCCCCTGGCGCGAGCGCACGAACAACTGCCGGCCGAGCTGCTCCTCCAGGCGGGCGAGCTGGCCGGTGACGGCCGGCTGGGTCAGCCCCAGGCGCTGGGCGGCGGCCGAGAGGGAGCCCGCGCGGTAGATCTCGAGGAACGTCGCCAGCAGATCCAGACCCGGCACGCAACCCGCTCCTCTCCGTCATCCATAAGGAGTCTTATGACGCTTGATGGGTGAGTCGAAAGTATCTGATGGAAGCTGCTGTTGTCGCCTTCGTACGCACACCCCACGAGAGAACAGGACCGAGTCCATGTCGAAGATCCTCATGGTCGTCTCCGGCGCCGACAGCCTGAAGCTGGCCGACGGCTCCACCCACCCCACCGGCTTCTGGGCCGAGGAAGTCGCCGCCTCCCACCAGGTGCTCACCGCGGCCGGTGCCCAGGTGGACATCGCGACGCCGGGCGGCGTCCGGCCCACCGTCGATCCGCTCAGCCTCGACGAGCGCGGGGGCGTCGCGGAGGCCGACGCGCGGGAGTTCCGCGCCTACCTCGACTCGATCGCCGACCGCCTCGACGCGCCGCTGGATCTGGCGACCGTGGACGCGGCCGACTACGACGCGATCTACATCCCCGGCGGCCACGCGCCGATGACCGACCTCGCCGACGACGCCGACCTGGGACGCCTGCTCGGCCGGGCCGACGCCGAGGGGAAGACCGTCGCGGCACTGTGCCACGGTGTCGCCGGGCTGCTGAGCGCCACCCGCGAGGACGGCTCCTTCGCCTTCGCGGGACGTGGGCTGACCTCGTTCACGGACGAGGAGGAGCGCCAGGGCGGGCTGGGCGAGAACACGCCGTACTTCGTGGAGAGCCGGCTGCGGGAGCGGGGTTCGGTCGTGACCACGGCTGCCGCCTGGTCGAGCCATGTCGTCGAGGACGGCAACCTGATCACCGGGCAGAACCCGCAGTCCAGCAAGGCGACCGCCGAGCGCGTCCTCAAGGCGCTGGCCGCCGCGTAGGCGGGGCGGCTCCGCGGACAGGCGGGCAGGCGGACACGCGGGCAGGCGAGCAGGCGAGCAGGCGAGCAAGCACGCCGGCAGGGCGTCATCCGGCCGGGAGGTTCCTCCCGGGCCCGGGTGGCGCCCTCGGCCGTCCCCGCGGCAGGACGGAACTTCCCCTCACGGCTAACCCGCTGGCGCAATTAAAGCGCGTGTGCAATTATCTTGGTGTTGCCCGCGCTTCGCCCAGGAGTCCCAGGAGTCCCCCGATGAGTTCTCTCTTCAGCCCTCTCCCCCTCCGGTCCCTGACCGTGCCGAACCGCGTCTGGATGGCCGCGATGTGCCAGTACAGCGCCGCACCCGAGGGCGACGCGACGGGCGTTCCGACGGACTGGCACTTCGCGCACCTCGCCGCCCGCGCGACCGGCGGCACGGGGCTGATCATCACCGAGGCGACGTCCGTGACGCCGGAGGGCCGGATCAGCCCGTACGACCTCGGCATCTGGAACGACGCCCAGGTCTCCGCGTTCCGGCGGATCACCGACTTCCTCAAGAGCCAGGGCACCGTGCCCGGCATCCAACTGGCACATGCCGGACGCAAGGCGTCGACCGAACGCACCTGGGTCGACCGCGGCCGCCCGATCGCCCCCGACGAGCCGCACGGCTGGACGCCGATCGGCCCCAGCCCGGTGCCGTTCTCGGCGGACTCCACCACGCCCGAGGAGCTCACCGAGGAAGGCATCCGCGAGGTCGTCCAGTCCTTCGCGGACGGCGCGCGGCGGGCGCTGGAGGCGGGCTTCGAGGTGGTGGAGATCCACGGCGCCCACGGCTATCTCATCCACCAGTTCCTCTCCCCCTACAGCAACCACCGCACCGACGGCTACGGCGGCTCGTTCGAGGGCCGCACCCGCTTCGCGCTGGAGGTCGTCGACGCGATCCGCGCCGTATGGCCCGCCGAACTTCCGCTGTTCTTCCGCGTCTCGGCCACGGACTGGCTCGACGAGAACCCCGAGGACGACCGGGAGGGCTGGACGCTGGACGACACCGTGCGCTTCACCAAGGAGCTGCAGGCGCGCGGCGTCGACCTGCTGGACGTGTCGACCGGCGGCAACGTGCCCGACGTCAGGATCGACGCCCACCCCGGCTACCAGGTGCCCTTCGCCGAGCGCGTCCGGCGCGAGACGAGCATGCCCGTCGCGGCCGTCGGCCTGATCACCGAACCGGCCCAGGCGGAGCACATCCTCGCCTCGGGCAAGGCCGACGCCGTGCTGCTCGGTCGCGAGCTCCTGCGCGACCCGTACTGGGCGCGGCACGCCGCGACCGCCCTGGGCGACGAGGCGCCCTCGCCGGTCCAGTACCACCGCGCCTGACCCGAGGGGCGCGGGGGCCGGGGCACTCTTGTCGGGCCGGGAGACCGGCCTGAGGATGGCCGCCATGAGCCCTGTCCACGACGACCCGCGACTGGCCGGCGCCTACGAGCGCGGCAACGCGATGCCGGAGGACTCCCTGCGGGCCTGGGTGGACCTCATCGCCTCGTACGCGGCGGGTCCCGCGCCCGGCGTCGTCGAGATCGGTGCCGGAACGGGCATGTTCTCCGCGGGGATGGCGCGCTGGATCCCGGGCGCCGACGTCCTGGCCGTGGACGCCTCCGAGGCGATGCTCGCCGAGGCCCGGTGTCACCATCCCCACCCCGCCGTGCGCTATGTGGCGGGGACGGACGAGGCCGTTCCCGCCCCCTCGGGCGCCTTCGACCTCGCCCTGCTCTCCCGCGTAATCCACCACCTCACCGACCGGGCCCGCGCCGTACGGGAGGTGGCCCGCGTCCTGCGCGCCGGCGGGACGGCGGTCGTGCGCACCACGTTCCGCGAACGGCTGGACGCGGCGGTCTACGACCACTGGCCCCGGCTGCGGGCGATCGACGAGCGGCGGTTCCCGGGCGAGGACGAGGTCGTCGCCGACTTCACGGCCGCCGGGTTCGCGGTGGCGGAGCTGACGTCGTTCGCACAGCCGGTGGCGGCGAGCCTGGCCGACTACCGGGCCCGGCTGGCCACCCGGCCGCAGTCGAAGTTCACCCACCTCACCGCCGCCGAGTTCCGCGACGGCCTCGCCCGCATGGAGGCCGCGGCGCGGGCCGAGGGCCGTGAGGGACCGCGCCCCGTCCTCGAACGCTACGACGTGGCCGTGTTCCGCCGCCTGCCCTGAGCACCCCGGCGGCCGCGAGCACCGGCGGGGTCGTGCCGCCCACGCTTCTGGGAGCGCTCTCAACCGCTGGCCGCGCCGGATATCCTGGCCGGGCCGATCGACGTACCGACGTCCTGACGTACCGACGTGCCGACGTGCCGACGTGCCGACGTGCCGACGTGCCGACGTCCCGACGTGCCGCAGCAGATGAGGAGCGCCCGCCTTGCCCGAGCCGAGCACGGGGTCCCGCCCCACGCTGGAAGCCGTCGCCGCCCGTGCCGGGGTCTCGCGGGCCACCGTCTCGCGGGTCGTGAACGGGGGCGCCGGGGTGCGGGAGCCGTTGGTGGAGAAGGTGCGGCGGGCGGTCGAGGAGCTCGGGTACGTGCCGAACCACGCGGCGCGCACGCTGGTCACCCGGCGCAACGGGGCGGTGGCCGTGATCATCGCGGAGCCGGAGTTCCGGATCTTCTCCGACCCGTTCTTCGAGCAGCAGGTGCGCGGCATCAGCCGTGAGCTGGCCGCGCACGACTCGCAGCTCGTCCTGCTGTGGGTCGAGGGGGCCGACGACCACGAGCGGATCGCGCGCTATCTCGGGGGCGGCCATGTCGACGGGGCGCTCGCGTTCTCGCTGCACAACGACGGTGAGCTGGCGGCGCTGATCGGGCGGGCCCGGATCCCGACCGTGTTCGGCGGCCGCTCGTCGGCGGGGCGGGACGTCGCGGTGCCGTACGTGGACTGCGACAACCGTGGCGGGGCCCGGGAGGCCGTACGGCATCTGGTGTCCCTGGGACGGCGGCGCGTCGCGCACATCTCGGGCCCTCGGGACCTGATGGCCGCCCTCGACCGGCTCGACGGCTACCACGACGTGCTGCCCGGTGCCGATCCGGCGCTGGTGGTGGAGGGTGACTTCACGGAGGCGAGCGGCGCCCGCGCGATGGCCGAACTCCTCGACCGGTGTCCGGACGTGGACGGCGTCTTCGCCGCGAACGACCTGATGGCCTCCGGTGCCCTGCGGACGCTGCGGGAGCGCGGGATCGGCGTCCCGGAGGACGTGGCGGTCGTGGGGTTCGACGACATGCCGGCGGTGGTGCGGGACACCGAGCCGGCGCTGACCACGGTGCACCAGGACATCGAGGGCATGGGGCGGCTGATGGTGCGGCTGCTGATGCGGATCCTGGACGAGGGCGGGGACCGTACGCCGGAGTCGATCGTCACTCCCACCGCCCTGGTCCGCCGCGCGTCCGCCTGAGACCGGAGACCGCGCCCGTCCCGAGCCAAGGAAACCGGCGCGGGCGGGCACCGCGTCCTCGCGGTGCCCGCCCTTTCGTCCTCGGGAGTGGTTCAGCCGAGTTCAGCCGTACGGGATCACCAGGACGGACCTGTCCGTGCCGGTCTGGAGCCTCGACGTCCCGTTGCCGATGGCGCTCCACACCTCCAGGCGTACGGTGCCGTTCACGAGGTTGCCGAGCGTCCCGGTCGCCGAGGCCAGGCCACGGCTCTGGGCGTACTCCTCCCATCCGGTCACCGGGTCGGTGGCGAAGTAGCGGTAGGTCTCGGTCCGGTCGAAGGTGCCGTCGCCGGTCAGGTCGTAGCTGACCCTGGCCTGCTGGCCGAGGCCGACCGTCGTTCCGGCGTCCACCTGGAGCCGGAAAGCGGTGGACGCGCCCGGGGTGAGGGTGCCGTGGACGCCGCGGACCTCGTAGACGAGCGGCTTGTACGGCGTGCCGTCGTGGTTGGTGCCGTCGGCGGAGGCGATCGTGTCGGCGCCGGCCGTGCCGTTCGTGGCGGTGGTGAGGCTGCCGCCCGAGCGCAACTGGAAGGTGTTGCCGGTCGGCTGACCGGGGTCCGGGCCGGGGTCGCCGCCCGTTCCGGTGCCGACGGCGGTCGAGCGGGCGGGCACGGTCAGGGTCCTGCCGTCGGAGAAGGTGACGGTGCGGGCGGTGGCGCCGTGGTTGTGCGCCGCGTAGGTCCGTACCGTGCCCTTGGTGAAGACGGCGGAGGTGGGCAGGTCGCCGGTGACGCCGGCGTCGGGGGCGCCGAGCGTGTCGAGCGTCCCGATCCAGTGGTAGGTGTGCGCCTTCGACTCGCCGGCCTCGGGGGTGTAGGCGGCGTGCCCGGCGTCCCACTTGGACTTCGCGGCGGCCGGGTCGGCGAGGGACTGGAACTCCCAGAGGATGTCGCGCCATTCGATGGCGGGGCCGCCGTTCTCGCGTTCCATCTCAGCGATGTTGCGGCGGACAGCGTCCTTGCGGCCGCCGAGGTGGAGCGAGCCGCCGGCGGTCACGGGCAGCACGTTGATGCCGTGGATCTCCTCGGGGTTCGCGGTCCACCAGGTGGCGTAGGCGCCGCCGCTGCCCCAGACCATGCCGACGGTGTCGTGGCCGAAGGAGGCCGGGAAGACCTGCTGGTCGGCGTCGAACCAGTACTGGGCGATGGCCTCGGCCTCGGTGGTGAGCAGATAGGTGCCGAGGTCGCGCAGCGCGGTGTCGCCGGTGGCCGAGCCCCACAGGACGAGCGCGGCGCTGAGGTTGGTCGACTCGGAGGACGACTCCTGGTTGTTGCCGGCGGCGAAGCCCTGGTGGCCGGAGGCCCAGCTATGGCCGGCGTAGACGTCGAAGCCGCGCAGGAAGGGGAAGGCGCCGTCGGTGCGGGCCGGGTTGGCCGTGTCGCGGATCAGGGTCTTCACCATGCCGCCCCAGGCGGATCCGGCGGCCCAGGCGGGGTCGTACTGGGCGACGATCGCGGCGGCGTAGACGTAGTAGCCGTAGTGGAAGTGGTGGTCGTTGAGTTCGGTGTCGCTGCCGTAGGAGGCGGGGTAGCCGGTGAGGGTCTTCCACGCCGGGTCGTACGAGAACTCGTTGGCGCCGCCCGCCGTGAACCAGTCCTGGAGGCGGCCCTTGATCAGCCCGAGCAGCTTGTCGCGGATCGCTCCCTCGCCGATCTGGTCGGCGACGGACACCAGTTGGGCGAGCTTGCCGAGGGCCTTGCCGGTCCAGTAGGTGTCGACGGCCCCGGAGAAGGGGTCGGCGGCGTTCGCGGTCTCGTTCAGATACGTCCGGAGCCGGGCCGCGTCGACGCCGTTCGCCTTCGGCAGGGCGGGCAGCACGGCGGACGCCTTCTGGGCGGTGGTGAAGGAGGCCGCTTCGCGGACCTTCATGGTGCCGCGGGGCGAGACGTAGGTGTACGCGGTGAGGGGGTCGGTGGTGTGGAGCCACTGGTGGCGGTAGAGGGCCTGGAGGGTGCCGCGCTCGGTGCCCTCCTTGGCCTCGGTGCTGAGGGTGTAGGTGGCCCGTACGGTGCCGCCGGCGTAGCTCCAGTCGACGGTGGATCCGGTGACGAAACTGAAGGCGTACTTCCGGTAGGTGGCGAGGGCGCCGGTGGAGGGGAGGACGGCGACGGAGAAGTAGTCCTTGCCGCCGAGGCCGGCGGTGATGCTGGTGCCGGCGACGTTCCAGTCGGTGCCGGTGGGGGCGAACAGGGCGTAGTGGTGCCCGGCGACGGTGATGCCGAGGACGTTGCCCTGGTCGGCGAAGACGGTGGGGGCGGCGGCGGTGGTGATCTGGGCATTGCCGCCGGTGCCCTTGGCGTACACGAAGGGGCTGCCGTGTCCGATGGTGGTGCGCAGGGTGCGCGTGCCGTCGGACCAGTAGGGGGTGACGGTCCAGTCGGACCAGGCGTCGGCCTTGGTGTCGGGCGAGTTGAGGCCGGTGAGGCCGACGGTGAGGTCGCGCTTGTGGGCGTACTCGTACTGGCGTCCTTCGCCGACGATCTGCGGGCTCGTCGGGTAGCCGATGTCGAGGCCGCCGGCGGTGGCCTGGTAGGTGAGGGGATGGCCGTACATGGGGGTCGAGTACGGGTTGTCCCCGTAGCGCTGGAAGGCGAGCGAGGACCACCAGTCGTTGGTGGGCACCGGCTTGCCCTGGGCGGCGGCGGTGACCTTGGGGGTGACGGGCGTGCCGGTGTGGGTGGTGGGGCCGGAGGTTCCGGCGGGGCGGCTGTCGGAGTAGCTGCCGGAGCCTACGGGGACGGTGGCGGCCGCGGCCGGCGGCGCGGTCGGAACGAGTCCGACCGCGGCCAGCGCGGTGGCCAGGACCAGCACGGCGGCCGGTCGGTTGCGGGGGGCGGGCATGGGCGGCACCTCGTGTCATCACGACGGATAGGGGTGTCAGCGCGATCCGGGGCGCGAGAGCGCTCTCAGATGCCGGTGAACGTAAAACTCCTGAAACATCGGTGTCAATAGACGGAACGGCGACGGCATTTGAGGGTGAGTCCAACCCGTTACGCCTTCGAGTCTTGACGGGACGGACACCGGGCGGGCACGCTCCAGACGCATCTTTGAGAGCGCTCTCAAGCGGCGGCCGGGCCGCCGCCGCGAGGGCGCCCCCGAAGAGTTCTCCGCTCTCCGCTCCGAAGCCAAGGGAGGCTTCCCATGCCCATCGCCCGAGCCGCCAAGAGGGCCACCGTCCGTCTGGGGGCGGTCGTGCTGGCCGGGGCCCTGCTCGCCGCCTGCGGCGGGTCGCCCGACGAGGCGTCGTCCGCCGGTGCGGGCGGGAAGGTGACGCTCACGGTCGACCTGTTCGGCTCCTTCGGCTACAAGGAGGCCGGCCTCTACGCGGAGTACGAGAAGCTCCACCCGAACGTCACGATCAAGCAGACCGACACCGAGGACGAGGCCGACTACTGGAAGTCGCTGCAGACCCGGCTCGCCGGCGGTGGCGGTCTCGCCGATGTCCAGGGCGTCGAGGTCGGGCGGATCGCCTCGGTGACCCAGCAGCAGGCGGACAAGTTCGAGGATCTCAGGAAGTACGGCGCGGACGGCCTCAAGAGCCGGTTCCCCGAGGCCAAGTGGGCGGCGGCGACCGGCCGCGACGGCGCGGTCCTGGGTCTCGGCACCGACGTCGGCCCCGAGGCCATGTGCTACCGGACCGATCTCCTGCGCAAGGCCGGACTGCCCACGGACCGCGAGGAGCTCGCGAAGAAGTGGTCGACCTGGCAGGGCTATCTGGAGCTCGGCAAGCAGTACAAGGCCAAGGCCCCCGCGAACAGCGCCTGGCTCGACAGCGTCGGCAGTCTCTACTCGATCATGATCGGGCAGGAGAAGGAGCGCTACTACGACGCCTCCGGCGCCCTGATCTGGGAGAAGAACCCGGCCCTGAAGACGGCCTGGGACACCTCCGTCGCCGCCGCGCGCGGCGGCCTGAGCGCCAAGCTGGACCAGTGGTCGCCGCAGTGGAACCAGGCGTTCGCCGCCGGTTCCTTCGCGACCCTCCCGTGCCCGGCGTGGATGCTCGGCTACATCAAGGGGCAGGCCGGCGACGCCGGCAAGGGCAAGTGGGACATCGCCGCGCTGCCCGGCGGCGCGGGCAACTGGGGCGGCTCCTACCTGTCGGTGCCCAAGGCCGCCCGGCACAAGAAGGAGGCGTACGAGCTGATCGCCTGGCTCACCGCGCCCGAGCAGCAGGCCAGGCTCTTCGAGAAGAACGGCAACTTCCCCTCGGCCACCGGCGCCATCGACAAGGTCGCCGCCGCCAAGGACCCGTACTTCTCCGACGCCCCGATCGGCCGGATCTTCGGCGACGCCGCGAAGGCCGCTCCCGTCCAGGTGCTCGGGGTCCACGACCAGAACATCGCCCAGCAGATCACCAACGCCCTGAGCGAGGTCGAACGCAAGGGGACGGCTCCCGAGAAGGCGTGGGAGAACGCGAAGAAGGGTGTCGCCAACACCATCGGCTGACCCCTCGCCCGCTCTCCGGGCCGCCCGCGCGGCGGCCCGGGGACGCCCTCCGTCCCGCCCCGGTACCGACTCACCCCAAGGGCCGCCCGTGACCCTCGCCGATCCCGCGACGCCGCTCGCACCGCCCCGCCCGTCCCGTCCGCCCCACCCGTCCCGCCCACACCTGCTGCGGCGCGTCTGGCGGGCGGCCTCCCCGTACGCGTACATCACCCCCTTCTTCACCCTCTTCGCCGCCTTCGGGCTGTTCCCGCTGCTGTACACGGCGTTCGTGTCGCTCTACCGGGTCGAGCTCCAGACGCCCGGCGACATGCAGTGGCGGGGGCTCGACAACTACACGGCGCTGCTCGCCGACGAGTTCTTCTGGACGTCGCTGCGCAACACCTTCACCATCGGGGTGCTGTCCACGGTGCCGCAGTTGGTGATGGCCCTGGGCCTCGCGCACCTGCTCAACTACAAGCTGCGCGGCCGCACCTTCTTCCGCACCGCGATGCTGCTCCCGTACGCGACCTCCGTCGCCGCCGCCACCCTCGTCTTCGCGCAGCTCTTCGGCCGCGACTTCGGGCTGGTCAACTACGCGCTCGGGCTCTTCGGCGTCGACCCGGTGGACTGGCAGAACGGCACGGTCGCCTCGCAGATCGCCGTCTCCAGCATCGTCGTGTGGCGCTGGACCGGCTACAACGCGCTGATCTACCTGGCCGGCATGCAGTCCATCCCGCACGAGCTCTACGAGGCCGCCGAGATGGACGGGGCCTCCAAGTGGCGGCAGTTCCTCCACGTCACCCTGCCGGGTCTGCGGCCCACGATCGTCTTCACGGTCGTGGTGTCCACGATCGGCGCCACCCAGCTCTTCGGTGAACCGCTCCTCTTCGAGGGATCGGTCTCCGGCGGCATCTCGCACCAGTACCAGACGCTCGGGCTCTATCTGTACGAGCAGGGGTGGGGGTTCTTCCACCTGGGCCGGGCCGCCGCCATCGCCTGGGTGATGTTCCTGCTGATCCTGCTCCTCGTCGGGGCCAACGCCCTGATCGCCCGCCGTCGTTCCCGCAAGGAGGCCGGCCGATGACCACGTCGCTCGCCGATCCGCCGGTCGCACGACCGGCCCCCGAGACACCCGGCACGGGGCGGCGGTGGGGGCGTCCCCGCTCCCGCGCCGGCCGCACGATGCGGGGCGGGAAGCTCGCGTACGCGATCCTCGCCCTCGCCGTGCTCGTCTCGGCGTTCCCCTTCTACTGGACGGTCGTCGCCGCCAGCCGCTCCAACGCCGACCTGGCCCGGGTGCCGCCCGCGCTGCTGCCCGGCCGCCATCTCTTCCGCAACTTCGAGGCGGTGGTGGAGGAGGCCGACATCGGCAAGGCACTGGTGAACTCGTTCATCGTGTCCGGCTCGGTCACGCTCGGCACCGTGCTGTGCTGCACGCTCGCCGGTTTCGCCTTCGCCAAGCTGCGCTTCCGCGGCCGGGGCGCCCTGCTCGCCGTCACGGTGGGCACGATGATGATCCCGCCGCAGCTCGGCGTGATCCCGCTGTTCATGCTGATCGCCGAACTCCAGTGGGCGGGCCGGCTCCAGTCGGTGATCCTGCCGGGTCTGGTGTCCGCGTTCGGCGTGTTCTTCATGCGGCAGTACCTCGTGCAGTCGCTGCCGGACGAGCTGCTCGAGGCGGCCCGGGTCGACGGCGCCTCCACGGCCCGGATCTTCTGGTCGATCGTCATCCCCGTCGCCCGGCCCGGCATGGCCGTCCTCGGTCTGCTGACCTTCATGGCCTCGTGGAACGACTTCTTCTGGCCCATCGTCGCCCTGTCCTCGTCCGAGCCGACCGTCCAGGTCGCCCTGCGCCAGCTCGGCGGCGGCTACGTCAACGACCAGTCCGTGATCATGGCGGGCACCCTGCTCGGCACCCTGCCGGTGCTGCTCGTCTTCGGCCTCCTCGGCCGGCAGATCGTCGGCGGCATCATGCAGGGCGCGGTCAAGGGCTGATCCGACGCACTCTCCCCCTCTCCCCCACCGCGCCTTCGCGTCTCCTCTCCGTCGTCTCACCTCCGGGAGTCCCCTCCTCATGACCGCGCTCGATCCCCGTCCGCACACCACGACGTCGCTCCGCTTCCCGGCCGGCTTCCGCTGGGGCACCGCCACCGCCGCGTACCAGATCGAGGGAGCGGCCACGGAGGACGGCCGCACCCCGTCGATCTGGGACACCTTCAGCCGCGTACCGGGCAAGGTCCGCAACGGTGACACCGGGGACATCGCGGCCGACCACTACCACCGCGTGAGCGAGGACATCGCGCTGATGCGCCGGCTCGGCGTCACGGACTACCGCTTCTCCGTGTCCTGGCCGCGCGTGCAGCCCACCGGGCGCGGGCCGGCGGTGCGCCAGGGTCTCGACTTCTACCGCCGCCTGACCGACGAGCTGCGGGAGGCCGGCATCCGGCCGGTGGCCACGCTCTACCACTGGGACCTGCCCCAGGAGCTGGAGGACGCGGGCGGCTGGCCGCAGCGCGAGACGGCCGAGCGCTTCGGCGCGTACGCGGCCCTCATGGCCGAGGCGCTGGGCGACCGGGTCGCGACCTGGACCACCCTGAACGAGCCGTGGTGCGCCGCCTTCCTCGGCTACGGCAGCGGCGAGCACGCGCCCGGGCGCACCAGCGCGCTCGCCTCCCTGCGCGCCGCCCATCACTTCAACCTGGCGCACGGTCTGGCGACCCGGGCGCTGCGCGCCGCCCTGCCCGCGGGGTCCGAGGTCTCGCTCACCCTCAACCTGCACGCGGTGCGCCCGCACACCGGCGCGCCGGAGGACCTCGACGCGGCCCGGCGGATCGACGCGGTCGGCAACCGCGTCTTCCTCGACCCGGTCTTCCACGGCACCCTGCCCGAGGACCTGGTCCGGGACACGGCCTCCGTCACCGACTGGTCGTTCGTACGGGACGGGGACCTGCGGGCCGCGTCGGCGCCGATCGACTCGCTCGGCATCAACTACTACTCCCCCACCGTGGTGGCCGCCGGGTCGTCGCCGTCTCCGTCGCCGTGGGCGGGGGCCGAGCGGTACGTGCGCTTCCCTCCGGCACCGGGGCCGCGCACGGCGATGGACTGGCCCGTCGACGCGACCGGGCTGCACGAGCTGCTGGTCCGGCTGCGCGACGACCTGCCGGGCGTCCCGCTGGTGATCACGGAGAACGGGGCCGCGTACGACGACTACGCCGATCCCGAGGGCCGGGTGAAGGACCCGGAGCGGGTGGCGTACCTGCGGGCGCATCTGGCGGCGGTCCACCGGGCGATCGAGGACGGCGCCGATGTGCGGGGCTACTTCCTGTGGTCGCTGCTGGACAACTTCGAGTGGGCCTACGGCTACAGCAAGCGGTTCGGCATCGTCCACGTCGACTTCGCCACCCAGCGGCGTACGTTCAAGGACAGCGCCCACTGGTACGCGGGGGTCATCGCGCGCGGTGGCCTGGAGGCGTAGCCGGGGCCCCGTCGACGGGCGCGGCGGCAGGTCCGTCGAGAGGCTCGGCGGGAGGTCCGTCGACAGGCTCGGCGGGAGGCTCCGCGCGGGGTGCGGCGGAAGGCTCCGCGGCCGGTGCGGACAGCAGGGCGGAGAGGAGCGGGGCCGGGTCGGTGCCCCGGGGCAGGTCGCTGACCTGGCCGTCGCCGACCTCCACCACCTGCCAGGCGCCGCCGTCGGCGAGGCGGGCCAGGTCGGTGGTGACGAAGCGGCAGCCGAGGGCGCGGACCCGGGTGCGGAGCGCGGACAGGTCCGGGGCGGGGCGCACGTCCGGCGTGTCCGGGTGCGGGCCGGCCAGGACCGGCTCGCCGTCGAGCCACCACACGCGGGCCTCCTCGGCGCGCTCGGCCCCGTCGCTTCCTCCGCGTCGTACGTACCGTTCGAAGCGGCGCAGCACCACCCCGCCGGCCAGATCGTCGCCCTGGAGCTCGACGAAGCGCCCGACCACTCGGCGCAGGCCGTCGGTGTCGGCGAGGTCCGGCAGGAAACACGCCTCCGCCCACTCGTGCTTGCGGGACTTCACGTAGTCCTTGACGATCGCTGGTCCGCGTCCGCCGAGCTCCGCCACGGCCCGGGCCAGTGCGGCGTCACCCGGCATGCCGCCGCCGGGGATCCAGGCGCTGTGCGGGGTGACGTCGGCGAAGGCCGGGTACCAACCGGGCAGTTCATGGGCGCGGCGGTAGGCGGCGGGCGGGGTGAGCAGGGTGCGGCCGCGCTCGGCGAGGGCGGCTTCCAGCGCCGCGTACGCCGTCGGCGGCATCATCCAGCCCCGGTACCAGAGCGGGTCCCCGTCCGCCGGCACCCGGCGGACGGCCTCCCGGGCGTCTCCGGCGAGGAGTGCGTCGTGGTCGACGACGGCGTGGGTGCCGCCGAGTTCGCGGAGCCGCCGGGCCTCCGCCGCGTAGTGCGGGTCGGGCCGGTGCGGTCCGAGCGGGTCGGAGGGGAACAGGAGGGCGGCTCGGGTCATGGGATCCACGGTAGGCGACGCGATCAGGCCATGGACGGCCGGAGGAATCCCTTCGTTCCGGCGGTTTGGCCGAACTGCGCGTAGACCGGATAGATGCCTGAGGCATGTAGTGGAGACGACACCAACCGTCGAAGCCGTCGAAGCCGTCGAAGCCGTCGAAGCCGTCGAAGCCAGCGTTCCGCCGTCTGCGAGGTCCAGCATGACCGAGGCCGTGGCCTTCCCCCAGAACCGATCCTGCCCCTACCACCCGCCGACCGCCTACGACCCCCTGCGCGAGGAACGCCCGTTGTCGCGCGTGACCCTCTGGGACGGACGCGAGGTGTGGTTCGTCACCGGACACCGGGCCGCGCGGGCGCTGCTCGCCGACCAGCGGCTGTCCACCGACTCCACCCGGGACGACTTCCCGCTGCCGACTGAGCGGGCCGCCGGCCTGAGCCGTCGTCGGCGGGCCGCGCTGCTCGGGTGGGACGATCCCGAACACAACGTCCAGCGCCGGATGCTGATCCCGAGCTTCTCGCTCAAGCGCACCGAGGGTCTGCGGCCGCGCATCCAGGCGACCGTCGACCGGCTCCTCGACGCGATCGAGAAGGCGGGACCGCCGGCCGAACTGGTCGGCGCCTTCGCGCTGCCCGTGCCGTCGATCGTGATCTGCGACCTGCTCGGCGTGCCGTACGAGGACCACGACTTCTTCGAGGAGCAGTCCCGCCGGCTGCTGCGCGGCCCCACCGGCGCCGACACCGAGGACGCGCTCACCCGACTGGAGGCGTATCTCGGCGATCTGATCGACCGCAAGCGGGCCAGGCCCGGCGAGGGGGTGCTGGACGACCTGGTGGCGCGGCGGTCACGGGGCGACGGGCCCGACCGTGAGGAGCTGGTGCAGCTCGCCACGATCCTGCTGGTCGCCGGGCACGAGACCACGGCCAACATGATCTCCCTGGGGACGTACACGCTGCTGCGCCATCCCGAACGGCTGGCCGAGCTGCGGGCCGACCCCGGCCTCGTCCCCACGGCGGTGGAGGAGCTGCTGCGGTTCCTGTCGATCGCGGACGGGATGCTGAGGGTCGCGCGCGAGGACGTGGAGGTCGGCGGGACGGTGATCCGCGCGGGTGAGGGCGTGGTCTTCGCGACGTCCGTCATCAACCGGGACGGCGAGGTCTACGCGGATCCGGACACCCTGGACTGGGCCCGCCCGGCCCGGCATCACCTGGCGTTCGGCTTCGGCATCCACCAGTGCCTGGGGCAGAACCTGGCGCGGGCGGAGCTGGAGATCGCGCTCGGGACGCTGCTGCGCCGGCTGCCGGGTCTGCGACTCGCCGTACCCGCCGAGGAGATCCCCTTCAAGCCGGGGGACACGATCCAGGGGATGCTCGAACTCCCCGTCACCTGGTGAGAGGAATCCGTCCGATGGGCATCACCGTCGACAACGGCGTCTGTATCGGCGCCGGTCAGTGCGCCCTGGTCGCGCCCGAGGTCTTCACGCAGGACGAGGACGGCTTCGGCACGGTCGTTCCGGGACGGGAGGACGACACGGACCGGCCGCTGGTCCGCGAGGCCGCCCGCGCCTGCCCCGTACAGGCGATCACGGTCGACGGCCCGTAGGGGCGGGCCCGGAGGCGGGCCGTGGGAGCCCGTAGGGGGCGGCCCGCAGGCGTTGCCCCGGCGGCCGGGGCCGGGGCACGATCGGGTCGTGTTCGAAGTGCTGCCCGGAGTCGGGCTCGTCCTGCCGCGCGGTGCGGGCGTGCTGCGGTTCGGCATGCCCGAGCGCGCGGCCCAGTGGGCGGTCGCGACGCTGGCGGACGTGCGCGAGACCTGGGTCTGCCGGACCGGGTGGGCCTTCTCCGCGTGTTACGAGGGCCTGGACCTGCTCGTGTGCGGTGACACGGCCGACCGCTGGGGCCGGGCGGACCACCGCATACGCGAACTCGCGCTCGTACGCATCGAGCGGAGCGTCGGCGCCGCCGGGGCGCGGGAGCCGTCCGCCGTGCCGGTGGTCCTCCGGGACGTGGACGTGTTCGGCTACCCGGCGCGCGAGGTGCTGGACGTCCTGACGTCCGCCCCGCATCCCACGGTGAGCCTGCCGTCCCCGCCCTCCCCGGCCGGTTATCTGACGGAGATACGGCTCTCGGCCGGCTGAGCGCCGCCGTGGCCCTGTCGGGGGTCGCCTTGTGGAAGCTTCACCCGGCGGGCTATCTTGCATTGCATGGTTCCTGGTGACGCAATGAACGAGGAGGGCGGCAGGGTACCCAGCCAGCTCCGCAAGGGAGTGCTGGAGCACTGCGTCCTCGCGCTGCTCAGGGACGGGCCGAAGTACGGCGTCGAGCTTCTCTCCGAGCTCTCCGCCGTCAGCGTGATGACCACCAGCCAGGGCACGATCTACCCCCTGCTGTCGCGCCTGCGCCGCGAGGGGCTCGTGGACACCGAGCTCCGCGAGTCGCCGAACGGCCCGCCCCGCCGCTACTACACGCTCACCGCCGTGGGCCGGGCGGCGCTCGCCGACTTCACCCGGGCCTGGCCACTGTTCCGGGACGCCGTCGACCACTTCCTCAACGATCCGCAGGGGGACCGCGCATGAACGCCACCGACCACCCGCTCGTGACCGCCTACCTCGACGCCGTCGCGCGCGAGACCGCCGAACTGCCCGCCGAGCGCCGCGCCGAGCTGCTGGCCGACCTCCGGGAGCACATCGAGGTCAGCGGCGCGGGGACCGAGCAGGAGCTGCGCGGGGTCCTCGCCGACCTGGGCGAGCCCCGTACGGTGGCGGCCTCCGCCCTCGCCGAGGAGCCCCTCGCGCGCGGCTCCCTCACCGGCGGGCCGCTCGGCGGCGGGTCCCTGGTCGACCGGGTCCTCACCGGCTCGCCGTACCCCGCGGCCGCCGCCTCCGACCGTCCGCCGCGCACGCGGCTGACGGCGGTCCTGCTCGGTTCGGCCGGTCTCGTCTTCCTCTTCAGCGCGATCGCCGGCGGCGTGGCCCTCGTCGCGGGCCTGGTCCTGCTGTGGGGGTCGCCGCACTGGGACACCCGCCACAAGGTCCTCGGCACGGTCACCTCGGCGGTCGTCCCCGTCCTGGTGGTCGCCGGTGCCCTTCTCCTGGCCTCCTCCCGGCTCGGCCCCATGGAGCTCCTGCTCCTCGTCCTGTTCGCGCTGGTCGTGCCGGTGGTCGGCGCCGTGGCGCTGCTGCGCGCCGTGCGCCGCTGAGCCGGCGGCGGGCGGACGACACGGATCGAGCCCCCGGGACGTGTGTCCCGGGGGCTCGATGTGCGTGTGCGGGTGGCGCGGGTGGCGCGGCCCGTGGCGGTGTGGCCTAGAAGGTCAGGTTCCAGGCGTCGACGCGGCCCGTGTCCTGGGAGGCGATGTCCTGGACGCGGAGCTTCCAGGTGCCGTTCGCCACCTCGGCCGAGGCGTTCACCGTGTACGTCTTGGCGATGTCGTCCGTGCCGTCGCTGTTGGTGAAGTCCTCCAGCGGGTACACCGTGCCGTCCGGGGCGACCAGGGAGAGCACCAGGTCACCGCGGTAGGTGTGCTTGATGTCGACGCCGACCTTGAGCGTCGCCGGGGCGTTGCCGGTGACGCCGGAGACGGTGATCGGGCTCTCGATCGTCGCGTTGTCCGCGATGGCGACGTCGTTGAGGTTCTCGAAGTACGGGCCGGTGGGCGGCGGGCTCGCGCCGGCGACCGCCTTCAGCGCGTCGACCTGGCCCTCGCCGAAGAAGCCGTTCTTGGTCGTGGTGCCCGTGCAGCGGCTGTCGGACGGGCAGGCCCTGTCGGTGGCCTGGGTCGCGAGGGCGGATCGGATGTCCGCCGGGGTGTAGGACGGGTTGACGCTGGCGAGCAGCGCGGCCACGCCGGCCACGTGCGGGGAGGCCATCGACGTCCCGCTCATGGAGCCGTACTTGCCGCCCGGCAGCGTCGAGTAGACGCCGCTGGCACCGTCGCCGCCCGGGGCGGCGATGTCGATGATGCCGTTGCCGAAGTTGGAGTACGACGCCTTCGCCCCGCCGTTGGCCTGCGCGGAGACCGTCACCACGCCCGGCAGCTCGGTCGGGATGTCGATGCAGGCGTTGGTGATGGTGCGGGTGACCGGGGTCGAGTCGTTGGGGCTCTCGGTGTCGGTCGTCTTGTTGGCCAGGTCGTAGTTGGCGTTGCCGGCCGCGGCGACCTGCAGCGAGCCCTTGGACTCGGCATATGCCTGGGCGCGGCGGACGCCCTCGATGATGGCGGCCTGGTCGACGTTGTCCGGGCAGTTGAACTGCCACGGGTCCGTGTAATAGCTGTTGTTGGTGACCTTGAAGCCGTGGTCACCCGCCCACATGAAGCCGCAGATGGTGTTCTCGGCGAAGAACAGGCTGGTGGTGGGCTCGGCGATGCGCACGGAGGAGATCTTCACTCCGGGAGCGACGCCGATGACGCCCTTGCCGTTCTTCGCGGCGGCGATGGTGCCGGCGACGTGCGTGCCGTGGGTGCCGACGTCGCGCCAGGCACCGGCGCGCGTGTCGGCCTTGCCGTAGGCGCAGGAGACGGAGTCCGCGGCGTTGAAGTTGGGGGCGATGTCCTGGTGCCGGTCGTCGACACCGGTGTCCAGGACACCGACCTTGACCGCGGCCGAGCCGGTGGTGACGGCCCACGCCTGGTCGGCCTTGATCTGGGTCATGTCCCAGCGGTTGGTCTCGTTCAGCGTCGTCGTGGACTGCGACGGGTTCGCCGGCAGGGCCGGGTTGTACGCGTCGGCCGGCACGTCGGAGGTGCGGGTCGCGCCGACCTGCTGCACCCCGGCGACGCCGCGCATCGTGGCGGCGAAGGAGGTGGAGGTGGAGTGGGCGACGACGACGCCGATGGCGTCGTAGGAGGCGAAGACGGTGCCGCCGTTCGAGGCGATGGCGGTGCGGACGGCGGTGGTGTCACCGGGCGTCGTGATGACCAGGTACGCGCGCGTACCGGCGGCCCAGGCACCGGCGGTCCGCGTACCGGTCGCGGACCGCGCCTGCTCCTGCGTCTGCGCCTGCGCCGCCGGGGCGGTGCGGGCGCCCTGGGCCGCCTTCGCCACGGGCAGGACCTGCGCCTGCGCGGGGGCGGTGAGGGCGACGGTGGCACCGACGACGGCGGCGGCCGCGACCGGCAGTCTCAGCCGGCTCGATATGTGGGAAAACAATGCGTCCTCCGATGACCCGGAGGCGCTGGTGGCGCCGACCGGGCCCTGTGATGTGTGGGGTGGACGCAAGATCCCAGGACGCCGGGACCGGAGGGAAGACTTCTGCCCGCCATATCCCTTTCCGTTACCCATTGTTGATCTGACGGCACGCCACGTCGGGGACGAACGAGGTCAGGCGGGACATTCCCTCGAAGGCGCGGTGGTGATGGTCCGTCAGGTGGAGGTCGGCTCGGTTTCCTGGGGTGGCGCGGTCGGTACGGTCGGTGTGGTGGCGCGTCGGTGGGGCCGGAGGCGGTCGGCGGCGCTGAGGAGCGCCGCCGCGCCGGCGAGGGCGGCGCTCGTCCAGGCGGCGGTGGTCGGGTCACCGGTGCGGCCGGTCGCGGCGGCGGCGAGGAGGGGGCCGGCGAAGGCGCCCGCGTTCAGGGCGACGGTGGCGAAGGCACCGGCCAGCGCGGGGACGTCGGAGGCGAGGTGCAGGACCCGGTTGACCAGGGCCGTGCCGAGACCGAAGGACAACGCGCCCTGCACGGCCGCGACGAGGAACAGCGCCGCGGGGTGGGCCGCGGTGGCACCAAGCAGGACCCATCCGGCGGCGAACGCCAGGAGGACGCGGCCGCCCGGGCGGAGCGCCGCTCCCGCGGCCATGCGCCCGGCGGCCGTCACCCCGAGGAACGCGCCCGCCCCGAACGCGGCCAGCAGCACCGGGACCGCTCCCGACGGCAGACCGGTGACGTCCACGGCGAGGACCGCGAGGAAGGCGAAGGTCGCGAAGGTCGCCCCGTTGACCAGGGCGGCGTGCGCGAGGGCCGACCGCAGCGGACGCGAGCGCAGCGCCCGCAGGTCCCGGCGGACCGAGACGTCGGGGCGAGCGGAGGAGTCGGGGCGCGGCTGACCCGGAACGAGCGGGAGCGGGCCCTGCTGCGGCGGCGGGCCGGTGAACTCGGCCCGCAGGCAAGGGAGAAGGGCCTGCCCGCCGCTGATC
>NZ_JBEXQW010000072.1:0-30068 GCF_040612775.1 Streptomyces sp. NPDC006339
CCTCATCACGCGCAGCGTCACCTCGTGGTGGAACGCGGCTCCGCGATGATCGACCCCCTGTGGCGGATCTCGGTCGTCGACGGCCCGCCCCTCACCGCCCACCACTGGCCCGCCGGCTTCTTCAACGGTGACGACCCCGCCGACGAGCTCGTCGACGTCGCCTGGTCGGGCCCGGACACCCTGAGCTTCACGACCGGAGACGGCGCCGTGACGACCGTCCGCCTCGACCGGGACACCGGCAGGCCGGAGCGGGAGGTCTCCCGGCCGTAGCGCGCGGCGCGGGCGGCCCGGCCTGCGGGATGCCGGGACCCGGGGCGGGATGTCGCGCCCCGGGTCCGGCCACGGCGCGCGCGACCCCGGCCGGCCGGGGCCCGGGTGCGCGTCGGGTCAGCTCAGGAAGTCACGGGCGATGTTCGCCGAGACCTGTTCCAGGAGGGGGCCCGCGTTCGGGATGGACTTGGCCGGGTCCGGCTCCAGGTCGCTGAGCGGGTAGGCACGGCGGATGCCGGCGGCGCCGAGGGCCTCCGCGGGGAGGGCGAGACGGCCGCAGACGGCGACGACCTCCTTGCCGGCCGCGCGGGCCGCCGCGGCGACGCCCGCCGGGGCCTTGCCGTGGAGGGTCTGCTCGTCGAGGGAGCCCTCGCCGGTGATGACGAGGGTGGCGCGCTCCAGGGCCGGGGCGAAGCCGAGGACCTCGAGCATGAGCTCGATGCCGGGACGGAAGCTCGCGCCGAGCAGCAGGGCACCGTAGCCGATGCCGCCGGCGCCGCCCGCGCCCGGGGAGGCGGCGAGGTCGGCCGCCTTGGGGCCGATCGCCTCCTCCAGGACCCGCGCGTAGTGCCCGAGGGCCGTGTCGAGGGTCTCGACGTCCTCCGGGGAGGCGCCCTTCTGCGGGCCGTAGACGGCCGCGCAGCCCTTCGGGCCGGTGAGGGGGTTGTCCACGTCGCTGGCCAGGACGAGGTCGACGTCGGCGAAGCGGGGGTCGACGCCCGTCAGGTCGGCCGAGGCCAGCTCGGCGAGGGCCGCGCCGCCGGGGCCGACCGGCTCCCCCGCCGCGTCGAGGAAGCGGGCACCGAGCGCGGCCAGCATGCCGGCGCCGCCGTCGGTGGTGGCGCTGCCGCCGACGCCGAAGACGATGGTGGTGGCGCCCGCGTCGAGCGCCGCGCGCAGCAGCTCGCCGGAGCCGTAGGTCGTGGCGGTGAGCGGGGCGAAGACCCCGGACGGCAGGAGCTGCAGGCCGGACGCCTCCGCCATCTCCACCACCGCCGTGGTCCCGCGCAGCGCGAACGCCGCCGTGACCGGATCGCCGACCGGCCCGGTCACGGTCACCTCGCGCCGTTCGAAACCGGCCGCGACGGCCGCCGCGACGGTGCCGTCGCCGCCGTCCGCGACGGGCAGCGTCTCCACTTCGAGCTCCGGGACGACCCGTCGCAGACCTGCTGTGACCCGCTCCGCGACCTGTACGGCCGTGAGCGAACCCTTGAACTTGTCGGCCGCGACGAGCACGCGTGCGACCTCAGTTACTGCTCCGTCCGTCACCTTGCATCCCTTGCTTTCGAACAGGCAGTCGCGCCGAGGCCGACCCTATCCGTAGCGCGAGACGGCGTGCCACCCCCTGATAAGGCGATATTCCGCACCATAGAGGGGCCGCATGAGCACGGAACGATCGATCAGAGCCGTCCCGAGACCAGGGTGCGTCGGCGCGCGCCCGCGCTCCGCATTCGGTACACCGGAGGCATGGGCCTGCTCAAGCACAGTGAACTCGCCGACCGGATCCTCGGCGGCTGGACGGGGCGGATCGCAGGGAACATGCTCGGCAAGCCGGTCGAGAGCGGTGACCACTGGACGCGCGAGCGGATCGACGCCTATCTGCGGCTGACCGACGCCCTGCCGCTCACCGACTACCTGCCCCCGCCGCCGGCCGCCGGGGCCGACGGCTTCGAGCTGCGGCCGGAGTGGCCGCAGTGCGTGCGCGGCCGGATCAACGGAAGCTGCCGGGACGACGACATCGACTACACGATCCTGGGGCTGCACCTCCTGGAGACCCGCGGCTTCGCCTTCACCACGGAGCAGGTGGGCGAGCACTGGCTGCTGCGGCTGCCGTACCTCCAGACCTTCACGGCGGAGCGGGTGGCCTACCGGAACCTGGCCAACGGCCTCAGGCCGCCGCTGACCGCCACGTACGACAATCCCTACCAGGAGTGGATCGGGGCGCTGATCAGGGCGGACGTCTACGGTCTGACCTCGCCGGGCGACCCGCGCCGGGCGGCCTCGCTCGCCCGCCGGGACGCGGCGCTCTCGCACACGGGCAACGGGGTGTACGGGGCGATGTGGGCGGCGGCGCTGATCGCCGCCGCGTTCACCGCGCCCGACGTCCGCTCGGCGCTGCTGACCGCCCTGGAACGGATCCCGGCGAGCAGCCGGCTCGCCCGCGCCGTACGGCACACGATGGCGCTGCACGAGGCGGGCGTGGAGTGGTCCGACACCCTCGACGAGCTCGCGAAGGAGACCGGCTCGCTCGGCTGGATCCACACGGTGCCGAACGCGGCGGTGCTGACCGCCGGACTCCTGTACGGGGACGGGGACTTCACCCGCACCGTGACGCTGACCGTGCGCGGCGGCCTGGACACCGACTCCAACGGGGCGACGGCCGGTGCGGTCGCCGGGGTGCTGTGCGGGGCCGCGGCGATCCCGCCGCGGTGGTCGGAGCCGCTGCGGGACCGGGTGCGCAGCGCGGTCGCGGGCTTCGACCACGCGCGGATCAGCGACCTGGCCGAGCGGACGGTCCGGCTGGCTACGCTGACGGGATGACGACCTCTGACTTCGCCACGTATCTGGCGGGCCTGCCCCGGGTCCTGGCCGGTGCGGCCGCCCTCTTCCGGGACCGGGCCGGCCGGGTGCTCATCGTCGAGCCGAACTACCGGGAGGGGTGGGCGCTGCCGGGCGGCACGATCGAGTCGGACGCGGGCGAGACGCCCCGCCAGGGCGCCCGCCGCGAGACGGCCGAGGAGATCGGCCTGGACGTCGAGCTGGGCGCGCTGCTCGCGGTGGACTGGTCGCACGGACCGGACCGGCCGCCGCTGGTGGCGTATCTGTACGACGGAGGGGTGCTGTCGGACGAGCAGCTCGGGTCGATCCGGCTCCAGGAGGAGGAGCTGATCTCCTGGAAGCTGGTGCACCCCGACGAGATCCCCGCCCACCTGCCCGGCTCCCTCGGCCCCCGGGTCCTCGCCGCCCTCGACGTCCTGGAGCGCGGCCACGGCCCGGTGGAGCTGGAGAACGGCCGCGCCGCACGATGAGCCGGGCCGCGGTGCGGCTCGTGCTGGCCGTCTGGGTGGCGGGCCTTCTCGTGGGCACGGTGGCGCACCTCGGGGACCTCGTCGCCGAAGGGCCTTTCGCCCACCGGGAGTTCGCGCCGGCCTGGCTCGACCTGTACTGGTCGTCGCTCGCGGTCGTCGACCCGCTGGCCGCGGTCCTGCTGCTGCGGGGCCGGCGGGTGGGCGTCGATCTGCTCCTGGCCGTCCTCGCGACGGACCTGGCGGCCAACGCGTACGCGGTTCTCGTGCTGCTCGACGGCCGGCCTACGGAGTCGGGCGGGCTCGGGCGGCTGCTGGCCTTCGGGCTGTTCGTCCTCGTCACCGCTCCGTGGGTGCGCCGGGCGTTCGGCCCTGCCGCGGCTCCCGCGGGATGAGACCGCCGCGCACCGGCTCGTCGCCGCCGTCAATCCGCTCGCGGGAGGGCTTCGGGGCGGCCTACGCTCGCCGTATGACGATGGTCGCGATCCTCACCGGTGCCGGCATCTCCACGGACTCGGGCATCCCCGACTACCGGGGCCCCAACGGGCTGTGGCGGCGCGACCCCGAGGCCGAGCGGCTCGTCACCTACGGGCCGTACATGGCCGACCCGGAGATCCGCCGCCGCTCGTGGCGGATGCGGCTCGACGGCGAGAACCTGAAGGCGGAGCCGAACGCGGCGCACCACGCCATCGCCGCGTACGAGAGGAGCGGCCACGCGCTGCGGGTGATCACCCAGAACGTGGACGGGCTGCACCAAGCCGCCGGGGTGCCCGAGCGCAAGGTGCTCGAACTGCACGGCTCGGCCCGGTCGGTGGTGTGCACGGCCTGCCACGCCCGGTCGTCGATGGCCGAGGCCCTGGACCGGGTGCGGGCGGGCGAGGAGGACCCGGCCTGCCGGGCCTGCGGCGGCATCCTGAAGGCGGCGACGGTCATGTTCGGGCAGCGGCTCGACCCGGTGGTGCTCGGGCAGGCCATGTCGATCGCGAAGGCCGCGGAGGTCTTCCTCGCGGTCGGCTCCAGCCTCCAGGTGCAGCCGGCCGCCTCGCTCGCGGGCATGGCGGCCGAGCAGGGCGCCCGGCTCGTCATCGTGAACGCCGAGCCCACCCCGTACGACGAGCTCGCGGACGAGGTCGTGCGCGAACCGATCGGCACGGCGCTGCCGGCGCTCCTCGAGACCCTGCTCTAGAAGAGGGCTTCGGGTGTGGCACCCGACTCGAAGGCGAGCAGGCGCTTCTTGCGGTCCAGGCCGCCGCCGTAGCCGGTGAGGCTGCCGCTCGTCCCGATCACGCGGTGGCAGGGGACGACGATGCTGACCGGGTTCTTCCCGTTGGCGAGGCCGACGGCGCGGGAGGCACCGGGGCTGCCGAGGGCCTCGGCGAGTTCGCCGTAGGTCCGGGTCTCCCCGTACGGGATGAGCCGCAGTTGCTCCCAGACGCGGAGCTGGAACGGGGTGCCGATGAGCTTCAACGGCAGGTCGAAGACGGTGAGTTCGCCCGCGAAGTAGGCGTCGAGCTGGCGCACGGCCTCGGTGAAGGGGCGCGGGTCGCGCTCGCCGAAGGTCTCCTCGGGCGGGCGGTGGCGCTGGCCGGTCATGTGGATGCGGCTGAGGACGCCGTCGACGGCGACGAGGGTCAGCGCGTCGTAGGGGCTGTCCACGACCGTGTGCTGGACGGTGGGCACGGTGGGTCGACTTCCTTACGCGGGGAGGTGGTTGATCGGGTGGGTGTCGGTGGCCCAGAGGTACTGGACCGCGTAGGCCCGCCAGGGCCGCCATCGCGCGGCGCGTGCGGTGAGCGCGGCGGGGGTGGCGGGCAGGCCGAGGCCCTGGGCGGCGCGGCGGACGCCGAGGTCGCCGGGGAGGAAGGCGTCGGGGTCGCCGAGCGCCCGCATGGCGATGACCTCGGTGGTCCACGGGCCGAATCCGGGCAGGGCGAGGAGCCGGGCGCGGGCCTCGGTCCAGTCGCTCTCCGGGCCGAGCGCCAGGCTGCCGTCGGCGAGCGCGCCGACCAGGCCGAGCAGGGTCGCGCGGCGGCTGCGGGGCAGGGCGAGGGCCTCCGGGTCGAGGCCGGCGAGCGCGGCCGGGGTGGGGAAGAGGTGGGTGAGGCCGCCCTCCGGGTCCTCGACGGGCACGCCGTGCGCCGTGACCAGGCGGGCCGCGTGGGTGCGGGCGGCGGCCGTGGACACCTGCTGGCCCAGCACCGCCCGTACGGCGAACTCGGCGGCGTCGACGGTGCGCGGCACCCGCCGTCCGGGCGCCGCGTCGACCAGCGGCGCGAGCAGCGGGTCGGTGCGGAGCTGCTCGTCGACGGCGACGGGGTCGGCGTCCAGGTCGAGCAGGCGGCGGCAGCGGCTGATGGCGTGGGTGAGGTCGCGCGGGTCGGTGAGGGACAGCCGGCACAGCACGTGGTCGGGGCGGGGGGCGAGGGCGACGATCCCGTGCCCGTAGGGGAGGCTCAGGGTCCGGCGGTAGGCGCCGTCGCGCCACTCCTCGACGCCGGGGACGGCGGTGGCGGCGAGGTGGCCGAAGAGGTTGGAGGGGTCGAGGGGGGCGCGGAACGGCAGCCGGAGGGTGAGGACGCCGGGCGGCGGTGCGGGTGTCACCGGTGCGGCGGCGCGGGTGCGCAGTTCACCCGGGGTGAGGGCGAAGACCTCGCGGACGGTGTCGTTGAAGGTGCGGATGGAGGCGAAACCGGCCGCGAAGGCGATCTCGGCCATGGGCATCGGCGTGGTCTCGATGAGCAGCCGCGCGGTCTGGGCGCGCTGGGCCCGGGCGAGGGCGAGCGGCCCGGCGCCGAGCTCGGCCAGGAGCTGCCGCTCGATCTGACGGGTGGAGTAGCCGAGCCGTGCGGCGAGACCGGGCACGCCCTCCCGGTCCACGACGCCGTCCTGGATCAGCCGCACGGCACGGGCGACGGCATCCGCCCGCACGTTCCAGTCCGGCGAACCGGGGCTGGTGTCGGGCCGGCAGCGCTTGCAGGCGCGGAACCCGGCCCGCTGGCAGGAGGCCGCGGTGGGATGGAACTCCATGTTCTCGGGCTTGGGCGGCACGACCGGACAGCTTGGCCGGCAGTAGATCCGGGTGGTGCGGACGGCGGTGAAGAACACGCCGTCGAAGCGGGCGTCCTTCGATCGAACGGCCCGCACGCAGCGCTCGGTGTCGGTGTGCATGCCTCAAGGATGGGGGCTGGGCGGCGGACGGGCTGGCGAGAAAACGACATCGACCTCGGCGGGTGGGGGGCGGGGCGAGTGCCGGCCTGGCGGGCGGGCGGGCCGTGCGGTCGGCCTGGCCGCCCGCCCCCGGCTGCCCCCGCGCGGCGGGGCGTCAGGCGGGCCGGGCCGGGCCGCTCGCCCGGGCCGTCGCGGCGGCGGCCCCGGCGCGCTCCCCCGCGCCCGCCTCGGGGCCGGGGCCGGTGAGCGGGAGGTCCGGTAGGTAGTGGGAGAAGAAGACCTGGCTCACCAGTTCGCGGCGGGAGCGGACGCCGGTCTTGGCGAAGACGGACTTGAGGTGGTCCTGGACGGTGAACGGGGAGAGCGCGAGGCGGGAGGCGATCTCGTTGGTGGGGGCGCCGCTGACGACGTGGGCCAGGATCTGGCATTCGCGGGGGCTGAGCGCGTACGCCTCCATCAGGGCGGCGACCCGGTCCGGGGGCGAGGCCGGGCCCAGGGACAGGGCGATCCGGGCGCCGTCACCCGTCTCCAGGCGCCAGCCTTCGATGGCGGCCCAGCCGCCGGAGCGGGTCGGCACGCACACCCGGCTGCCGCCGGTCGGGCTGCTGAGGGCCGCGGCGGCGACTCCGTACGCGGCGGCCGGCAGGCCCGTGCCGCGCGCGGGCGTCTCGGCCAGTTCGGCGTACCAGGCGGCGGCCGTGGTGGACTCGGTGACCGTCTCGTACCGCGCGTCGAGCACCACCAGGGCGCGGACGTCGAGGCCGGGGCCGGCGGGCCGTTCGGTCAGGGAGTCCCGGAGGGCGCGGCCGAGGGGGCCGGAGAGCCGGGCGGCGGTGGCCGTCTCGGCGGCGGAGAACGGCGGCCGGTCGGCGGAGCGTACGAGCACCAGGGCGCCCCACACCCGGCCGGCGTCGCGCAGCAGCACCCGCATCTCGTCGGCGAGGCCGAGCGGGCGGTAGATGTCCCGGTAGCGGACGCTCCGCTCCAGCCGGCCGTCGAGGGCCGTGGTCAGCGTGCCCACCGGGCACGGCTGCCGGGCGAGGGCCGGCATCAGGAGGGCGTCTCCCTCGCGGTACTCGATGTCCAGCAGCCGGGGCATCCACGCGGCGCCGACGCCGTGCTCGTAGCAGCCGCCGACGTTGAGGAGGGTGACCGGATCGAGGAGCACCCCGGCCCAGAGGTCGTACGGGACGAGGCCGGCCAGGGCCGCCGCGGCGGCCTCCAGGACGGCGACGGGTCCGCCCTCGGGTGTCCGCCCGCCGGCGAGGGCGCGCGCGACGGCACGCCCCGCCGTCCCCGCTTCGGTGCGTCCACCCGTTCGCCCGTGAGCGCGCTCGTGGCCGCGCCCGTGGCCGATTCCCCGGCCACGGGCGTTGTCTCTTCGTCCGTCGGTGGCAAGACGGTCCATGCGGCCCCCCGATGTTCCCGCCCCGTCCCGTTCTGTCCGGGGTCGTGCCCCAGGGTCCTCCGGCGCGCTGAACGTCTGATAAACGCGCGGTCCTTCCCCAGATTCCTGGGATACCGCCGCGGCGGGCGCCGTCCGCAGACTGCGCGGCATGACCGAAACGGACACGAATACGAAGACGGGGACGAAGACGGGGACGGAGAGCGCGGGGAGGGCGGGGAGGGGCGTCCTGGAGGGCGCGTTCGCCCTGCTCGACGCGCTGCGACGGCGGGGCGGGGAGGCCGGTCTGACGGAGCTCGCCGCGGCCTGCGGGGTGCCCAAGGCGACCGCGCACCGCCTGCTTGACCAACTGGGGCCGGTGGGTGCGGTCGAGCGGCGCGGCAGCCGGTACGTGCTGGGGCCCCAGTTGTTCAAGCTGGGCGAGTCCTGGCAGCCGTATCCGGGGCTGAGGGACGCGGCCCGGCTCCCGCTGCACCGGCTGCGGGCGGCGACGGGGGCCGGTGTGGTGCTCGCGGTGCCGCACGGCGGCCGCGCGCTCACGGTCGCGTCCGTACCCGGGCGTGCCGGGGGCGCCGTGTCGGTCCGGGAGGGGACGGCCTTCCCGGTCGGTACGGCGGTTGCCCGGGCTCTGGACGGTCGGGAGCACGGGCCGTCCGTGGACCGGGGCACCCGGTCGGCCGGCCGCGCGGGGGCGGGCGTCGACTGTGTCGCGGTGCCGGTGCGGGGGCCCGGGGGCCGGGTCGTGGCCGTGGTGGCCGCGACGGCGCCCGCCGGCGGAAACCTCGCGCCGGTCGTCGCCGCGACGGTCGCGGCGGCCTCGGCCGTCTCCGCCGGGCTCGCGGGCGGCCACCGGGCCCGCGGGACGGCCCTCGCGTCGGTGTGAGCGCGCCGGCAGGGGTCTGAGGCCGGGCCGCCGGGCGCGTGCGCTCAGCCCAGCGCGGCTGCGAAGGTCTCGTACGCGGCCCGGTCGAAGAGCACGAACCGCACCTCCCGCACGGGTGCGGCGGCCGTCCCGCGGACGGTGCGGATCGCGATGCGGGCCCCGTCGTCCATGGGCCAGCCGTAGATCCCGGTGGAGATCGCGGGGAACGCGACCGTCTCGGCGCCCAGTCCGGCGGCCACCCGCAGGGACTCCCGGTAGCAGGAGGCGAGCAGCGCGGAGCGGTCCTCCTCGCGGCTGTGGACCGGTCCGACGGTGTGGACGACCCAGCGGGCGGCGAGGTTTCCGGCGGTGGTGGCGACGGCCTGGCCGGTGGGCAGCCCGCGGCCGTGGTGTCCGGCGCGCAGCGCACGGCACGCGTCGAGGATCGCCGGGCCGCCACGGCGGTGGATGGCACCGTCGACTCCGCCGCCGCCGAGCAGGGAGGAGTTGGCGGCGTTGACGATGACGTCGGTGTCCTGCGCGGTGATGTCGCCGTGGACGAGGACGATCTCCGGTCGGGTGGTGGTCATGTCGTCATCCTCGTGCCGCCGCCGCGGGCCCGCACCGCTACTTCGCGCCCGGGGCGCCCAGCCGTCGCCAGACGGCCTTGGCCGCGTTGTGGCCGGACATGCCGTGGACTCCGGGGCCCGGCGGGGTGGCGGAGGAACAGAGGAAGACCGCCGGGTGCGGGGTGCTGTAGGGGAAGAGGGAGAGCTTGGGGCGCAGGACCAACTGGAGGCCGCGGGCGGCGCCGCAGGCGATGTCGCCGCCGACGTAGTTGGCGTTGCGGGTGGCGAGTTCGGGCGGTCCTGCGGTGGCGCGGGCGATGACCAGGTCGCGGAAGCCGGGCGCGAAGCGCTCGATCTGACGTTCGATCGCCTCGGTGAGGTCGCCGCGCCAGCCGTTGGGGACGTGGCCGTAGGCCCAGAAGACGTGCTTGCCCTCGGGGGCGCGGCCGGGGTCGACGAGGCTGGGCTGGGCGGTGATGAGGAACGGGGTGTCGGGGGCCGTACCGGAGGATGCCTGGTTCAGGGCGGCGCCGATCTCGCCCCGGGTGGGGCCGACCTGGACGGTGCCGGCCCGGCGGGCGGCCTCGGCGGTCCAGGGCACGGGGCCGGACAGCGCGTAGTCGATCTTGAAGGCGCTGGCGCCGTAGCGGTAGCCGTCGTAGACCGACCCGAGGCCGGCGATCCGGGCGAGGGCGGTGGGCGAGGTGTCGAAGACATAGGCGCGGGCCGGCGGCAGGTCGTCGAGTCGTTTGACCTCGAAGTCGGTGTGGACGGTGCCGCCGAGCTCCTTCAGATACGCGGTGAGGGCGTCGGAGATCGACTGGGAGCCGCCCCGGGGCAGGGGCCAGCCGACCGCGTGGGCGGCGAGGGCGAAGACCAGGCCGACGGCGCCGGTGGCGATGCCGCCGAGGGGGGCGATGACATGGCCGACGAGCCCGGCGAACAGGGCCTGTGCCTTCTCGTCGCGGAAGCGGCGCATCAACCACGTGGACGGCGGGATTCCGGCGAGGCCGAAGCGGGCGAGGGTGACCGGGTCGCGGGGCAGCGCGGTGAGCGGCAACTGCATGAAGTCGCGGAACAGGGTCTCCCAGCGGGGCAGGAACGGCTCGACGAGGCGTCGGTAGGTGCCGGCGTCGCGCGGCCCGAAGGAGGCGGCGGTCTCGGCGACCGAGCGGGAGAGGACGGCGGCGGTGCCGTCGTCCCACGGGTGGGCCATGGGCAGTTCCGGGTGCAGCCACTCCAGGCCGTGGCGGTCCAGCGGCATCGTCCGGAAGACGGGCGAGCCGACGCCCAGCGGGTGCACGGCGGAGCAGGGGTCGTGCCGGTAGCCGGGCAGCGTCAGCTCCTCCGTGCGGGCGCCGCCGCCGACGGTGGACTTCGCCTCGAACACGGCGACGGAGAAACCGCGTCGGGCGAGCTCCACGGCGGCGGTCAGTCCGTTGGGTCCCGCCCCCACGACGACGGCATCGAGCATCGACGGCACCTTCGCACTCCTTCGTCAGCCGATGGCCAGGGGCCCAGGGGCCCCAGCATATTCCTGGGGTTCTACGGGACTTGGCGGCCCCCGAGCAGTGACCGGATCCTGGCGGCGGTGGCGGCGTCGCGGGCCGCCGTGAACGGCAGGGTGTTGCCTCCGGTGATGCGGAAGGGCTCGCCGGTGAGGGTCAGGTCGGCGCCGCCCGCCTCCGTGACCAGAAGCAGTCCGGCGGCGTGGTCCCAGGCGTACTCCCAACTGAAGGCGACGGCGTCGAGCCGGCCCCGGGCGATGGCCAGGTACTCCAGGCCGGCGGAGCCGCAGGGGCGGGGGCGGACGCCTTCGGTGCGCAGCCCGAGCAGGGCCCGCTTCTGGTCCGGGGTGGTGTAGTCGGGGTGGGAGGTGGCGACCTCCAGGACCGCTCCGGGGGCGGGCGACCCGGACCGTATCGCCGCTCCGTCGAGCGTGGCGCCGCGGCCGCGGACGGCGACGGCGATCTCGTCGAGGGCGGGGGCGTAGGTCCAGGAGGCGAGGACGTCGCCGTGCCGGGCGAGGGCCACGAGCGTGCAGAATCCGGGCTCGCCGCGGACGAACTGGCGGGTGCCGTCGACCGGGTCGACGATCCACACCGGCGCGTCGCCCTTCATGGCCTCGTAGACCGCGGGGTCGGCGTGCACGGCCTCCTCGCCGACGACCACGGAGCCGGGCAGGAGGGCGGTGAGGGAGCTGGTGAGATGCGCCTCGGCGGCCCGGTCGGCGACGGTGACGAGGTCGTGCGGCCCGTTCTTCTCGACGATCTCGTCGGCGCCGAGCCGGCGGAAGCGCGGCATGATCTCGGCGGCGGCGGCCTTGCGGATCGCCTCCTCCACCTCGGTCGTGCCGCCGGCGAGGACATGGGCGAGAAAGTCGGTGACGTCGGTGTGTCCGCTCATGTGACCAGCCAAGCACACGCGGCTGACATTCCGGCGGCCGCGCGGCGACCTGTGGACAACCGGCGGACGACCCCCGGCCCGCGAGTAGCCTTTGATCGAGTTCACCCCTGGTAGGCGGGTGACCGGGTCCAGGGAGGTTCCGTGCACGGCGAGTACAAGGTCCCGGGCGGGAAGCTGGTCGTCGTCGACCTCGACGTGGAGGACGGCGTGCTGCGCCGGGTCCGGGTCGCGGGCGACTTCTTCCTCGAGCCGGACGAGGCGATCCTGGCCATCGACCGGGCCCTGGAGGGCGCGCCGGCCGACATGGACGCGGCCGGTCTCGCGGCCCGCATCGACCGGGCGCTGCCGCCGGGCACGGAGATGTTCGGGCTGACCACGGAGGGCGTCGGCGTCGCGGTCCGCCGTGCCCTCGCGCACGCGACGGACTGGACGGACTACGACTGGCAGCTCGTCCACGAGCCGCCGCAGCCGCCCGCCCTGCACATGGCGCTCGACGAGGTCCTCACGGCGGAGGTGGCGGCCGGGCGCCGCCCGCCGACGCTGCGGGTCTGGGAGTGGGGCTCCCCCGCCGTGGTGATCGGCAGCTTCCAGTCCCTGCGCAACGAGGTGGACCCGGAGGCGGCCGAGCGGCACGGCATCGAGGTGGTGCGCCGGATCAGCGGCGGCGGCGCCATGTTCATCGAGCCGGGCAACACCATCACGTACTCGCTGTCGGTCCCCGACGCCCTGGTGCAGGGCCTGTCCTTCACCGACAGCTACGCCTATCTCGACGACTGGGTGCTCGGCGCGCTCGGCGACATGGGGATCAGGGCCTGGTACCAGCCGCTGAACGACATCGCCACGGAGGCCGGGAAGATCGCGGGCGCCGCCCAGAAGCGCGTGGTCGCGGGCGAGGGCGCGGTCCTGCACCACGTGACGATGGCGTACGACATCGACGCCGACAAGATGACGGACGTGCTGCGCATCGGCCGCGAGAAGCTGTCCGACAAGGGCACCGGGAGCGCCAAGAAGAGGGTGGACCCGCTGCGCCGCCAGACCGGCCTGCCGCGCGAGGCCGTCATCGACCGCATGATCGCCTCCTTCCGCGACCGCTACGGCCTGACGGAGGGCCGGGTCACGGAGGAGGAGCTGGCGCGGGCGAAGGAGCTGGCGGAGACCAAGTTCACGACCCGGGAGTGGACCGCCCGGGTGCCGTAGCGGCCCCCCTTAGGCTCCTGCCATGCGGATCGACCACCCGGTGCGGCCGGGGCTTCGGACGGAGTGTGCGGACGGCGGGCGGCTGATGCTGGTGCAGGGCGGCCGGCCCGTGCTGTTCGCGCGCCAGCGGGCGAGCCAGTACGGGGTGCATTACGCGCGCACCGGGGCGTACCGCTCGCCTCTGGCGCCGGGGCGGGCGGACACCGCGCGGGCCGTCGCCGCGTTCGCCTCGGCCGGTTCGGACGCCTGGATGGAGCGGTGGGCCGCGCGTGCGGCGGCGGAGCTGCGCGGGGCGGCCGAGGGGCCGCTGCACGAGGGCGACTGGAATCTGGGCGTGACGACTCCCGGCTGGTTCGTGGACCGCAACTGGGCCAAGCTGCTCGCGCACGATCCCGACCGGGGGCATCTCACCTGGTTCGGGTACGGCGATCCGGAGGAGGACGCCCGCGATCTGCTGCCGCTGCGGGCGCTGTCCGCCCCGGACGCGGCCCGGGTGAAGGCGTACCGCCGCCAGTACCGGGAGGGCGTGCTGCCGCCCGTTCTGCTGTGGTGGGTCAGCGGGCTGAATTCACCGGTCGTCCTCGACGGGCACGACCGGCTGGTCGCGGCCCTCGCCGAGGGCGGCCGGCCGGAGATCCTCATGCTGTCGCGGCGGGTCGACGCCGCCTATGCGGCGATGTGCTCGGCCCGGCCGGTCGAGGAGTACGCGTCCCGGACGGCGGCGCTGGAGGACGACGATCCGCTGGCCGGTGTGAAGGCCGCCGTGGCGAGCCGCCGGCTCGCGGACACCCTGCGGGCGATCGAGCGGGCTCCGGAGATCACCCGCGCCTGGCCGGTCGCCGGGGGCGTGGCCGCCTGGGAGCGCTCCGCGGCGGCGCACGTGCCCGGCTGGGGTCCGGCGCCCATGCCCTGAGGACCGGCTTCGGTGGGGGAAGGGGCTCAGGCGGCCGGGGTGCGGGCGACCAGGATGAACTCGTTGTACGGGAATGCCTTGCCCACGGACCGGGCGAACGGGAACGAGTAGGTCCGCTCCACCGTCAGGCCGGCCTTCTCGGCGTGGGCGCGCAGGCCGTCGAAGTCGACGAACCGCACATGGGTGGCGTCGGTCTTGTAGCCGGCCTCCTGCGGGCAGATCAGGACGACGGAGCCGCCCGGCTTGACCAGCGGCAGGTACTGCTGGAGGACGGAGTTCCCGAGGGCCTCGTCCATGTGCTCCAGGACGTGCGCGCACAGCAGGCTGTCGAAGGAGCCGGGCCCGCAGTCCGGGGCCGCGGCGAGCTCGTCGGGCGTGTACGCGGTGAGGCCGCGCTCACGGCAGGTGGCGACGGAGGTCGCGTTGTGGTCGACGCCGACGCTGTTGGGACCGCAGTTCAGCAGGTTGCGGCCGATGCCGCAGCCGACGTCCAGCACGCGCCCGAGGGCGAGCCGCTTCAGATTCCAGCGGTACGGGGCCTGGGTCGGCAGCAGCCGCTTGATCCCCGAGCTCTCCAGCCGCGCGAGCCGCTGGGTGTAGTCGGAGGATTCCGTGCCGGACATCGACGACCGCCTTCTGTTGCGCTCTCAACCGTGATGCTCTGAACCTGGTCCGTGATCCGCCGCGCCGTGGTCGTGCGACCTGCCGGGCCGGATCCGCGTCGTCGCAGGCTATGTCATCGGCCCGGGCGGGTAAAGATCGATGGAATTCTGTCACCCGCCGGGGGCGCGGGACGCGCCTTCCGGTGCGGCGCCCCGGCGACGGTCTTGAAGCGGGCGCGGGAGGCGGCGCGGGGACGAGGACGCCCGGCGGGACGGCGGCCCCGGCCGGCGGCGGCGCACCCGTTCGCGTCAAATTGCGGCCGAATCCATTCGAAAACCCCTCGCACGAGGGGGTGTTGAAGGGCGCCGCCCACCTGGCGCCATTACTCTCCATTGACCTGCCCTTGAACGTGCCTTGGTGCTTTCGGCGCTTTCGGTGGCGATCGGTGAAAGGGAGGGAGGCTGGTCCGTGCTCACGACGGCGACGGCCCGCGCGTCCATGACGGTGCGGGCGACTCCGCTCCTTCTCCTCGCGCTCACCCTCGCCCTTCTTTGGGGCGCCTGCGCCGTGCCGGCACCGGCCGCGACGGCCGGCGGCGCCGCGCCCGCGCAGCCCCGGATCCAGCCGTCCGGGAGCGGGGCGGGCCCGGCGGACGAGATCGGCCGCCCCGGGGACGGCGCGTGCGACAGCCAGGGCGCTGCCGACCCGCACCGGGACCGGCGACGGGCCGCACTCGCTCCGGCCGGCCCGCCCGGTCCCCCGGCGGTGGCCGTGCAGACGGCGCCGCGCACCGACCCGCCGGACGGCCGCCGGGGCATCCCCGACAGCCGGCCGAGACTCGCGGCCGCCCCCGGCCCGGCCGTGCTCCAGGTGTTCCTGTGCTGACAGGCGAAGAAACGTCCATGCGCCGACCTGTCAGCCCGACGCGCCCCTCCGGCGCGCCAGGAGGAAACATCCATGCAGCCCCTCATCGACAACGCCCGCCGATTCGGACAGCGCCCTGAGGAGTTCGCCCCGCACGCCGCGGGTCAGTCCCCGGCCGTGCTGTTCATCACCTGCTCCGACTCCAGGGTCGTCCCGGCCCTGATCACCGGGGCCCGGCCCGGGCAGCTCTTCGAGCTGCGCACGGCCGGCAACATCGTGCCCCCGTACGACGGCGGCGGCCCCAGCGGGGAGGCCGCCACCATCGAGTACGCGGTCGAGGTCCTCGGCGTCCAGGACGTCGTCGTCTGCGGCCACTCCCACTGCGGCGCCGTGGGCGCCCTGGTCCGGGGCGACGACCTCAGCGCCGTCCCGGCCGTGCGCGACTGGCTCGCCCACGCAGCACCCGAAGGCGCCGCCGGGCCCGCCGACGACCCGGCCGTCGCCGATGCCGTACGCGGCCACGTCCTCGCCCAACTGCTCCGCCTGCGCTCGTACCCCTGCGTCGAACGGCGTCTGGCGGACGGCCGGCTCCGGGTGCGGGGCTGGTACTACGAGGTGCACACCGGCGCCGTCCGGGAGTACCGCCCGGAGACCGACTCCTTCGAGACCCTGTGAAGGGGAGGATCCGCATGTCCCAGCCACTCTCCCGCACCCGGTCCGCCGCCGGACGCTTACCGCGTCTGCGGCAGGACTTCGCCGCCTCGCTCGTCGTCTTCCTCGTCGCCCTTCCGCTGTGCATCGGCGTGGCCGTCGCCTCCGGCGTGCCCGCCGAGCTCGGTCTGATCACCGGCATCGTCGGCGGTCTCGTCACCGGCATGATGCGCGGCAGCAGCCTCCAGGTGTCGGGGCCCGCGGCCGGGCTCACGGTGCTCGTCCTGGAAGCGGTCCGCTCCTTCGGCCTGCCCGTCCTCGGCGTGATCGTGCTCCTCGCCGGGCTCCTCCAGATCGCCATGGGCCTCCTGCGGTGGGGGCGCTGGTTCCGGGCCATCTCCCTCTCCGTCGTCGAGGGGATGCTCGCGGGCATCGGTCTGATCATCATCGCCGGCCAGCTCTACGCGGCGGCCGGCGTGACGGCCCCCGCCTCCGGCGTCGACAAACTCCTGGGCCTGCCGGCCGCCCTGGCGGAGGCCGTCGGCAGCGCGACGGCCCTGGCCTCGCTCGCCGTCGCCGCCGGCACCGTCCTCGTCGTCGTCGCCTGGCGGCGGCTGCCCCGACGGGTACGGGCGGTCCCGGGCGCGCTGGCGGCGGTCGCGCTGGCCGCCCTGGTGACCGCGCTGGCCGGCCTGCCGGTCGCGACCGTCCAGGTCGGCGGTGTCTTCGACGCGGTACGGGTGCCGGGCGCCGGCGCCTTCTCCGCGCTGGCCGACCCGGCCGTGCTCGGCACGGTCCTCGCGTTCGCGCTGATCGCCTCCGCCGAGTCGCTGTTCAGCGCGGCGGCCGTCGACCGGATGCACGCCGGGCCGCGCACCGACTACGACAAGGAGCTCGTCGCCCAAGGCGCGGGCAACGCCCTGAGCGGTCTGCTCGGCGCCCTGCCGCTGACCGCGGTCATCGTGCGCAGCTCGGCCAATGTCGAGGCGGGTGCCCGGACGAAGGCGTCGCGGGTGCTCCACGGGGTGTGGCTGCTGCTCTTCGCCGCGCTGCTGCCCGCCGTCCTCGCGTACATCCCGCTCGCGGCCCTGGCCGGGATCCTCGTCCACGCGGGCTGGAAGCTCATCCCGTTCCGGGGCCTGGTGTCCCTGTGGCGGGCCCACCGCGGCGAGGCGCTGGTGCTGGTCGCGACGGCGGTCGCGATCGTCGCGGTCGGCATGTTCGAGGGAGTCCTGGTCGGTCTCGTGCTGTCCGTGGCGAAGGCCGCCTGGGACGCCTCCCATCTGCGGGTGGAGCACAGCGACGAGGGCGACGGTCCGCTGACGGTGAGGCTCTCGGGGACGATCACGTTCCTGAAGTTGCCGCAGATACTCGACAGCCTGGAGAGCCTGCCGAGGGACCGCCGCGTCGTCCTCGACCTCTCCGGCGCCCACCATCTGGACCACGCCTGCCGCGCCGCCCTGGAGGCGTGGGCCGAACGGCACGGCGTGGAGGAGCGGGGCCCGGACGGGGACCCGGACGCGCGTCCGGAGGCGGACCCGGCCCCGGATGCGGATGCGGATGCGGGTGCGAAGGCGGACCGGGCCTCGGATCCGGACGCGGATCCGGCCGGGTCGGTGAGCGCCTCGCGCTGACGACGGTCACCGGTGAGGGGGCTACGGCTCCGGTCACCGGTCAAGGGGGAGCGGCGGCCCGAGCCGCCGCTCCCCGCGTGCCGGTCAGCCGCAGCCCTCTCCCTCCACCTCTGCCCGCCGGACACGCGCCGCAGGACGGTCACTCCCTGGCCGGGCCGGGGGCCGGCGGCGGGGTCGCGTAGGCTCCCGGCGTATGCACGTGGTCGCCGTTCTCGCGCTCGACGGGGTGTCCGCCTTCGATCTGGCCATCCCCTGCCAGGTGTTCGCCCTCGCCACCCTCGACACGGGGGCACCCGCCTACGAGGTGCGCGTCTGCGGCGACCCGGCGGTGGCCACGACGGCCGGTCCGGTCGAACCGTTCCGGATCTCCTCCCCGTACGGCTGGGACGACGCCCTGGACGCGGCGACCGTCGTCGTCCCCGGCTTCCCGCCCGACCGGGTGCCGTCCCCTCGCGTGCTGCGGCTGTTACGGGAGGCGGCGGAGGGCGGAGCCCGTATCGCCTCGATCTGCACGGGCGCGTTCGCCCTCGCCCACGCCGGACTTCTGGAGGGGCGGCGCGCGACCACGCACTGGCGCTTCGCCGGTCTGCTGGCCGAGGGCTTCCCCGGCACCCGCGTCGATCCGTCGGTGCTGTACGTGGACGAGGGCCGGGTGCTGACCTCGGCGGGCATCGCCGCCGGGCTCGACCTGTGCCTGCACATGGTCCGCCGTGACCACGGGGCCGCGGTCGCGGCCGAGGTCGCGCGCATGCTGGTGATGCCGCCGCAACGGACCGGCGGCCAGGCCCAGTTCATCGACTACCGGACGCCCGACGAGGACGTGACCGATCTCGCCGACACCCTGGAGTGGATGCGCGGCAAGCTCGGCGAACCGCTGAGCCTCGCGGACATCGCCGCGCACGCGATGATGAGCCGCCGCAGCCTGGCCCGGCACTTCCGGGCCCAGACCGGTACGACTCCGTTGCGCTGGCTGCTCGTCCAGCGGGTCCAGCGCGCCCGGGAGCTCCTGGAGACGACGGCGCTGCCGCTGACGCGGGTGGCGGAGGCGTGCGGATTCGGGTCGGTCGAGACCCTGCGCCACCACTTCGCCCGGCAGGTCGGCACGACACCGTCCGCGTACCGGGCCGCCTTCCGCGTCTGATACGGGCGGGGGCGGGCGGAGCGGCAGGGCCCGGGCGGCGCGGCAGGCGCGGGCGGCGGGGGCGCAGGCGGCGCGCCGAGTCCGGGCCGAGGGCCGCCTGACGGCCTGGCGTCCAGCCGTCCAGCCGCTCCGGCCGCTCCGGCCGCTCCGGCCGCTCCGGCCGCTGGGCGCTCTGGCCGCATCTTGCGCACCAGGGGCACGCGTGCCGGTGTCGCGGGTCACCGGCCGTCGGAAGACTGAGGGCGTTCCCCCTTCCCGGCGGCCGGCGGACACCGCGCCGCCCCGTCCTCACGGAGGTCCCGTGACCACTCCCCTCGCGGACACCGCCCCGCCCGCGCGCCCACTGCGCGTCCACACCCTGCTCTACGACGGCGTGGAGGAGCAGGACTTCGCCGGTCACATCGAGGTGTTCGGCATCGCCGGCGAGGAGCGCGTGGCCCAGTCCTTCGTGCACGTCGACGGGCCCCGGCAGGTGACCACGGCCGCCGGCATGCGGATCCTGTGCCGCACCGCATGGTCGCCGCGCTCGGCGGACGTGATCATCGTCCCCGGCGCGGGCTACGGCGAGGGCTCCGCGCTGCGGCGGGAGATACGGCGTGGCGTCCTGCCCCGTGCCCTCGCGACGGCTCCCCGCCAGGGCCTGGTCATCGGGGCCGTGTGCACGGGCACGATGCTGCTGTCCGCCGCCGGCCTGACGGCGGGGCGCCGCTGCACCACCCACCACATCGCCCAGGAGGACCTGCGCCGGGAGGGCGGACAGGTGGTCGGCGGCCGGGTCGTCGACGACGGCGACCTCGTCACCTGCGGCGGTGTCACGTCCGGCATCGACCTCGGCATCTGGCTCCTGGAGCGGTTCTTCGGGCCGGACACGGCCCTTTTCGCCGAGGAGGTCCTGGAGTACGAACGCCGGGGCTCGGTCAACACCCGCTGATCCGTCCGCGCGTCCGCGCTCTGTCCCCTATTGCCCCCGATTATTGCCCCCGACCTGCCTAGAGAAGGAGAGATCCGTGAAGCGACGGACCCTGCTCCGCACCGCGACCGCCCTCGGAGCGACCGGCCTGGCCGCCGGCGTCTCCCCGTACGGCGCCGCCGCGGCCCCTCCCCCGCGCGAGGACGCCGACACCCTCCGCGTACACGTCGTGCTGTTCGACGGGGTGGAGGAACTGGACCTCGCCGCCCCGTACGAGGTGCTGTCGGCGTCCGACCACTTCACCGACCGGACCGTCGACGTCCGTTACGTGGCGCTCGACGGGCCCCGTACGGTCACCGCCGCCTTCGGCACCACCCTGCGTGCCGACCACGCCTGGGCGCCCGAACAGGCCGACCTGCTCGTCGTCCCCGGCGGTGGGTACGCCCGCCGGGAGGACCCGGGGGTCTGGGCGGAGATCCAGCGGGGAGCCCTGCCCCGCGCTCTGGCCCGGGCGCCGCGCCCCGGTCTGACCATCAGCGGCCTGTGCACCGGCGTGATGCTCCTCGCCGCCGGCGGCCTGACGCGTGGCCGTCCCTGTACGACCCATCACCGGGCCGAGGCCGACCTCGTGCGGCAGGGCGGAGTCGTGAAGAACGCCCGTGTCGTCGACGACGGCGATCTGGTCACCGCGGGAGGCGTCACCTCCGGCCTGGATCTCGCCCTGTGGCTGGTCCGCCGCGAGCTGGGCGTGGACGCGGCGCTCGGCCTGGAGGGCATGCTGGAGTACGAGGCCCGCGGGACGGTCTGGACCTCGCGCCCCGGTCGTGCGTGATCCGACCGGTGGAGCAGCGCTCCCCGGGCGGGAGGAGTCGGCAGCACCCAGCGGTCAGGACTTCTCCGCCTCGGCGTCGCGCGGCGACCGCGCCGCCCTTCTTCTGCGGTACACCGCGACGCCGCACACCGCGAGGAGGAGGGCGACGACCGCCGACACGCCGAGCGCCGTCCGCTCCGCGAACAGGCGTCCCAGGATCTCGAGTGCGCCGAGCCCGGCGGTCGCGTAGACCAGCGCCCAGGCGGCTCCGCCCACGAACAGTGCCGGGAGGTAGCGGGACAGGGGCATCCGCATGCTGCCCGCGAGGAAATTGGCGGCGGTCTGGAAACCGACGGTCAGGAAGGAGACGGCCACCACCGGCGCGCCCCACCGCTGGATCGCCCGTTCGGCGCGCCGGAACTTGGGCGAGGAGATCCGCTCGGCGAGCCGGCTGCGCCGGGCACCGGCACCGGCGAGCCACCCGACGGCGAAGGTCCCTCCGGCCCGCAGCAGGACGATGACATAGAGAGCGGCGGCCGTGAGCGCGATCTTGTCCACGACGCCTCACCCGTCCCCTGCGTTTCCACCGTGACGGCACCGGAACCTGAGCCTGACGCCGGGCCGGCCTCACCCGGCAAGGCCAGCCTAACCGAACGCCCGTCCACCGGGTACACGACCCTGGCTCCGGAGTGCTCGCGCCCCCTCCGACCTGCATGCGCCCGCATACTCGGCGCCCGATCGCTCGGCCTCCCATCGGTCGGCTTCCCATCGGTCGGCTTCCCATCGGTCGGCCTCCGATCGCTCAGTGCTGGATCTCCAGCCGTGCCCTCTCGTTCGGCGTCGCGATGTCCCAGAAGCGGGCGATGCCCCGAGCGCCGCGGTACGCGCCCGTACCGCCGGTGATGGCCATGTCGAGGGTGGCCGCTCCCTTCGTCCACAGCGACTGCAGCGTCAGGGAGCCCTGCTCGACCTCCATCGTGATCAGGCACTGCGAGGTGAGCTCCTCGCCCTTCACGTGGATGACCTGGCAGCTTCCGCCGCCGCGGCCGACGCTCTGCCCGTCCTTGACGGCCGTCCCCGAATACACGTCCATGTCCCCCAGGCTCGGCCCCGCGGGGCCGAGATCGACAGCCGTGTACTGATCGTTGCGCACGTCGAGTTCGAGCACCTCGACCCGCCCCTTCGCCGGAGCTCCGGCGTGCGCGCTGCTCACCGCCCCGGTCCCGAGGGCGACGACGGCGAGCGATGCGGCGGCGAACCTCATGAGCGTCGCCCGCCCGCCCGGATTCCGTCGGTTCCCCCGACGCGGGGCAGTGGATCCGGAACCGCTGGTGACCATGATGATGCTCCTCACTGTGCATTCCTTCTGCGTGCGGGCGCGCCCCTGTGCGGGTGCGTCCCTGTGCGGGTGCGCGCCGGTTCCGGCGTGACAGGGTCACGGCCGGTGTTCGTCGGCCCAGCCCCGCTCGACCGCCCACCCGCTCGTGATCTCCTCGGCGGCCGGCAGCGTGAGGAGCGAGACGGCGGACACGACGACGATGAGCCCGATCGAGACGGCCCAGTCGCGAGGACGGGTCTCCGGCCTCCCCGTCCGCTCCCGGGCGGCGTCGGCGGAGCGGCGGTCCCGGCGGAGCCGTAGCGCCTGGAGTCGGCGGTCGGCCGGCCTCAGGGTCCAGGACGCGACGGCGAACGCCAGGAACATCAGCGGCGGCCCCCAGGACACGAGACCGTCTCCACGGGCCAGATGCGACACCACGGCGCCCGACCAGAGGAAGAAGACGCCCGCGTACGCCCATTCCTTGATCAGCCGGAGACCGGGCAGGACGATCGCCACGGCCGCGCCGAGATGCCAGACGCCCAGGAGGGAGGGGAAGTAGTCCGGGTATCCGAGGTGGCCCATCTGGTCCTCGACCCAGTCGATCGTCAGAAGGTTCCACGCCGATCCGGCGATCAACTCGAAGACGATGACGAGAGTGGTGCACCAGAAGGCCAGGGTGCGGATGCGTGACGACCCTGTCGGGGATGAGCTGTGTTCCGTCATGCCCCCAAGACACCGCGGGCCGCCGAAACGTGACACCGGCCGGGGTCGCGAGACACGCGAACCCCGGCCGGGAGCCCGCCGGCGTTGCCGGGACGCGTTAGCGGAGCGGGTAGGCGGCGATCACGGTCTGATCGGTGACGTTGCCGTCGGCGTCGATCACCTGGGCCTTCAGGGAGACGGTGCTCCCGTCCTCGGGAGTGCGGAAGACCGCCTTGTACGTGCCCTTGCCGGTCGGTACGACCATGGCCTTGCGCCAGGTCGTGCCCTCGTCGCCGGAGACCTGGATCTCCAGCTTGTCGATGCCGGGCAGCGACGCGCCCGGCTGGGCGACGATCTCGACCGGCAGCGCGGTCACCGGCCTGCGGTCGGCGACGTTCCGGCTGTCCACCTTCGGCTGGTAGCGCACGCCGAGCACCGGCAGCGGCGTCTCCCCGGTCGTCGCGGCCGAGGAGAAGGTCCAGCTCAGATCGGTCCGGGTGCTGAACGTGGCGTACGTCTGCCGCGTCTGCGAGGTCTCCAGCCGGTACGTCGCCCTCTCGGCGGGCAGCCCGCTCCTGCTCGCGTAGCCGAAGAACGGCTCGTCCGCGAGGAGTTGTCCGTCCTTGTAGAGCCTGCTGTACGCGGAGTCGGTCAGACTGCCGCCCACGTTCCCGTCGGCGTCCGACGCCGCCGCGGTCGACAGGAACAGCACGTCACCCTGCCGGGTCGCGGTCAGCGGCGCCGGGCTGAAGACGGCCGCGTTGAGCCGCTGACGGTAGGTCTCGCCGGGCGTGTGGTGCGTGGACGGCGAGGTCAGGGAGCTGATCTGAATCGGGAACGGGTAGTCCGGGTCCGGGTGCGGGACCACCTCTCCGATGGTGGTGCTCCAGCGGGCCGAGGCGTCGCCGAACAGCAGCAGCTTCGTGGTGACCGGCGCATCGGCGGTCAGGACGGCCGCCCAGATCGCGCCCGTGTTCGGCGCGGTGCCGACCACGATCCGCTCGACCTGCCGGTCGGAGGTGGCGTGGACGGTCTGGTCGACGACGGCCAGGTCGTCGGTCGTGACGTGCCGCAGGAATCCGGTCGGGAAGCCGCCCGGTGTGGTGTCGAGCTGGCTGTACAGGTACGGCGTGTTCGTGAACGTCCCGTCGGCGGAGCGCCTGCCCCACTGCGACGAGACATGACCGGTCATCTGCTCCGGCGGCAGGGAGGCGCCGAGCTGTGCGGTGTGGACGTCGTCGAGGTCGCGGAACAGACCTCCCGAGTCGAGCGAGCGGAGCTGGTCGGCGGACCGCCGCAGGTAGCCGATGCCGGCGAGCGCGATCTCGGCGTCGGTGTGCGGCACGGTGACCTTGACGGGCCTGGTGGTCCGCGCGTCGAGGACCAGCGTGGTGTTCCCGGTCAGCCGCAGACTCGGCTGGACGAGGTAATAGGTGGCACCGCCCTGGCCGTCCGGGCCGTCGAGCGCCATGATGCTCTCCACCGAGTACTCGCCCTTGGGCAGCCGCAGCTTCGACGTGCCGTCGTGGTCGTTGCGGATCCAGGTGAAGAGGTCCCTGTCGAGGCCGAAGACCACGCCCATGGCGGCCATCGGTTCCCCGTCGGGGCCGACGCTTCTGACGGTCAGGTCGTAGCTCTCCTCCTCCCGGACCACACCGATCGCGGTCCGGACCGTGAGGTCGCCGGCGGTCGCGGTGATCCGGCCGGAGTAGCCGCCGTCGGGGCCGCCGTGGTCGGTGTCCGATGTCGCCCGCACGGACGCGGTCCCGCCGGCCGCGATGGTGAGCGTGTTCGCGCTGAGCCGGATCGCTCCGTCCGGGGCCGGGTTTCCGTCGGGGCCGGCCAGCGTCGCCGTCAGGTCGAGCGTCACCGGCCGGTCGCCGAGGTTGCGGTAGGTGAGCGTCCTGGTCACCGGGGTGTCGTCGTCGTGCGGTGACATCGCCGTACCGAACGAGAGGCTGCCCGGCTCGGTGATCACGCTCTGCGTGATGCCCTCGGCGACGTCGACGCGGCCGGCGCCCTGCTGGAACACGGTCTGGTCGGCGGCCGGCCTCGCCGAGGCCATCAGCGCGCCCTTCAGCTCGGCGGGCGTCCAGTCCGGGTGCCGCTGCGCGAGCAGAGCCGCCGCGCCGGCGGTGTGCGGGGTCGCCATCGAGGTGCCGCTGAGCCGCAGGTACCGGTCGCCCACCGGCGTACCGATGCTCGACTTCTCCGCCTTGGCCGCGACGATGCCGACACCGGGCGCGGTGACGTCGGGCTTGATCGCCCCGTCGCCCACCCGGGGGCCGCGGCTGGAGAAGGGGGCCAGCCGGTCCCGCTCGTCCACCGCACCGACGGTCAGGGCGGCGTCCGCGCTACCCGGAGAGCCGACGGTCTCCTCATCGGGGCCTTCGTTGCCGGCCGCGATCACGAACAGCGTGCCGGTCTGCGCGGTCAGCCGGTCGACGGCCTCCTCGAGCGGGTCGGTCTCCGGTGTGTCGGGGCCGCCGAGGCTGAGGTTGACGATCTTCGCGTGCACCTCGTGGGCGGCCCACTCCATCCCGGCGAGGATCGCCGACTCGGGGCAGCCAAACTGCGCGCACACCTTGCCGTCGTACAGCGTGGCGTCCGGCGCGACTCCCTTGTGACGGCCGTCCGAGGCCGCCGCGGTGCCGGCGATCGTCGAGGCGACGTGGGTGCCGTGGCCGACCAGGTCCTCGGCCGCCTCGTCGGTGAAGTTCTTCGCGCCCGCGACCCGGCCGGCCAGGTCCGGGTGCGTGGCGTCGACGCCGGAGTCGAGGACGGCGACCGACACGCCCTTGCCGGTGTACCCGGCCTGCCAGGCGGTCGGTGCTCCGATCTGCGGGACGGACCGGTCGAGGCTGATCTCCCGCTTGCCGTCGAGCCAGATCCTCTCGATGCCCGCCGTGGAGCGCGCCGAGACGGCGCCGGTCAGGAACGCGCCCGCCGTCGCCTTGTCCACCTTCACCGCCGCGCCGTTGACGACCGGCAGCGGGCGCGTCACGGTCGTGCCGGGTGCGGCCGACCGCTTGCGGGCCTGCTGGTCGGCGTACGTCACGATCACCGGGATCGCCGTGGTCGACGTGTCGTCGTAGCCGGCCTTGATCAGACCGGTCACGTCGAACAGCCGCCGGTCCAGGCTCCCGCCGGCTATGCGGTCCTGGACGTCGGACGGTAAGACGTACAGGTGGTCCTTCAGGCGGTACGTACGGAAGCTGACGTCGCGTCGGCCCTCGCCCGGTTCGATCGAGGCCCGGGCCGGGTCGCCGCCCTTCAGCGTGATCCGGTCACCGGTGATCAGCGTGACCCGCCGATCCGGTGCCGCCGCCTGTGCGTGCGCCTGTGCCTGTGCCTGTGCGTGCGCTCCGGCGACGGTCGACTGCTGTCGCGGCCGGACCTCGGATGCCTGCGCGGGACCGGCCAGGCCCACCCCCGACAGGCACAGTCCCGAGGCTGCGATGAAGGCGACGGCTCTGGCGGAGCCGGATCGCCTCGATCGTGGTGCGAATGCCACCACGCGTCCTCCCCTTCGGTTGATCTCGTGCCGACGGACCGGCCGCCTCCGCGGGCAGGACCGGTCCACCGATCACCGTTGGCCGCGATACTTCCCAGCCGTCAACCGCCTGTCCATGTGTTTCCGTGGCCACTTATTGCTCATTCGGAATGAGGTGGGGCTTGTGCGACGTGGCGAAGTCTGGTGGGTCCAGTTCGACGAGCGGAGGTTGGTCGTCCTGCTGTCAGGAGACGACGCGTCCGGGTTCCAGGTGATGCAGGTCGTCGCTCCGGCGGGCTTCGACATCAGCGGTCTGGGCATCGAGGTGCCGGTCGGCGCCGGTGACGGGCTGCCGCTCGAAGGGGTGCTGCGGATCGCGTTGCCGCGCCCGGGATTCACCCCGTGCACGTGGCTGACCACCGTGTCCCGGGAGGACCTGATGGAGCGGGCGGCCGTCCTGTCCCCCGGGAAGCTCAGCGAGATCGACGACGCCCTCCGGCGCGGTGAACAGGGATAGGAGTCCATCGAGATCACGCGTCTGCTCCGGGAGGTCACCGGTTTGCCACACCGGCATCCCGCCGGCCGCTACGCGTTCAGGGCGGGGATGACGGCGCAGCCGTACGCGTCGATGGTGCCCTCGCGGTGGTCGTGCATGTTGTAGACGGCGAACTGGTCGACCCCCAGGTCGCGGAGGTGCCTGAGCTTCGCGATGTGGGCCTCGGCCGGGCCGAGGAGGCAGAAGCGGTCGACGATCTCGTCGGGGACGAAGTCGGTGGAGGGGTTTCCGGCGCGGCCGTGGTGGCTGTAGTCGTAGCCCTGCCGGTTCTTGATGTACGCGGTGAGCGCCTCGGGGACCATGGCGGAGTGCTCGCCGTACCGGGCGACGAGGTCGGCGACATGGTTGCCGACCATGCCGCCGAACCAGCGGCACTGGTCGCGGGCGTGGGCCAGGGCCTCGGGCGAGTCGTCGGCGGTCACGTACGCGGGGGCGGCCACGCAGATTGTGATCGCGGCCGGGTCGCGGCCGGCCTCCCGGGCCGCTTCCCGGACGGCCTTGACCATCCACTCGGTGAGGAACGGGTCGGCGAGCTGGAGGATGAAGCCGTCGGCCTTCTGCCCCGCGAGGGCCAGCGCCTTGGGGCCGTACGCGGCCATCCACACCGGCAGTTTCCCGTCCTTCACCCACGGGATGCGGATCGGGTTGCCGTCGACGACCGCCTCGCGGCCCTCCGCGAGGTCGCGGATGACGTCGATGGCCTCGCCGAGCCGGGCCAGGGTGTTGGGCTTGCGGCCGGCGACGCGCATCGCCGAGTCGCCCCGGCCGATGCCGCAGACGGTCCGGTTGCCGAACATGTCGTTGAGGGTGGCGAAGGTGGAGGCGGTCACCTCCCAGGTCCGGGTGCCCGGGTTGGTCACCATCGGGCCCACGCGGAGCTTCCTGGTGTGCTCCAGGATCTGGCTGTAGATGACGAACGGTTCCTGCCACAGCACGGCCGAGTCGAAGGTCCAGCCGTAGCGGAAGCCGTTGCGCTCCGCCCGGCGCATGAGGCCGACGACCTGCGAGGCGGGCGGGTCGGTCTGCAGGACGAGTCCGAAGTCCACGTGGGGACCTCCAAGTTCGAATCGGTGCGGTGAGATCCTGCGGTGGTTCAGCCCAGGTACTGGCAGGTGGCGCGGGGCACGAACATGCCGTGGCCGGCGCGGCCCACGTACTTCCGCCGTTCGACGACCACCTCGCCGCGCGACAGCACCGTCTCGACCTGACCGGTGACGGTCTTCCCCTCGTACGCCGAGTAGTCGACGTTCATGTGGTGGGTGGCCGCGGACAGGGTCTGCGTGGTGTGCGGGTCGTAGATGACGACGTCGGCGTCCGCGCCCGGCGCGATCGTGCCCTTCTGCGGATACAGGCCGAACATCCGGGCCGGGGTGGCGCACGCGATCTCGATCCAGCGGCGGCGCGAGATGTGCCCGTCCACCACCGCCTGGTGGAGCAGGTCCATGCGGTTCTCGACGCCCGGCAGACCGTTGGGGATCTTGGAGAAGTCGCCGACGCCCAGCTCCTTCTGGCCCTTGAAGCAGAAGGGGCAGTGGTCCGTCGACACCACCTGGAGGTCGTTGGTCCGCAGCCCCCGCCAGAGCGCGGCCTGATGCTCGCGCGGCCGCAGGGGCGTGGAGCACACGTACTTCGCGCCCTCGAAGCCCGGTTCGGCGAGGTTGTCGGTGGAGAGGAAGAGATACTGCGGGCAGGTCTCGCCGAAGACCGGCAGTCCCAGGTCGCGGGCCGCCGCCAGTTCGGCCACCGCCTCCTCGGCGGACACGTGGACGACGTACAGCGGGGAGCCCGCGACGCGGGCGAGCTGGATGGCCCGATGGGTCGCCTCCGCCTCGAGGAGGGCCTTGCGGACCTCGCCGTGGTAGCGGGGGTCGGTCTCGCCGCGGGCCAGCGCCTGCTCGACCAGGACGTCGATCGCGATGCCGTTCTCGGCGTGCATCATGATCAGGCCGCCGGTGTCGCCGGCCTTCTGCATGGCCCGCAGGATCTGCCCGTCGTCCGAGTAGAAGACGCCCGGATACGCCATGAACAGCTTGAACGAGGTCACGCCGTGCTCGATGAGCCGGGGCATCTCCCTCAGCGTCGTCTCGTTCACGTCCGACATGATCATGTGGAAGGCGTAGTCGATCGCGCAGTTGCCGTCCGCCTTCTGGTGCCAGGCGTTCAGCCCGGCCTCCAGCGCCTCTCCCTTCGACTGCACCGCGAAATCGACGATCGTGGTCGTCCCGCCCCACGCCGCCGCCCGCGTCCCCGTCTCGAAGGTGTCGGAGGCGAAGGTGCCGCCGAAGGGCAGCTCCATGTGCGTGTGCGCGTCGACCCCGCCCGGGATCACATACTTGCCCGAGGCGTCGATCACCCGGTCGGCCGTCCACTGCTGGGTTCCCGGCGCCGCCAGGGCCACCACGCGGCCGTGGTCGATCAGCACGTCCACGTGCAGTTCGTCGGCGGCCGTGATGACGAGGCCGCCCCTGATGAGTGTGCGGGTGCTCACGGGACATCTCCCCTGCGAACTAGAGGGTCTGGAGGGCCTGTTCGAGGATCGCCGCGCCTTCCTCGGCCTCGGCGACGGTGAGCGACAGCGGGGGCGCGATGCGCAGGGCGCTGGTGTTGTGGCCGCCGCCCTTGCCGATGAGCAGGCCGTTCGCGCGGGTGGCCTCCAGGACGGCGGCCGCGGCGTCGGGGTCGGCCCGGTCGGTGCCCGGTTCGGTGAGTTCGAGGCCGATCATCAGGCCGCGTCCGCGGACCTCGCGTACGGCGTCGATGCCGGCGGTGACGGCCCGGAGCCGTTCGATGAGGAGGCCGCCGACGCGGCGGGCGTTGCCCTGGAGGTCGTGTTCCAGGAGGTACGCGAGGTTGGCGAGCCCGGCGGCCATGGTGACGGGCGAACCGCCGAAGGTGGAGATGGAGTTGGCGTCGAGGCAGTTCATGATCTCGGCGCGGGCGACGACCCCGCCGATGGACATGCCGTTGCCGATGCCCTTGGCGAAGGTGAGGATGTCGGGCGGCCCGGCCTGGCCGTGCGCCTGCCAGCCCCAGAAGTGGTCGCCGGTGCGACCCCAGCCGGTCTGCACCTCGTCGGCGATCCACAGGATGCCGTGCCGGTCGAGGACGCGGCGGAAGGCGGCGTAGAGGCCGTCGGGCGGGGAGGTGAAGCCGCCGACGCCCTGGACGGGTTCGGCGATGAGGGCGGCGACGTCCCGGGTGTGGCCGAGCAGGTCCTCCAGGTCCGCGACGCACGCCTCGACGAAGCGCTCGTCGGTGTACTGGGCGTACGGGCCGCGGGTGCGGACGCCACCGTGCACGTACAGGGTCTGGAGCGGGGAGAGGCCGGTGGGCGACCAGGAGCGGTTGCCCGTGATGCCGACGGTGGAGAAGGAGCGGCCGTGGTAGCTGTTGCGCATCGCCAGGATCTGGTTCGAGCGGCGGTACGCGGTGGCGAGGAGCAGGGCGGTGTCGTTGGCCTCGGTGCCGGAGGTGGTGAAGAAGACGCGGGCGTCGGGGATGCCGGAGAGGGCGGCGATGCGCTCGGCGAGCTCCACCATGGGGCGGTTGAGGTAGAGGGTGGAGGAGTG
>NZ_JBEXQW010000073.1:0-28814 GCF_040612775.1 Streptomyces sp. NPDC006339
GCCACCGCCGCTACTCGCGCTACCAGTTGCGCATCGCCGCCCGCGCCCGCGAACTCGTGGACCAGGGCACCCCGATCGAGGCGGCCTGCCGCATCATCATCCTGGAGGACCAGCTCCAGGAAGCGCAGCGCATCAACGCCGAGTACCGCCGCGCGGCGGGCGAACCCCAGCCGCCGGCCGCGGACTGAGCGACCGGCCCTCGCCGAGCGGCAGCGGTGACGCGAGGGCCCGGTCCGCCGCCGGTGGACAGGGGCCGGGGGACGAGGGCACGGTCCAGCGGCAGGGGGCGAGGGCCGGGGGACGAGGGCAGGGTCCGAGCCTCAGCGGGTAGGAGGAAAGGGCCCGGCTTCCCCGCCCGGCGGCACGCGGTCGGCGCGGTGCACCGCGCACCTCGACGACCGCGGCGCCACGGGTACCGGACGGGCGATACGATGCGCCATCGCGACCAGCCCTTTTCACAAGATCTGCATGGGGGATTCTGAGAGATGAACGTCCCGCGTACGCCCACGGTCTCGCTCGTCGTCCCCGTCTACAACTCGATGCCCTACCTGGAACTGACCCTCCAGTCCATCGAGCAGCAGACCATCGGCATGGACGCACTCGAGATCGTCGCCGTCGACGACGGCAGCACCGACGGCAGCGGCGAGCTGCTCGACGCGTGGGCCGCGCGGTACCCGGAGGCCGTGAAGGTCGTGCACCAGGAGGCGTCCGGCGGGCCCAGCAGGCCGCGGAACGTCGGCATCGAGAACGCCACCGGCACGTACCTCTTCTTCGTCGACGGCGACGACTGCCTCGGGCCCGAGGCCCTGGAGCGGCTGGTCGCGATGGCCGAGAAGAACGGCTCCGACACCGTCCTCGCCAAGCTGATCGGCGTCGGACGCCGGGTGCCGAAGCAGGTCTTCGCCAAGAACGTGGACAAGGTCGACCTGTCCAAGGGCGACGCCTACTACACCCTCATGCCGTTCAAGCTGTTCCGGCGCGCGATGATCGAGAAGCACGGCATCCGCTTCCCCGAGCACATGCGGATCAGCGAGGACCAGTACTTCGTCGCCCAGGCGTATCTGCACAGCAAGGTCATCTCGACCGTCGGCGACTACGACTGCTACTACGTCGTCAAGCGGGGCGACGAGGGCAACATCACCGCGAACGGCATCGACTTCACCGTGGCCCTGGAGCAGGCCGACGAGATGGTCACGCTGGTCACCGGTCTGACCGAACCCGGCCCGCTGCGCGACCACCTGGTCGGACGCCACGTCAACGTCGAGATGATCCGGCGCTTCGACCAGCGCTTCCTCGACGCCGACGGCGGCGAGCGCAAGCGCATGGTGGAGCTGGCACGCCCGTACGCGGAGAAGTGGATCAACCCGGCGATCCTGGCCAAGATGCCGGTGAACGAGAAGCTCGTCGCGCACTGCCTGCGCGAGGGCCTCGTCGACGAGCTCGCCGAGGTCGTGGCCTGGCAGCTCGCCGGCCGCCCCGGCAAGGCCGTGGTCCGCGACGGCAGGGTGTACGCCACGCCGCCGTTCCCGGCCGCCGACTCCCCCGTCTTCGAGGAGCTGTGCGACATCACGGCGACGGCGATCGGCGCCAGCCCGCGCCGGCGGGTCGACCGGCTCGCCTGGCGCGGCACGGTCCTGGAACTGGCCGGTTACGGCTACCTCGACCAGGTCGACACCGACGACCTCGTCACCGAGGTGGTCCTCAAGCACGTCGGCACCGGCCGCGAGGTCGCCGTCACCGCCGAGCAGGTGCCCTCGCCGCACCTGACCGTCAGCCGCGGCAAGGAGACCTACGACTACGGGCGGGCCTGCTTCCGGGCCTCCGTCGACCTGGCCACCGTCGACGGCGGCGGCGCCCTCTCCAAGGGCGACTGGCACCTCTCGCTGCGCTGCTCGGCCCACGGCCTGACCGCGCGCGGCGCCCTCGGCACCGCCCTGGGCGGCAAGGTCAGCAAGCGGGCCGACGAGCACGCCGTGTCCCTGCCCGGGGCCGGCAAGCGGCTGCACACCGTGCGCGTCGGGCCCCGCGACGGCGAGCTGCTGCTCCAGCTCAAGCCGGCGCCCTCGGCGGTCTCCGCGTACGCCGTCAGCTTCGGCTGGAAGGCGGCGCGCGCCGTCAAGGCCCGCATCAACTGGAAGTAGGACGGCGGGATACGGGCGGGGGCGCGCTCAGGGCCGTAGGGCGCGTGCGCGATCATGCGGTGCATGAGACTGCGCTGCGCGATCCTCGACGACTACCAGGGCGTCGCCCTCTCCTCCGCCGACTGGAGCCCGCTGGACGGCCGGGTCGAGGTGCGGGTGCTGCGGGAGCACCTCACCGACCGGGACGCGCTGGTCGCCGCCGTCGAGGACTGCGAGATCCTCGTCGTGATGCGCGAGCGCACCCCGGTCGACGCCGAGCTCCTCGGGCGGCTGCCGCGGCTCCGGCTGCTGATCACCTCCGGCATGCGCAACGCCTCGATCGACGTGGCGGCGGCCCGCGCGCGGGGCGTCACCGCCTGCGGCACGGACAGCAGTGCGGTGCCGCCGACCGAGCTGACCTGGGCGCTGATCCTGGGGCTCGCCCGGCAGGTGCACGTGGAGAGCCGGGCGATGCGGGACGGCGGGCCGTGGCAGTCGACGGTCGGCACGGACCTCGCCGGCCGCACGCTGGGGCTCGTGGGCCTCGGCAAGATCGGTGGCCGGATGGCCCGCATCGGTCTCGCCTTCGGCATGGACGTGATCGCCTGGAGCCCGAACCTGACGGACGAGCGGGCCGCCGAGCACGGCGTACGCAGGGCCGGCTCCCTCCGTGAACTCCTGGGCGCCGGTGACGTGGTGTCGCTGCACCTGGTGCTCTCCGACCGCACCCGCGGCCTGATCGGGGAGCCGGAACTGCGGGCGATGCGCCCGCACGCGTACCTGGTCAACACCTCCCGTGCCGGGCTCGTCGACGGGGCCGCGCTGCTGCGCGCGCTGCGGGAGGGGTGGATCGCGGGGGCCGGGCTCGATGTCTACGAGACGGAGCCGCTGCCGGCCGACGACCCGCTGCGGACCCTGCCGAACGTGCTCGCGCTGCCGCACCTGGGGTACGTGACGGAGGCGAACTACGCCCGCTACTTCGGCCAGGCCGTCGAGGACATCGAGGCGTTCCTGGCCGGGGCGCCGGTCCGCGAGCTCCGGCCGCCGTCCTGAACGCCGTCGGCCCCGTACACCGCGGTGGGGGTACGGGGCCGACGTGGCGACGTGGCGTTACGGGGGCTCAGGCGGCGGCAGCCGCCCCGACCGCCGGCGTCGAGGCGGGCCTCGGCGCGAGCAGCCGCTCGGCGAGCAGCCCGAAGGCGAGTCCGAAGACCACCCACAGGGCCGCCTGGATGCCCAGGGTCGCGAGCCGGAACTCCCACAGCACGGCGGCCGGGAAGTCCGCGGCGACGGCGTCCCCGTTGCCGGGCAGGAACGCGCAGGCGACCGCGACCGCGGCGACGAAGGCCGCGCCCGCGACGACGGTCGCGTTCCAGTTGCCGAGCTTCGGGGCGAGGCGGCGGCCGAGGACGACCGCCGCGATGCCGAGCAGCACGCTGAGCAGGATCATCAGGAAGAAGAGCGTGGTGCGCTTCCCGATGGTGTCCGGGTTGCCGACGGCCGGAGGGGTCGCCGGGTACTTGAGGAACGGCACGAGATAGACCGTGGTGAAGGCCGCCGCCGCGACGAGCGCCGCGGTGGCCTTCGGGGTGAACCGGCCGAGCCGTCCCAGGACGAAGCAGAACGCCAGGGACGCGATGCCGCCGAGCGCGACACCGTAGACGAGGACGCCGGTGGCGAGCCCCGCGGTGGACTGCAGGTCCCGGCTGACGAGCTCTTCCTCGGCCGCCTCGGCCTCGCCGGCGCCAGCGCCGTGGCCCGCGCCGTGACCGCCGCCGCCGTGGGTGTGCGCGGAGGCGTGCTCCGCCTTGGCGGCGGCCTCCTCGACGGCGATCGAGGCGTTGACGGACGGCTCACCGACGACGTAGGCCACGGCGAAGGCGAACAGTCCGGCGATCAGGCCCGCGAGCATGCCGCGGACCAGGAGCTTCCCGACGAGCGAGCCCGTGGGAGTGGTGGGATCCGTTGAAGCGGACACGGTGCGGTGGCCCCTCAGTGGCAGGGGAAACCGAGCAGGTGGCGACCGTCGTGCACCCACTCGTGCACGCCCTCGCCCGCGAAGAGCGAGGTCGCCCCCTGCTCGGCACCGACGAAGTAGAGCGCGACGAGCGCCAGGACGCCGACGAAGGCCGCCCACGGGAGAACGGCGCGGACCGGCAGCGAGACGGGGGCGACGGACGGGGTGGACGTGACGGCGGGCGACGCAATGGCCTCGGCCATGGTGGAACCTCCTCGGGAACTCGCGTCCCATACGGTGGTGCGCGACGACGGTCTTCGGGTCTGACTCGCCTTCCCGGGCCTGCGGTTGGGGTCCCGGGGGGGCTCACAGTGGCGCGACCGTGCCGGACTCTCACCGGACTTCCGTCTCGCCGTCGTCGTTCTGTGGAAATGTCGCCTGACCGTACCGCGCCGGACACGCCGCGCCAAGAGCGCCCGAAGAGCTCTGCCGACAGTGAGGGATGAATCACCCATGGCCGCCACGACCGTTCACGTCACCCTGATCGCCCCGGCCATGAGCCTGGCGCAGCGCGAGGCCCGGTTCGACGACGACGGTCCGCTGGAGCCGGTACGGGGCGGGGCGGCGGGCCGGCTGTGCCCGGCGCCCCGGGTGCGGACGGTCCGGTCGCCCTCCACCCGCTGCCGGGAGACGGCCGAACTCCTCGGCCTCGCGGACGTGCCGGCCGAACCGGCCCTCGCGGGCTGTGCGATGGGGCGGTGGCGGGGCCGCACCCTCGACGAACTGACCGCCGAGGAACCGGAGTCGGTGGCCGCCTGGCTCTCCGACCCGGACGCGGCCCCGCACGGCGGCGAGTCGCTGCGGCACCTGCGCGAGCGGGTCGCGGCCTGGCTGGAGGCCCTGGAGCCGGGCACCGTCCTCGCCTTCGCCGAGCCGGACGTGATCCGCGCGGCCGTCACCCACGCGCTCGGCGCGCCGGACGCCGCCTTCTGGCGCATGGACATCCGCCCCCTCCACGGCGTCGACCTGTCCGGCCGGGCCGGCCGCTGGAACGTCCGGCTGGGCTGCCGGGTGCCGTAGGGGCCGGGCCGGGGGCGTGTCCCCGCCGCAAGAGGCGGTTCGGGATGCGGGCGGCGGTTCGGGATGCGGGTCCCGGCGCCCGACGCTTGACTGGGGCGAACACGCTCGGATCGGGAGAGATCGGGAGAAATACATGCGCCGACGGCCCGCCACCGCCACCCTCGCCGCACTCACGGCCCTCACCGCCCTCGTCGCCGCCGTGACCACCGGATGCGGCGGCGACGCCGACGACGAGGCCGACAAGCCCGACCCCCTGCGCGGGCAGCAGTGGGCCCTCGACGCGCTGAAGCTGCCCGAGGCGTGGGACACCGCCGAGGCGGACGACACGGTCATCGCCGTCGTCGACACCGGGGTCGACCCCGATCACCCGGATCTGAAGGGCCGTCTCGTCGCCGGCCACGACTTCGTCGACAACGACGACGACCCCCGGGACCTCAACGGCCACGGCACCCATGTCGCCGGCATCGCCGCCGCCCACACGGACAACGGCATCGGCGTCGCGGGCGGCGCGCCGGGGGCGAAGATCATGCCGGTGCGGGTGCTCGGCGCGGACGGCAGCGGCAGCAACGACGCCATCACCAAGGGCATCGTCTGGGCCGCGCAGCACGGCGCCGACGTCATCAACCTCTCCCTCGGCGAGTCCGGCCTGATGGCCCGGCTGCTCAAGGGCGGCGTGCTGAACCAGGCCATCGCCGCGGCCAACGGCAAGGGCGCGGTCGTGGTGGCCGCCGCCGGGAACGACTCCACACTGCTCCAGCCCTACAAGCTGGACACCCCGGTGCTGGTCGTCAACGCCGCCGGCGAGAACGGCGCACCCGCCTCCTTCACCAACTTCGGCGCCCAGAACGCCGTCGCCGCGCCGGGCGTGGACATCCTGTCCACGCTGCCGACGTACCGGACGCAGGAGACGGCCGGGAACACCTCGGGCTACGGCACCCTGTCCGGCACGTCGATGGCCTCGCCGTACGTCGCCGCCGTCGCCGCCCTGCTCCACCGGCAGGGCCTGGACCCGGCGGCGATCATGAAGACGATCCGCGACACGGCGGCCAATCCGCGGAACCTCCCGAAGCTGGGCCTCGGGAACGTCAACGCGGCGGCCGCCGTCAAGGCCGCGAAGGGGTCCTCGTAACGCCAGGAGCGGCCGCCGTCAGGGCTTCTTCGGCTGAAGGGTCTTCTTCTGCCAGGAGGGCCTGCTGGGCTTCACGCCCTGGCTGGACGGCGTGGTCGTCGGCGTGGCCCGGTCCAGGGCCGGGTCCGCCGCGCCGGTCGTCGCCGGCGGGGTCGGCGTACCGGAGGGGGCCGGGGTGCCCGGCGCGCTCGACGTCCCGCTCGGCTTCGGGGCCTTGCCGCCGTCGCCCGCGCCGGAGCCCGAGCAGGCCGCCAGGGCCACGCTCAGCCCCAGCGCCGCCGTCGCCATCACCGTTCCACGGGCTCGCACGCCCACCACCCCACCCCAGGTCACGCCCGGATCGTAACTCAGCCGTCCGAACCGTCCGCGCCGTCCGTGCCGCCTTCGAGGTCGCCCTCCGTCTCCAGGAAGACCTGCCGCAGCGCGGCCAGCGTCTCCGGGTCCGGCTTCTCCCACATGCCGCGGGACTCGGCCTCCAGGAGCCGCTCGGCGATGCCGTGCAGCGCCCACGGGTTGGCCTCCTTCAGGAATGCCTGGTTCTCCGGGTCGAGGACGTACGCCTCGGTCAGCTTGTCGTACATCCAGTCGGCGACCACGCCGGTCGTGGCGTCGTAGCCGAAGAGGTAGTCGACCGTCGCCGCCAGCTCGAAGGCGCCCTTGTAGCCGTGGCGGCGCATCGCCTCGATCCAGCGGGGGTTCACCACGCGGGCCCGGAAGACGCGCGAGGTCTCCTCGACGAGCGTGCGGGTGCGGACCGTCTCCGGGCGGGTGGAGTCGCCGATGTACGCCTCCGGGGCCGTGCCCCGCAGCGCGCGCACGGTCGCGACCATGCCGCCGTGGTACTGGAAGTAGTCGTCCGAGTCGGCGATGTCGTGCTCGCGGGTATCGGTGTTCTTGGCCGCGACCGCGATCCGCTTGTAGGCGGTCTCCATCTCGGCGCGCGCCGGACGGCCCTCCAGGCCGCGCCCGTACGCGTAACCGCCCCACACCGTGTACACCTCGGCGAGGTCGGCGTCGGTGCGCCAGTCGCGCGAGTCGATCAACTGGAGCAGACCCGCGCCGTACGTCCCCGGCCGCGAGCCGAAGATACGGGTGGTGGCGCGCCGCTCGTCGCCGTGCTCGGCCAGGTCGGCCTGCGCGTGGGCCCGCACGTAGTTCTGCTCGGCCGGCTCGTCCAGGCCCGCGACGAGCCGTACGGCGTCGTCGAGCAGGCCGATGACGTGCGGGAACGCGTCGCGGAAGAAGCCGGAGATGCGCAGGGTCACGTCGACGCGCGGGCGGCCGAGCTCGGCGAGCGGGATCGGCTCCAGGCCGTTGACGCGGCGCGACGCCTCGTCCCACACCGGGCGGACGCCGAGCAGGGCGAGCGCCTCCGCCACGTCGTCGCCGGCGGTGCGCATCGCGCTGGTGCCCCACAGGGACAGGCCGACGGAGGTCGGCCACTCGCCGTTGTCCGCGCGGTAGCGCTCCAGGAGCGAGTCGGCGAGGGCCTGGCCGGTCTCCCAGGCGAGGCGGGAGGGGACGGCCTTGGGGTCGACGGAGTAGAAGTTGCGGCCGGTCGGCAGCACGTTGACCAGGCCGCGCAGCGGCGAGCCGGAGGGGCCGGCCGGGACGAAGCCGCCGTTCAGGGCGTGGACGGCGTGGGTGAGCTCGTCGGTGGTGGCGGCGAGGCGCGGCACGACCTGCTCGCAGGCGAAGCGCAGCACGGCCGCCACGTCCGGGCCGTGCCCGGCGGCGACCGACTCGACCGCGTCCACGGACCAGTCCGCCGCCTCCATCGCCTCGACCAGCGCGCGCGCCGTCGCCTCCGCCTCGTCGGCGCCTGAGCGGGTCGCGGCCGACTCGTCCAGGCCCAGGGCCTCGCGCAGGCCCGGCAGCGCCTGCGTACCGCCCCAGATCTGGCGGGCGCGCAGGATCGACAGGACCAGGTTGACCCGCTCGGGGCCGGTCGGGGCGCCGCCGAGGACGTGCAGGCCGTCGCGGATCTGGGCGTCCTTGACCTCGCACAGCCAGCCGTCGACGTGCAGCAGGAAGTCGTCGAAGCCGTCGTCGTCCGGCCGGTCCTCGAGGCCCAGGTCGTGGTCGAGCTTCGCGGCCTGGATCAGCGTCCAGATCTGGGCGCGGATCGCCGGCAGCTTCGACGGGTCCATGGAGGAGATCTGCGCGTACTCGTCGAGCAACTGCTCCAGGCGCGTGATGTCGCCGTACGACTCGGCGCGGGCCATCGGCGGCACGAGGTGGTCGACCAGGGTGGCGTGGACCCGGCGCTTGGCCTGGGTGCCCTCGCCCGGGTCGTTGACCAGGAACGGGTAGATCAGCGGCAGGTCGCCGAGGGCCGCGTCCGGGCCGCAGGCGGCGGACAGGCCGGCGTTCTTGCCCGGCAGCCACTCCAGGTTGCCGTGCTTGCCGAGGTGCACCATCGCGTCGGCGCCGAAGCCGCCGTCCTCGGCGCGGGCGGCGATCCAGCGGTAGGCGGCCAGGTAGTGGTGGGAGGGCGGCAGATCGGGGTCGTGGTAGATCGCGATCGGGTTCTCGCCGAAGCCGCGCGGCGGCTGGATGAGGATCAGCAGGTTCCCGCGCCGCAGGGCGGCGAGGACGATGTCGCCCTCCGGGTTGCGGGAGCGGTCCAGGAACATCTCGCCCGGCGGCGGGCCCCAGTGCTGCTCGACCTCGTCGCGCAGCTCCTGCGGGAGCCGCGCGTACCAGCGCTTGTAGTCGGCGGCCGGGATGCGGACCGGGTTGCGGGCGAGCTGCTCCTCGGTGAGCCAGTCCTGGTCGTGGCCGCCGGCCTCGATCAGGGCGTAGATCAGCTCGTCGCCGTCGCCGGAGACCAGGCCGGGGATCTCGTCCTCGGGCCCGAAGTCGTAGCCCTCGGCGACGAGGCGCCGGAGCAGGGCGACGGCGGAGGCGGGGGTGTCGAGGCCGACGGCGTTGCCGATGCGGGAGTGCTTGGTCGGGTACGCGGAGAGGACGAGCGCCAGCTTCTTCTCGGCGTTCGGGATGTGCCGGAGGCGGGCGTGGCGGACGGCGATGCCGGCGACGCGGGCGGCGCGCTCGGCGTCGGCCACGTACGCCGGGAGGCCGTCCTCGTCGATCTCCTTGAAGGAGAACGGGACGGTGATGAGCCGGCCGTCGAACTCGGGGACCGCGACCTGGCTGGCGGCGTCCAGCGGCGACAGGCCCTCGTCGTTCTCCTCCCAGGCGGAGCGGGAGCCGGTCAGGCACAGCGCCTGGAGGATCGGCACGTCGAGCGCGGCGAGCGCGCCCGCGTCCCATGCCTCCTCGTCGCCGCCGGCCTGCGCCTCGGCGGGCTTGGTGCCGCCGGCGGCGAGGACCGTCGTCACGATCGCGTCGGCGCCGCGCAGCTCGTCGAGCAGCTCGGGCTCGGGCGCGCGCAGGGAGGCCACGTACAGGGCCTCCGCCCGGCCGCCGGCCTCCTCGATCGCGTCGCACAGGGCGCCGACGAAGGCGGTGTTGCCGCTCATGTGGTGGGCGCGGTAGTAGAGCACGGCGACGGTCGGGCCGTCGGTGGCCGTGTTCTTCGGGGTGCGCTCCAGCGGGCCCCAGGTGGGGGCGGGCGCGGGGGCCTCGAAGCCGTGGCCGGTGAGCAGGACGGTGTCGGAGAGGAACCGGGCGAGCTGCTCCAGGTTGGCCGGGCCGCCGTGCGCGAGGTAGGCGTGGGCCTCGGTGGCGACGCCGATCGGGACGGTGGACGTCTCCATCAACTGGGCGTCGGGGGCCTGTTCGCCGCTGAGCACGACCACCGGCTTTCCGGCGGCGCGGACCGCGTCCAGGCCCTCCTCCCAGGAGCGCAGGCCCCCGAGGAGGCGTACGACGACGAGGTCGGCGCCGTCGAGGAGGGCGGGGAGGTCGGCGAGGGGCAGCCGTGCGGGGTTCGCGAACCGGTACGGGACCGGGCCACCGGCCGCGCGGGCGCTGAGCAGGTCGGTGTCGGAGTGCGACAGCAGCAGGAGCATGGCGAGCTCGGGCCCTTCCTCGGGGTTGTCCGCGCCCCGGGTGGTCGTATGGACGGCGGGAGTTCCTGGCTCACCGGTCGCGGGTCGCGCTGGGCGCGCGGCCGGAACGGCTCACAGTGGCGGGACCGCGCCGGATTCTCACCGGGCTTCCTCCCCGGGGCCCTGGGACCCCATGCCGGTCTGCATCCTAGATCGTGCGGTCGGCGGGCCGGAGGGGACGGGAGAGTCGGCCGGATCACACCCGGTGGTCGGCCGGTTTCCCGTGGGTATGCTCGCCGCCATGCCGCCCACCCCACCCTCGACGTCCGAACCGGGCGAAGCTCGCATACGGGACCGTGGCGACGCCTGCCCGGGGGCGCTGCGCCTGCACCCGGCCGACGACGGCCGCCTGGCCCGACTGCGCCTGCCCGGCGGGCGCTTGACGGTCCGTCAGTCCGAGGCGCTGGCCCTGGCGGCGGAGACCCTGGGCGACGGGCGGATCAGCATCACCTCGCGCGGCAACGCCGAACTGCGCGGCCTCGCCGACGACTGCGGCACCCGCCTGGCCGCCCTCCTCGACGACGCGGGCCTGCTGCCCTCCCCCGGCCACGAACGCGTCCGCAACATCGTCGCGTCCCCGGCCGCCGACCTCACCGGACTCGGCCACGGCCCGGCCCAGTTGTGGGCCCGCGAGCTGGACTCCCTGCTGTGCGCGCAGCCCTGGACGACGGCGCTTTCCGGCCGTTTCCTCTTCGTCCTGGACGCCGGCCGGGGGGACGTGGCGGGCCTCGGCGGGGATGTGACCTTGATCGCAGTCGGGGCGGACGCGGGGGGCGCGGGCCCGGCCGGTGCCGGGGCGGCGCTCCTGTTCGTCGGAGAAGAGTGCTTCCGCGTCGCCGGGGAGGACGCGGCGCGGGCCGCGTTGGCCGGGGCCGAGGCGTTTCTGGCGGCGGCGCGGGAGGCGGGGAACGGGGCCTGGCGGGTGCGGGAACTGCCGCCGGGGGCGGCGCTCGACGTGGCCGGGGCGCTCGCCCGCGCGGGGATCGCCGCGGAGCCCGTACCGGACGCGCGGCTCCCGCAGCACGGCGCACCGCCCGCGCCCGGGGTGCTCGGCGCGACCGGCCTGTACGTGCTCGCCCCCCTCGGCCGCCTCACCGCCGCCCAGTTGCGCGCCCTGGCCGACGGGGCCGAGGAGCTGCGCCTCACGCCGTGGCGCGGGGTGGTCGCGGTGGGCGCGGTGGGCGCGGTGGGCGCGGTGGGCGCCGTGGGCGCCGACCACCGGTCCGCCGACGCGCCGCACGGGCAGCCGCACGGGCAGACGGACGACCCCGCCCGCCAGTCCGCCGACGCCCCGCACGGGCAGCCGCACGGGCAGACGGACGACCCCGCCCACCGGCCCGCCGACGCGCCGCACGGGCACCGTGCCGGCCTGTCCGCCCGGCTCGACGCGCTCCGCGCGCTCGGGCTCGTCACCTCCCCGCGCGCTCCCCTCGCCGGGGTCACCGCCTGTACCGGGCGGCCCGGTTGCGGCAAGGCGTTGGCGGATGTCCGGGCGGACGCCGGGGACGCGCCGGCCGGGGGGCTGCCCGTGCACTATTCCGGGTGCGAGCGCCGCTGCGGGCACCCGCACGGCGCCTGGGTCGACGTCCTCGCCGTCGAGGGCGGCGGCTATCTGGTGGACGGCGCCCCCACCCCCCGTACCTCCCTGACCGAAGCAGTGGCCACCGCCCGCACCACGAGATGAGCGAGAGCAACAGGATGTTCGAGTACGAGAAGGACGGCGCGGAGATCTACCGCCGGTCCTTTGCCACGATCCGCGCCGAGGCGGACCTCGCGGGCCTGCCCGCCGACGTCGCCCAGGTCGCGGTGCGGATGATCCACGCCTGCGGCATGACCGACCTCGTCAAGGACGTCGCCCACTCCCCCGGTGTCGTGACCGCCGCCCGTGCCGCGCTGCGCGCCGGCGCGCCCATCCTCTGCGACGCGCAGATGGTCGCCAGCGGTGTCACCCGCAAGCGGCTGCCCGCCGACAACGACGTGGTCTGCACCCTCTCCGACCCCTCCGTGCCCGCCCTCGCCGCCGAGCTCGGCACCACCCGCTCGGCCGCGGCCCTGGAGCTGTGGCGGGACCGGCTCGAAGGGTCCGTGGTGGCCATCGGCAACGCGCCGACCGCGCTCTTCCACCTCCTGGAGATGATCGGGAAGGGGGCCGGGCGGCCGGCCGCCGTCCTCGGCATACCGGTCGGCTTCATCGGCGCGGCCGAGTCCAAGGACGCCCTCGCGGAGAACACCCTCGGCCTCGACTACCTCGTCGTCCGGGGCCGGCGCGGCGGCAGCGCCATGACCGCCGCCGCCATCAACGCGATAGCGCACGAAGCGGAGATCCAGGCATGACCATGGTGAAGGGCAAGCTGTACGGGGTCGGGCTCGGGCCCGGCGACCCGGACCTGATGACCGTGGCGGCCGTCAAGGCCATCGCCTCCGCCGACGTCATCGCGTACCACTCGGCCCGCCACGGCCGGTCCATCGCCCGCTCGATCGCCGCCGAGCACATCCGCGAGGACCACATCGAGGAGCGGCTGATGTACCCGCTCACCGTGGAGACCACCGACCACCCCGGCGGCTACCGGGGCGCGCTCGACGACTTCTACGAGGAGGCGTCGGCCCGCCTCGCCGCCCACCTGGACGCCGGCCGCACCGTCGCCGTCCTCGCCGAGGGCGACCCGCTCTTCTACGGCTCGTACCAACACATGCACAAGCGGCTCGCCGACCGCTACGACACGACCGTCATCCCCGGCGTCACGTCGGTCAGCGCCGCCGCGGCCCGGCTCGGTGAGCCGCTGTGCGAGGCCGAGGAGGTGCTCACGATCATCCCCGGCACCCTGCCGGAGGACGAGCTGACCGCCCGCCTCGCCGCCACCGACTCGGCCGTCGTGATGAAGCTCGGCCGCACCTTCCCGACCGTGCGGCGCGCCCTGGAGCGGGCCGGCCGGCTGGAGGACGCGCGGTACGTGGAGCGGGCGTTCATGCCGGGCGAGCGGACGGACGCGCTGTCCGACGTGGACCCGACGACCGTCCCGTACTTCTCGGTCGCCGTCCTCCCCTCCCGTATCGACGCCGTCGCCCCCGAGTCCCGGGAGGCCGTCGGCGAGGTCGTGGTCGTCGGCACCGGGCCTGCCGGGGCGCCCTGGCTGACCCCCGAGTCGCGCGGCGCGCTGGTCAACGCCGACGACCTCGTCGGCTACACCACCTACCTGGACCGGGTCCCGGTGCTGCGGGCCGGGCAGCGGCGGCACGGCTCCGACAACAAGGTCGAGTCGGAGCGGGCCGAGTTCGCCCTCGACCTGGCCCGGCGCGGGCGGCGCGTCGCCGTCGTGTCGGGCGGCGACCCGGGCGTCTTCGCCATGGCCACCGCCGTCCTGGAGGTCGCCTCCGAGGAGCGGTACGCCGACGTGCCCGTACGGGTCCTGCCGGGCGTGACCGCCGCCAACGCCGCGGCCGCCGCCGCAGGGGCGCCCCTCGGCCACGACTACGCGACGATCTCGCTCTCGGACCGGCTCAAGCCCTGGGACGTCATCGCCCGCCGGCTGCGCGCCGCCGCCGAGGCCGACCTGGTCCTCGCGATCTACAACCCGGGCTCCCGCTCCCGCACCCACCAGGTGGCCGCCGCCCGCGACCTCCTCCTGGAGGTCCGCTCCCCCGACACCCCGGTGGTCGTCGCCCGCGACGTCGGCGGCCCCGAGCAGTCGGTCCGCGTCCTCACCCTGAAGACCCTGGACCCCTCCGAGGTCGACATGCGCACCCTGCTGCTCATCGGCTCCTCCCAGACCCGCGCGGTCGAGCGCGCCGACGGCCGCACGATCACCTGGACACCGCGCCGCTACGGGTGAGCGCGCCGCTACGGGTGGGGGTGACCCCGGTGCGGCGGGGGTGATCGCCGGGGTGCCGGAGAGCGGAGCCAGGCCGCGGCCTCCTCCGGGGTCGCCGCCGTCGGGACGCCCTCCGGGACGGGCGGGCGGCGGACGATGACGACGGGGAGGCCGGCCTCGCGGGCGGCGGTGAGCTTGGGGGCGGTGGCGGCGGCGCCGCTGTCCTTCGTCACCAGGACGTCGACGCGGTGGCGGGCGATCAGTTCCCGCTCTCCCTCCAGCGTGAACGGCCCCCGGTCCAGGAGGACCTCGGTCCGGGCCGGCATCGGGGGCTCGGGCGCGTCCACGGAGCGGACGAGGAACCACTCGGGGCGCCCGGCGAAGGCCGCGAGACCCATCCGGCCGGTGGTGAGGAAGACCCGGTCGACCCGGTGGCCGCCCCGGTCGCGGAGGCCGTCGAGGGCCGCCGCGGCCTCGTCGAGGGACGCGACCTCGTGCCAGTCGTCCCCCTCGACCGGGACCCAGCCGGGGCGGCGCAGGGCCAGCAGGGGAACATGGGCGGTGGCGGCCGCCCGGGCCGCGTGGAAACTGATCCGCTCCGCGAAGGGATGGGTGGCGTCGATGACCGCGTCCACGGCGTTCTCCCGCAGCCACGCGGCGAGCCCCTCCGCCCCGCCGAAGCCGCCGATCCGCACCTCGCCCACCGGCAGCCGGGGCGCGGCGACCCGCCCGGCGAGCGAGCTGGTCACCCGCAGGCCGGGGCGCCCGGGGGGCCCGGAGTACCCGGGGTGCCCGGAGTGCAGCAGCCCGGCCAGGGCGCGGGCCTCGGTCGTCCCGCCGAGGATGAGTACGTGCATGGGAATCCTGGGAGTCCGTTCATGAGTTCCGGCATGGGGTCCGGCGCGCGTTCCGGCACGGGGGCCGGGGCCGGTTCCGGCATGGGTTCCGGGGGGCGTGCGGCCCAACTCAAGCACACCGGTCTGCGGCCCGGCTGGACGACCGGTGCCTGCGCGACGGCGGCGACGACCGCCGCGTACACCGCGCTGCTCACCGGCGACTTCCCGGACCCGGTGACGATCACCCTGCCCAAGGGCCAGACGCCGGCCTTCGCGCTCGCCGCGGAGGAACTGCGGCCGGACTCCGCCATGGCCGGGGTGGTGAAGGACGCGGGCGACGACCCCGACGTCACCCACGGCGCGCTGATCCGCTCGACGGTACGGCTCCTGCCGGCCGGCTCCGGCGTGGTGTTCCGGGCCGGCGAGGGCGTGGGCACGGTCACCCTGCCCGGCCTGCCGCTGGAGGTCGGCGAGCCGGCGATCAACCCCGTGCCCCGGCAGATGATGCGGGAGCACGTGGCGGAGGTCGCGGCGGCCCACGGCGCGGCCGGCGACGTCGAGATCACGATCTCCGTCGACCACGGCGCCGAGATCGCCCGCTCCACCTGGAACCCGCGGATCGGCATCCTGGGCGGCCTGTCCGTGCTCGGCACCACGGGCGTCGTCGTGCCCTACTCCTGCTCCGCCTGGATCGACTCCATCCGGCGCGGGGTCGACGTGGCCCGCGCCGGCGGCCTCACCCACGTCGCCGGCTGCACCGGCTCCACCTCCGAGCGCACGGTCACCGAGCTGTACGACCTGCCGGAGATCGCCCTGCTCGACATGGGCGACTTCGCGGGCGCCGTCCTCAAATACATCCGACGCCACCCCGTGGACCGGCTCACGATCTGCGGCGGCTTCGCGAAACTCTCCAAACTGGCCGCCGGCCACCTGGACCTGCACTCGGCCCGTTCCCAGGTCGACAAGACCTTCCTCGCCGGGCTGGCCCGCTCGGGCGGCGCGTCCGAAGCCCTGGCGGAGGAGATCGCCGCCGCCAACACGGGCCTGGCCGCCCTCCGCCTCTGCGAGGCCGCCGGAGTGCCGCTGGGCGACCTGGTCGCCGCCCGCGCCCGCGACGAGGCACTCGCGGTGCTGCGCGGCGCGCCGGTGACCGTCGACGTCGTGTGCATCGACCGCGCGGGCGTCGTGGTGGGCCGGTCGGCACCGGCGGGCCCGTGACCTGAACCGGGGGCGAGAGCTGAACCGCCGGGCCCGGGTCCGGGTCCGATGTTCGAGGACCCCGGGAAGGCCGGCTTCCGCGCGGAGGGCACCTTGCGGGGGGCGCTGCTGTGGGAGGGGGAGCGGGTGGACGCGACGGTGATGGCGGCGCCGGCGCCGGAGTGGGGCGTCACTCCGTGAGCGTCGGGTAGCCGATCTCCGCGATGTCCTCGGCGAGGCCCGCGAGCTCCGCCTCCGGGTTGAGGGCGGCGACCACGGCCGCGGTCAAGGGGCGCAGGGCGAGGACGTGGCGGACGGCGTCGACGTCGACGTCCGTCTCGTGGTAGTCGGAGGCCCATTCCGCGTACGCCTCCGCCGAGCGGTCGACGAGCAGCTCGAAGACGTACGCGGCGCCGTCGGGGAAGTCGACGGTGCCGGTCCGCCAGACCGGGTCGGCGGCCTCGCGCCACAGGCAGCAGGTGATGGTGGGGGTGCCGTCCTCCTCGCAGAACGCGGGCTCTGTCACGTACGGCCGGAAGACCTCCGGTACGGAGTCGAGGACGCCGGGCCAGGGCGCGGGGGTGTCCGTGCGGGCCCACGGGCTCATCGGCGACTCGTGGTCGAAGCCCCGGGCATAGGCCCCGGCATCGGAGAACACGATCGCGTACTCGTCGCCCATGCCGTTCCGCATGGAGGCCATCTGCTCGCCTTCCTCCCAGTGCGCGTCGAAGGAGTAGTACCGGTCCTCCCACTCCGGGCTCAGCACCGCGTCCAGCATCGCGAGCCCCCGGCAGTGGTCGCGCAGTTCCCCGATGCCCGGCAGCGCCCGGGCCACGTCGTAGACGGTCACGTCCCCCATTGCAGCGCATGGCACTGACAGCCGACGTGCGGGCCCCGTCCGGCAAACCTAGGCTCGGCAGGGCACACCCCCCGACGCATACGAAAGGGAGGAATCCCCATGGCGAAGCGCGGCAACAAGAAGCGGGCCCGCAAGAAGAAGAAGGCCAACCACGGCAAGCGGCCCAACGCGTGAACCAGGGCCCGGGGCCGAGCGCCACGCCTCAGCAGGTGTGGCGGTCCCGGGCCGGGTCGTAGAGGTGGCTGTCGCGGAATTCCGAGGCGGCCAGCGTGCGGCCCACGAGGATGACGGCGGTCTTGGTGATGCCGGCCGCCTTCACCTGCTCCGCGATGTCCTCCAGGGTGCCCCGCAGCACGACCTCGTCGGGGCGGCTGGCCATCGCGACGACGGCGGCCGGGCAGTCGGCGCCGTAGTGGGGGACCAGTTCGGAGACGATCCGGTCGACGTAGCGGGCGCCGAGGTGGAGGACGAGCAGGGCGCCGCTGCGGCCGAGGGTGGCCAGGTCCTCGCCCTCCGGCATGGGCGTGGCCTGCTGGGCGATACGGGTGAGGATGACGGTCTGGCCGACCGTCGGCACCGTCAGCTCCCGCTTGAGCGCGGCGGCCGCCGCCGCGAAGGCCGGGACGCCGGGCACGACCTCGTACGGGATGCCGGCCGCGTCCAGGCGCCGCATCTGCTCGGCCATGGCGCTGAAGACGGACGGGTCGCCGGAGTGCAGCCGGGCCACGTCCTGCCCGGCCTCGTGGGCGGCGGTGATCTCGGCGAGGATCTGGTCGAGGTCCATCCGCGCCGTGTCGACCAGCTTGGCGTCCGGCGGGCACTCGGCGAGCAGCTCGCGCGGGACGAGGGAACCGGCGTAGAGGCAGACCCCGCACGCCGCCAGGGTCCGCGCGCCACGCACGGTGATCAGGTCGGCCGCGCCGGGGCCCGCGCCGATGAAGTAGACGGTCATCCTTCTCCAGAACCTTTCGTTACGGACCACTGGGTGACGGGCATCGCCTGGCGCCAGCCGGTGAAGCCGCCCACGGGCACGGCGGCGGCGACCGCGAGCCGGATCAGCTCGCCGCCGTGGCGCCGGTGACGTGCGGCGAGCACCGCCTCGGACTCCAGGGTCACGGTGTTGGCGACGAGCCGGCCGCCGGGCGGGAGCGCGTCCCAGCAGGCGTCGAGCAGGCCGGGCGCGGTCAGACCGCCGCCGATGAAGATCGCGTCGGGGGTGTCGAGGCCGGCCAGCGCGCCCGGGGCGGCGCCCGTGACGACCTTCAGGCCGGGCACGCCGAGGGCGGCCGCGTTGCGCGCGATGCGCGCGGCCCGCTCGGGCGACCTCTCGACGGCGACCGCCCGGCAGGCGCGGTGGGCCCGCATCCATTCGACGCCGATGGAGCCGGAGCCGCCGCCGACGTCCCAGAGCAGTTCGCCGGGGGCGGGCGCGAGGGCGGCGAGGGTGGCGGCGCGGACGTAGCGCTTGGTGAGCTGGCCGTCGTGCTCGTACGCCTCGTCGGGCAGGCCGGGGGTGGTGCCGAGCCGCAGGGTGTCCGGGTCGCGTACGCAGTCGAGCGCGAGGACGTGCAGGGCGTCGGCGCGCTCGTGGGGCCAGTCGGCGGCGGTGCCGTCGAGGAGCCGCTCGCGGGGCCCGCCGAGCTGTTCGAGGACCCGGATCCGGGTGCCGCCCCAGCCGCGCTCGCGCAGCAGGGCCGCGACCCGCGCGGGCGAGTCGGGGCCCTCGCCGAGCAGCAGCAGGCGGCGGCCGTCGTGCAGGGCGGCGGTCAGCGCGTCGAGCGGCCGGGCGACGAGGGAGACCGTCTCGGTGGCCTCCAGGGGCCAGCCGAGCCGGGCGCAGGCGTACGAGACGGAGGACGGGTGCGGCAGGACGTGCAGCCGGTCCGGGCCCAGGATCTCGGCGAGGGTGCGGCCGATCCCGTAGAAGAGGGGGTCGCCGCTGGCCAGGACGGCGACGCGGCGGCCCTCGTGGGCGGCGAGCAGGCCGGGCACGGCCGGGCGCAGCGGGCTGGGCCAGGTGACCCGGGTGCCGGGGCAGTCGGCGACGGGCAGCAGGTCGAGCTGGCGGGGGCCGCCGATCAGCACCTCGGCGGAGCGCAGGGCCCGGCGGGAGGTCTCGGGCAGTCCGTCCCAGCCGTCGGCACCGATCCCGACGACCGTCACCACCTGCTTCGACGGCGCCGGCTGCTCCGGCTGCTCCGGCTGTTCCGGCCGTGCCGATCGCTCCGGCTGCTCCGATATCGCGGCGTTCACATCGGCCGACTCTACGGGAGGGCGGAAACCCGCCGCTCAGCGGCTGATTCCGGGCGTTCTGCCCGATGTGGAAGAGCGCGGGGAGCGGCAGGAATAGGGAGGGAAGTGGCACCGTTGCACGGGATGGTTTAAGGTTCAACCAAAACCAGGAAGGCGAGAGGTGAGCACGATGCAGTTCGGGATCTTCACCGTCGGCGACGTGACGACCGACCCCACCACCGGCCGCACCCCCACCGAGCACGAGCGGATCAAGAACACCGTCGCCATCGCGCTCAAGGCCGAGGAGGTCGGCCTGGACGTGTTCGCCACCGGCGAGCACCACAACCCGCCGTTCGTGCCGTCCTCCCCCACGACCCTCCTCGGGCACATCGCCGCCCGCACGGAGAAGCTGATCCTCTCCACCTCCACGACGCTGATCACCACCAACGACCCGGTGAAGATCGCCGAGGACTACGCCACCCTCCAGCACCTCGCCGACGGCCGCGTCGACCTGATGACGGGCCGCGGCAACACCGGCCCGGTCTACCCGTGGTTCGGCCAGGACATCCGGCAGGGCATCCCGCTCGCCATCGAGAACTACGCGCTCCTCCACAGGCTGTGGAGGGAGGACGTGGTCGACTGGGAGGGGAGGTTCCGCAGCGCGCTCCAGGGCTTCACCGCCACCCCGCGCCCGCTGGACGGCGTCCCGCCCTTCGTCTGGCACGGCTCCATCCGCTCCCCCGAGATCGCCGAGCAGGCCGCGTACTACGGCGACGGCTTCTTCGCCAACCACATCTTCTGGCCCAAGCAGCACACCGAGAAGATGGTCCGCCTCTACCGCCAGCGGTACGCGCACTACGGCCACGGCACCCCCGAGCAGGCCGTCGTGGGCCTCGGCGGCCAGGTCTTCATGCGCAGGAACTCCCAGGACGCGGTGCGCGAGTTCCGCCCGTACTTCGACAACGCGCCCGTCTACGGCCACGGCCCCTCCCTGGAGGAGTTCAGCCGCGAGACCCCGCTCACCGTCGGCTCGCCGCAGGAGGTCATCGAACGGACCCTGTCCTTCCGCGAGTACGTCGGCGACTACCAGCGCCAGCTCTTCCTGATCGACCACGCGGGCCTGCCGCTGAAGACGGTCCTGGAGCAGCTCGACCTCCTCGGCGAGGAGGTCGTCCCGGTGCTGCGCAAGGAGTTCGCGAACCTGCGGCCGGCCGGCGTACCGGAGACCGCCCCGCTCCACCCCGCCGTCCAGAAGGCCGCCGGAAAGTCGGCCGTCGGGAAGACGGCCGTCGGGAAGACGGTCACCGAGAAGGCGGCCGTCGAGAAGGCGGCCGTCGAGGAGACCGCACCGAAGCAGGAGGTCTGATCCCATGCGCACCCTCAAGCTGGTCGCCGTCTCGGCCGGCCTCAGCAGCCCCTCCTCCACCCGGCTGCTCGCCGACCGGCTGCTCCAGGCCGCCCGGTACCGGCTCGCCGAGCAGGAGTACGCCGTCGACGTCGAGGTCGTCGAACTGCGCGACCTGGCCGTCGACATCGCGAAGAACCTCGTCACCGGCTTCCCCTCCGAGAAGCTCGGGGCGGCGATCGACGCGGTGACCGGCGCGGACGGGGTCGTCGCCGTGACGCCCGTCTTCACGGCCTCCTACAGCGGCCTGTTCAAGTCCTTCTTCGACCTGATCGACCCGGCCGCGCTCACCGGCACGCCCGTCCTCATCGGCGCCACCGGCGGCACCGCCCGCCACTCCCTCGTCCTCGACCACGCCCTGCGCCCGCTCTTCGCCTATCTGCGGGCCCTCGTCGCCCCGACCGCCGTCTACGCCGCCTCCGAGGACTGGGGCTCCGGCGGCGACGAGTACACCGAGGGCCTGCCGGCCCGCATCACCCGCGCCGGGAACGGGTTCGCGGACATGGTCGCGGCCCGGCCGGGCAGAAGCGCCGAAGAGGACGAAATCGTCCCGTTCGAGCAGCAGTTGGCCGATCTGCGACTGGATTGACCGGAAGCTTCTCCCGACGGCGAGACGGAGGACCGTGATGACCGTGACGAGCGGCGGCAGGATCGTGGTGGGCGTGGACGGCTCGGAGCCGTCCCTGAAGGCGCTGAGGTGGGCGGCGCGGCAGGCCGCCCTGACCGGGGACTCCCTGCACGCGGTGATCACCTGGGAGTACCCGGCGTCCTGGGCGACCGCCATGCCGGGCGTGCCGCAGGGGTTCGACCCCGAGCGGCTCGCCAAGGAGATCCTGGACGAGTCCCTGGCCAAGGCCCTCACGCCGGCGGAGGCCGCCGCCGTCACCCGCACGGTGGCCGCCGGCAACCCCTCCCAGATCCTGGTCGAACAGGCCGAGGGCGCCTCCCTGCTCGTGGTGGGCGACCGCGGCCACAGCGGCTTCAAGGCGGCCGTCCTGGGCTCCGTCTCGACGAACGTCGCCCAGCACGCGCCCTGCCCCGTGGTGGTCGTCCGGGGCAAGGTCGCCGAGCGGTAGACCCGTACGGCCGGGGGCGCCCTTCGTCCGTCTAGGAGGCGGACCGGACCGCGCCCGCAACGCCCTCCGGCACGCCCTCCGAAACTCCGTCCCGCACGACGTCCGCCACCACGCACGCCACGTTGTCCGGGCCGCCCAGGTCCCGCGCGAGCGCGACCAGGGCGGCGGCCGCGGCTTCGGGGCCGCCGACTCGCGCGAGGCCGCGTTCGATGTCCTGCGCGGTGAGCAGCGCCGAGAGCCCGTCGGTGCAGAGCAGCAGCCGGTCGCCCGGCCGGACCTCGCGCACGGCGAGCTCCGGTTCCGGCGGCACGTCCCCGCCGTCGAGAGCCTTCAGGAGCAGCGCCCGGTCGGGCCGGTCGGCCGCCTCGGCCGGGTCCACCTCGCCCGCGTCGACGAGCGCCTGGACCACCGTGTGGTCCCGGGTGAGCCGGACGAGGGTGCCCTCGCGCAGCAGATACGCCCGCGAGTCGCCCACATGGGCCAGCGCGAGGCGGTTCCCGGCGAGCAGGGCGGCGGTCAGCGTCGTACCGGACCCGGAAAGCCCGGCCACCGCGTCGTTGGCGTCGCGCACCCCGTCCTCCAGGGCGTTGAGGACATCGCCCGCCCGGACGACGGTGCGGGCGGCGGAACCGGCGGGCGGGGCCACCGACGCGAGCGCGGCGAGTGCCGACCGCGCGGCGCGCTCGCCCTCGGGGCCGTACCCGTCGGCGACGGCCAGCAGGCGCGGTCCGGCGTGGGCGGCGTCCTGCTGGACGGCGCGCACCAGGCCGGGGTCGAGCCGTATGGCGGCGCGCAGGGCGAAGGAGGCAGGAGGAGAGGTGGGAGGGGTCGTCGTCATGTCAGTGGGGCCCTTCAGCCGGTCCACCAGGGAGGCCGCCAGGTCCCGCCGCGCCGCCGTCTCCGACTCCACGCCCGCCCAGTACGCGCGGATCGCGCGGGCCGCGCCGGCCGCGTCGTCCGTCTCGTACAGCGCGCAGACCCGCCCGACCTCGGCGAGCGGCATCCCGATCCGCCGCAGCCAGCCCACCAGCCGGGCCCGCTCCACCTGTTCCTCGGTGTAGTAGCGGTAGCCGGTGAACGGGTCGACGCGGGCGGGCGGCAGCAGGCCCAGCTCGTCGTAGCGGCGCAGCGCCTTGGCCGAGAGCCGGGAGGCGCGGGCGAAGTCCCCGATCGTCAGCATGCGTTCCTCCCCGTACCGGGCTCCCTGCCCGGCGCCACCGATGCTGGGCCTTCCCCGCGCGGGAAGGTCAACCGCCGCGGTCGGGCGCGTGGAGAACGCTACTTGCGGTTGTACAGGCGCATCGTGACCGCACCGAAGACCACCACGAACACCGCCGACCAGCCGAGCGACCAGGCGATGTCCGCCGCCGGCCAGTTCCCCGCCATCAACTCCCGCACGGCCGTCGCCAGATGGGTCACCGGGCTGTTGTTCACGAAAGCCTGGAGCCAGCCGGGCATGGTCCTCGGGTCGACGAAGACGTTCGACAGGAAGGTCAGCGGGAAGATCACCATCATGCTGACGCCCATGACCGACTTCTCGCTGCGCAGCATCAGTCCGAACATGGTCCAGATCCACGAGAACGCGAACGAGAACACCAGCAGCAGCGCCACCCCGAGCAGTACGCCCGCCACCCCGCCGTCCGGCCGGTAGCCGATGACGATGCCGACCGTGAGCATCACGGCGGAGGCGATCAGATAGCGCACGACGTCCCCGAGCAGATAGCCCACCATCGGCGCGGGCCGCCAGATCGGCAGCGTACGGAAGCGGTCGAAGACGCCCTTCTCGATGTCCGTGTTGACCGAGACGCCGGTGTACATCGTGATCATCACGACGCTCATCACCAGGATGCCCGGCAGCAGGAACTGGATGTACGCCGAGACGGAGCCGGCCAGCGCGCCGCCGAAGAGGTACGTGTACATCAGCACCATCATGATCGGGAACGCCGTCACGTCGAACAGTTGCTCCGGCACGTGCTTGATCTTGAGCATGGCCCGCCAGCCGAAGGTCAGCGAGGCGGAGAGCGCGCTCGGCCGCGGCGGCCGGGTGTGTCCCACGAGCAGCGCGGCGAGCTCGTCGGCCTTGGGGGCGACGAAGTCGAGGGTGTCGGCGGTCTGCCGGTCCTTGCCGGTGGTGACGGTGCTCATGCCGTCGGTCCCTTCCGGTCGGGGGCCGCCGTGCCGGGAGCACGGTCCGCGGGAGCAGGGTCCGCGGAAGCGCGGCCCGCAGGAGCCGGGTCCGCGGGAGCGCGGTCCACAGGGGCACGGTCCGCAGGGGCACGGTCCGCAGCGGCAGGGTCCGCGGGAGCGCGGTCCGTCAGGGCGAGGAACACCTCGTCCAGGCTGGGCTGTCCGAGCGCGAAGTCGTCGACCGTGATGCCGCTCCTGGCCAGCTCGGCCAGGGCCCGGGCGGCCTGTTCGGCGGCGCCGAGGTCGCTCCCCCGGCCGCCCACGGTGGCGGTGAGCGCGACCGGGTCGGAGTCGAGCTGGACGGTGGCGTCGAGGGCCCCGGTGAGGATCCGCTCGGCCGCCGGGCGCTGCTCGGGGTCCCGGAGCCGTACGTGCACGGACCCGGCGCCCACCGATGCCTTGAGCTCGCCCTTCGTCCCCTCCGCGATGACCTTGCCGTGGTCGATGACGGCGATCCGGGACGCCAGCCGGTCGGCCTCGTCCAGGTACTGGGTGGTGAGCAGGACGGTGGTGCCCTGGGCGACGACGGCGCGGACGATGTCCCAGACCTGGTTGCGGCTGCGCGGGTCGAGGCCGGTGGTCGGCTCGTCGAGGAACAGCAGGTCGGGGACGTTGAGGATGGACGCGGCGATGTCGATACGGCGCCGCATGCCGCCCGAGTAGTTCTTGACCTGCCGGTCCGCCGCCTCCGCGAGGCCGAACGCCTCCAGGAGCTGCGCGGAGCGCTCGCGCGCGGCGGGGCGGCCGTGGCCGAGGAGCCGGCCGAGCAGCACCAGGTTCTCGGTGCCGGTGAGGTCCTCGTCGACGGAGGCGTACTGGCCGGTGAGGCTGACCCGGCCGCGGACGGTGTCGGCGTCCGCGACGACGTCCTTGCCGAAGACCCGGGCGCGGCCGCCGTCGGGGCGGAGGAGGGTGGCGAGCATCTTGACGGCGGTGGTCTTGCCGGCGCCGTTGGGGCCGAGGACGCCGTACACGGTGCCGGCCGGGACGCGCAGGTCGATGCCGTCGACGGCGCGGTTCGTGCCGAAGACCTTGACCAGCCCTTCGGTCTCGATGGCGAGGTCGGTCATACGCCTGTCCTCCCTGAGGGCGTCACGCGGGCGTGGGCGTGGGCGGGGGCTGGTTGTTCGGATCCGCTTCAACCAGTTTCCGGCGGGGACGCCGAGGGTGCCAGGGGACGAGGCCGGCTCCGTCGCGCGGCGGAGGCGGTCGGCCCCTCGGGACGACGTGCGGGCCGGGCCGCCGGCGGGACGCTGAGGTCATGCTGACGCCGAAGATCGACGCGCTGCCCGACGTGCCCCGGTGGGCCGCCGTGGCCGCCCACGCCGTGCCCCTGGCCGTCCTCCCCTCCGGGCTGTGGCGGCTCGCGCTGGTCGCCGGCCTCCCGGTCACCCAGGACGCCGGCGACGGCTCGATGGGCCTCGGGGAGTCCGTGTACGTGGTCTCCCTCAGCGTCGTCTCCGAGCTGCTGGCGTTCCTGACGCTGGGGCTCGTCCGTGCCTGGGGCGAGGTGTTCCCGCGCCGGCTGCCCTTCCTGGGCGGGCGCCGGGTGAACTCGGCCGCCGCGACCGGGGCGGCCCTCGCCGGGGCCGCCGGCCTGTGCGCGCTCGCCGCCTGGGGCTTCTACGCGGCGTACGCCGGTCTCGGCCCGGGCGTCCCGGCCTCACCGGCCCAGGACGCCCTGCTCCTCGCCTGCTACGCGCCCCTCCTGGCCTGGCCGCCGCTGCTCGCGGCGGTGGCCGTGGCGTACCACCGGCGCCGGGCCGTCCGTCGTCGGTAGTACGCGGGGGGCGAGGGCTGGTAGTACGCGGGGCCGGCAGGGCGGCGGGGGCTAGTAGGGCGGCGGGGCTAGTAGGGCGCGGGGCGGCCGGACGCGTCCTCGTGGGTGTAGAAGAGGTAGAAGGCGGCGGCGGTGACGGCGCCGGCGACCACCAGGCCGAGCGTGGTCGCCGCGTAGACGCTCCGGTCGGCGAGGCTGTAGAGGAAGCCGATCGCGATGCCGGCGAGGCCGCCCCAGGCGGCGGCGCGCAGCTCGCGCGGCAGGGCACGGCCGTAACGCCGGAGCGCGTAGACGGCGACGGCGAGGACGAGTCCGCTGACGACCCCGAGCCAGAACTGACCCCAGCTCGGTTCGCCACCGCGGCGGACGACGGTCGGGGCGTAGAGGCCGTAGACGATGCCGAGGGCGACGGGCAGCCCCCAACCGTGGGTGCCGGTCTGCTGCCGAGTGCGCCGGCCCGGCTGTCCGCCGTGTGTGCGGTGTCCGCGCCGGTCGGGTATCGCTGCGTGTGCGGCCATGGCGGAGGCTCCTTTCGGGCGCCTTTCCTGCATCCTCCAGAGCACACCCGTGCCGTACGCCCCGCAAGTGGATCAGCCGGCCGTGGCCCTCCGCGCGGGCCGCACCGCGACCGCGTCGATCTCGAAGAGCATGCCGGGCAGGGCGAGGGAGGCGACCCCGCTGAGGGTCTGCGCGGGCAGCCGCTCGCCGAAGGCGGCGTGCAGGGCCTTGCCGAGGATCTCCAGCTTGGCGAGGTCGTGGTCGACGACGTACGAGCCGAGGCGGACCACGTCGGTGAGGCCGAGGCCGACTCCCTCCAGGGCGAGCCGGAGGTTGGTGAGGGCGAGCTCGACCTGGGCGGCGAAGTCGCCGGGGACCGGGGCGCCGGTGGCGTCGGAGGCGTACTGGCCGGCGATGAAGACGAGTTCGCCGGGGGCGGAGGCGGCGTGGCTGTAGCCGAAGGGGGTCGGGTCGTGGAGGGTGGCGGGGTTCGTGAGGGTGCGCCGGTCGGGGTCGATGCTCATGGGATACGTCCTCCGGTGTCGTGGGGCCCGGGCCGGGGCCGGGTCGGGCGGTTGCGGCTCGGGTGTTGCGGCTCGGGTGGCTCGGGTGACTGAGGGGGTTCAGGTGGCTCAGGTGGCTCGGGTGACAGGGGGTTCAGGTGGCTCGGGTGGCTCGGGTGGCTCAGGTGGGCGCGAACCAGCGGCGGATGCGGTCGGGCGCGTCCGGCGCCTGCCGTTCCGCCTGACGGCGCACGTCGTCGAGGGTCCGGGCGGCCAGTTCGCGGCGCCAGGCCAGTTCCGCGCGGCCCATCGCGCCGGCGATGGCGCACTCGACCGCGGGCGTCAGGCTGTTCGGGGCCGCGCCGGGGCCCTGGGCACGGATCTCGGTGCAGCGGAACGCCTCCTCCGGGCCCTCGATCGCCGCGACCACGTCCATCAGCGTGATCCGGTCCAGCGGCCGGGCCAGCCGGAAGCCGCCCTTGGGGCCGGAGACGGAGCCGAGGACGCCGGCCCGGACGAGGGCCTGGAGCTGCTTGTTGAGGTAGGCGGCGGGCAGGTCGTGGTACGCGGCGAGCCGGGCCGCCGTGACCGCCCGCTCCCCGCCGATCCAGGCCAGGTTGAGGCAACTGTGGAGCGCCCACTCCACGCCCTCGTTCATCCTCATATCCTGGATATTAGATGTCCAGGATAGAGGGAGGCAATCCCCTCTCCCTCCCGGCCGCTCCCCCGAACGGTTCAGCAAAAGGTTCGCGATCGAACAACCGCTCCCACGATGAGGCCATGAGCCAGAACAAGACCACCACCACGACCAAGCCGACGTCCCGGGGCGCGTGGGCCGCCGGAGGCACGCTCTTCGCCGGCGTCCTCATGCTGGTCACCGGCGTGATGGACGTCCTCCAGGGCATCGCGGGCATCGCCGAGGACGACATCTACACCCGCGTCGGCGACTACGTCTTCGAGTTCGACCTGACCACCTGGGGCTGGATCCACCTGTGCCTCGGCGTCGTCGTCGCCCTCGCCGGCTACGGCATCCTCTCGGGCGCCGAGTGGGGCCGGGTCGCCGGCATCGCGCTGGCCGCGCTGAACATCGTCGCCCAGTTCCTGTTCCTGCCGTACCAGCCGTGGTGGGCGCTGTTCTCCATGGCCGTGTCCGTCTTCGTGATCTGGGCGCTCGCGGCGGACGACGCGTACCGCGGCGAGCGGCCGTGAGCCGGGCGCGGACGGCCGTCGTGGCCGTCGTGGCGCTCGCGCTGGCCGGTGCGGCCGCCGCCCTGACGGGCTGCGACCAGGCGCAGCAGCGGGCCGGCGAGATCGTCGCCTCCGCGACGGGGGCGGTGGCCTCGGCGGCCCAGGAGAAGATGAACGAGGTCAAGGACGGGGTGAACGCCGCCCGGGACGTCAGGGCCGGGCCGGTCTCCACGGACGGCGACCGCACGGTCGCCGAGGTCACCGCGACCAACCCCGACGACAAGGACGCCGACTACACGATCTGGGTCAACTTCCGTGACGACCGGGGCAACCTGCTCGACGCGGTCGTCCTGAACGTCAACGGAGTCGGCCCCGGCGCGTCCGGGACCGGAACCGCCCGCAGCAACCGGGCCCTCTCCGGCGCCACCGAGGCGGAGATCGCCCAGGCCCTGCGGCACTGACGGCTCCGCTCGACCTGCACGGCGGGCCGGGATCGGCCACGCTGGAGGGCATGGACAACGACGAGATCCTCGAGAACATCGGCGCGCTCGTCGAGGAGGAACGGGCCCTGCGGCAGCGCACGGGCGGCCTCCTGGACGAGGAACGCTCCCGCCTCGCCGAGCTGGAGATCCGGCTCGACCAGTGCTGGGACCTGCTGCGCCAGCGCCGCGCGAAGGCGGAGTTCGGCGAGGACCCGGACACGGCGGCCCTGCGCCCGGCCGCCGAGGTGGAGAACTACCGCAGCTAGCCCCACCCCTCGCTGCGGGCCCTCCCCGCTACGGGACGATACGGCCCACTCGCGGGCCACGCCCGACTGGTGCGGTGCCCCCGCGTGGCCTGCGGCCCACCCACTCCGTTGTGGGCATTCGTTCCGCTGGGGCGGAACGGGTGGGCACAACGGAACGGCGCCCCTTGCCGGGCCTAGGCTCCTGGTGCTTTGAC
>NZ_JBEXQW010000074.1:0-28119 GCF_040612775.1 Streptomyces sp. NPDC006339
GCGCCGGAGACGGGGTCGGGGGTGCCGGCGACGAGGGGGGCGCCGGCGCGCTGGGCGATGTGGCGGGCGGCGACCTTGTCGCCGAGGTCGCGGATCGCCTGCGGCGGGGGGCCGATCCAGATCAGCCCGGCGTCCAGGACGGCCTGGGCGAAGTCGGCGTTCTCGGACAGGAAGCCGTAACCGGGGTGGACCGCGTCCGCCCCCGAATCCTTCGCCGCCGACAACACCTTGTCGAAATCCAGATAACTGGTGGCCGGGGTGTCTCCACCGAGCGCGAACGCCTCGTCCGCGGCCCGGACGTGCAGGGCGTCCCGGTCCGGGTCCGCGTAGACGGCCACGCTCGCGATCCCGGCATCCCGACACGCACGGGCCACCCGGACAGCGATTTCGCCACGGTTGGCGATGAGCACCTTGCGCACGATGCCTCACTTCTGCTGAGAGTACGAATACGTCCGGCCGGCCCTTGTGGCGGGCTCCCGGCCGGTCCTGCGGGTCGGTTCCGCCGCGGAGGCACGCGCCACCACACGGGCACGTGCCTCCACGGCGCGGTCAGCACGCGGACGTGCTCACCGGAGAGGGGCGCTCACCAGGCGGGCGCCCTCACCAGGCGTACGCCTCCGGAGCCGGCTTGGCACCGTTCGGACCGGGCGGCGGGAACAGCTCGTCCAGCTTCGCCAGCGTGCCGGCGTCGAGCCTGATCGTCAGGGCGCGCAGCGAGCCGTCGAGCTGCTCGGCGGTGCGCGGACCGATGATGGGGCCGGTCACACCCTCCTGCGCGAGCAGCCACGCCAGGCCCACGTGCGCGGGGTCCTCGCCGATCTCGGCGCACAGCTTCTCGTACGCCTCGACCGTGTCGCGGTGCCGGGCGAGCAGACCCGCGGAGTGCCCCGAGGTGCCGCGCGCCGCGCCGCCCTCCTGCATCTTGCGCAGCACACCGCCGAGCACACCGCCGTTCAGCGGCCCCCAGGGGATCAGCCCGAGACCGTAGTGCCGCGCGGCGGGCAGCACCTCCAGCTCGACCCAGCGGGTCATCAGGTTGTAGCGGGACTGCTCGCTGACCAGGCCGAGGAAGTGCCGGGAGCGGGCGGCCTCCTGCGCCTGGGCGATGTGCCAGCCGGCGAAGTTCGACGAGCCGAAGTAGAGCACCTTGCCCTGCTGGCGCAGGACGGAGAACGCCTCCCAGATCTCCTCCCACGACGTGCTCCGGTCGACGTGGTGCATCTGGTACACGTCGATGTAGTCGGTGCCCAGGCGCTTCAGCGACGCCTCACAGGCGCGCCGGATGTTCAGCGCGGACAGGTACGACTCGTTGGGCCAGGAGCCGGTGGGCAGATAGACCTTGGTGGCGAGCACGGTCTTCTCGCGCCGCCCGTTGCCGCCGGCGAACCAGCGGCCGATGATCGGCTCGGTGGGCTGCTCGCCCGGCCGCGTCCCGTACACGTTCGCCGTGTCGAAGAAGTTGATGCCGCGATCGTGCGCCCGGTCCATGATCGTGTGGCTGTCGGCCTCGGAGGTCTGCGTCCCGAAGTTCATCGTGCCGAGCACGAGCCGGGACACGGACAGTCCGCTGCGGCCGAGGTTGGTGTATTCCACGTGTGCCAGTCCTTCAGATAGTGCCGAATCTCCAACCGCCCACACTCGCATGGTGGTTGGGGCTGTGGGTGCCGTACGGGCCCGGTCCGGGCCCGCGGCGGGGGAGCGGGGTCAGGCGGCTGCCGCCCGGTCCGGGTACCACTCCTTCATGCGGGGGAGGTCCTGCTCCCAGCCCCGGCCCGGGGTCCGGTCCAGGTCGGTCCAGAGCGGTGTGCTGTCGAACCAGTGGTCGGTGGCGAGCAGGTCGAGCGCGCGGGTCGCGGCCCCGTTCTCCGTCGGCAGGGCACGGGCGTGCGCGAGGCTGATGCTCGGCCGGGCCGGCGGGCGCGCCGTGCAGCCGGCCACCGCGGCGAGCAGCGCGGACGCCGTGACCGGCTCGGGATAGGCGGCGTGGTAGACGGAGGCCGACAGCCGCTCGCGCGGGGCGAGGCCCACCGCCACGAGCAGCGCGGCCAGTTCGGTCACGCTGATGACGGAGAGCCGGGCGTCCCAGTTGGCCGGCGTGCCGGGCAGGGACCGCAGCAGTCGGGTGAGCCCGGGGACGACCCAGGTGTCGCCGGGCCCGTAGACCAGATGCGGCCGTACGACGATCCCGCCGGCGGCCAGGACGGCGTCCTCGGCCTCGGCCCGGGTCCGCGAGGTGGGCGACTGGGGCCGGCGGGGCAGCTCCTCGGGGCGGGCGCGGCGGAAGATGCCGCGGCCGTAGACGGAGGCGGTGCTGAGGTACACGATGCGGGACACTCCGGCGCGCCGCGCGGCGGCGACGAGCGCGGCGGTGCCCCGGGCGTTGACCGCCTCGTTGGCCTCGGGCGTCCCGCCGATCAGGGAGGCGCAGTGGAGCAGGACGTCGGCGCCGTCGCACAGGCCGTGCAACGAGCCGGGGTCCGCCAGGTCCGCCCGGACGATCCGGGCCCGGCCGTCGGCGGGCCGCCGTGGCGGCCGGCGGTGCGACATCAGGGTGAGCCGCCCCCCGGTGCGGGCCGCCTCGCGGGTGACGTGGGAGCCGATGAAGCCGCCCGCCCCGGTGATCAGGATGTTCTGCACGTGGGTGCTCCGGTCGCGTGACGAGTGGCGGGTCAACGGCTGCGCGTGCGCAGCGTGAGGTCGGCGACGAAGACCGACGCGTCGCGCTGGAGCCCGCGGACCCGTACGTGGACGTCGCCGGCGGCGTCGACCGAGGTGGGCTCGGCCTCGATGAAGCAGGGCTCGTCGAGTTCGGCGTACCGCTCGAAGGAGCTCTCCAGGCCGATGACGAGGGTGTCGGGCATGCCGGTGACGGCGTGCGCGGCCTGTCTGGCCGCCTCCAGGAGCACCATGCCGGGGACGTGGTCCACGGGGTGGTCGAAGAAGATCGGGTGGCTGCAGTCGACGCGCAGCTCCCAGCGGTGGGGGGAGCCGCCGGGGATGTCGGACAGGACCACGTGCTGCGGGCCGGTGCGGCCCACGCGGGCCGGGTCGATCGGCAGCCCGGGGAGGCGGTCGGCGCAGGTGGGGCGCTCGCCTCTCAGGCGCTTGTAGACGCTCGGCCGGGTGCAGTGGAAGGCGGCGCCGGCGGAGGCCAGGGCGACGCCGTCGACCTTCGCGGTGACCTCGTAGCGCATGCCGCCGAGGTCCTTGCCGCGCCGGACGATGTCGTGGCACACGGTGTGCAGCTCGACCTCGGTGGGCGCGGGCGTGGCGACGAACAGGTCCGTCGTGGCGGCGAACGCTATCGACCGCATGAGGAACTGGTGCCCGAACTCGACTCCGAACTCGGCGTGGGCGAGCAACGACCCGATCTGGCGCACGGATTCGACCAGCAGCATGGGGTCCTGGTAGCCGCCGGACTGGGCGAAGAGGGCGTGGCCGCGCGGCCACTGGGCCCCGACGACGAAGGCGTGGGGCGCGGCCGCCGGCCGCCAGCCGGTGAGCAGGACCTCGGACACGGCGGCGCGGTGCACGTACTGGCGCGGAACGGTGGTGGTGAGACCCGTGATGGCGGAGTCGAGCATTGCGGTCATGGCTGGCGCTCCTGTCTGTTTTCGGGCAGGGCGGAGCTGCTGGGTGTGGCAACAGCCCCCGGTCCACACACCCCCACAAAATACAGACAGGTCTGTTGGGTAAATCAAGTAAAAAGTTGGGGTCGGGCGTGTCGGGGAGTGGAAGCGGGGGATCCGCCCTTCTTGTTGGCTCTGGGCAATCAATGCACCACGCAACGGAATTGACGAACAGGCAGTTTTGCCTGTTCTTGGCCAAGCGGCGTCAGGGGCGCCCGGGGCGGTGACCAGCTACGAGGCGGGCGCAAATCAGGGCATCGTCTTCGTTTTAGCTGGTCACAGGCGGCGACACAACTTTGCCACGTCCGTCTGACCTCGCATTGACAATCAGACAAGTCTGTTTGGTATCTTCACAAAGCACCTGAACTTCGAGACGAGCATGTGGCAGCCAGCGATCGCCCCGCTCCAGGAGGACCGGATGAACCAGCAGGTAGCCGACCTACCCGATTCCCACACCGTGCGGCATCACCCCGTGCCCCAGCACATCCACCCGGCCGTGCCCCGCCTGCACGTCCCGGTCGAGCACCCTGCCCTGCGCATCCTGGTCGTCGAGAACGAGGAGCGCTCGGCCAAGGCGCTGGTCCAGGACCTGATACGGAGGGGCTACCGCGCCGACAGCGTGACCACAGGCAGCCAGGCGCTCCAGGTCCACCGGCAGGCCGATCTCATCCTGCTCGACCTCGACCTCACCGACCTGGACGGCCTCGAGGTCTGCCGCAGCATCCGCGCGATGAGCGACACGCCGATCATCGCCGTCACCGAGCGCGGCAGCGAGCTCGACCGCGTCCTCGGCCTGCAGGCCGGCTCGGACGACTACATGGTCAAGCCCTACGGATTCCACGAACTCCTCGCCCGCATCGGGGCGGTGATGCGCCGGGTCCGGCCCTCGCCGACCGCCCGGATCATCGAGCACGGCCCGCTGCGCATCGACGCCGACACCCGCAAGGTCACGCTGCACGGCCGGCCCGTGGACCTCACCCGCAAGGAGTTCGACCTGCTGCACGCGCTCGCGATCCAGCCGGGCGCCGTCGTCTCCCGGCGCCAGTTGATGACCCAGGTCTGGGACGACGCCTGGTCGCACAAGGGGCGCACCATCGACACCCATGTGAGCAGCGTCCGGGGCAAGCTCGGATCCAGTCACTGGATCGTGACCGTCCGGGGTGTCGGTTTCCGCCTGGGCAATCCGTGAGTGGGCCGCGCCGGGCCCCGGCGCCGGAGAGCGGGCCTGTCGGCGCCGGGGCGCGCGGCGGAACCGGGTAGTCCGCCTGGCTTCCGCTCGCGCGCCCCTGGTCAGGGACGCCCGGGCAAGTAGAATGCAGACTTGTCTGTATCGTTCGTCGGCGAGTGGCAAGGATCCGGGTATGGCTAAACAGGAACGCGGAACGCGATCACGGCAAGCGATCCTGGAGGCTGCCGCCGAGGTCTTCGACCTCCGTGGATTCGACGCGGCCAGCACCAACGAGATCCTCGCGCGCAGCGGCCTGACCCGTGGCGCCCTCTACCACCACTTCCCCTCCAAAGAGTCGATCGCCGTGGCTCTGCTCGACGCGCACAGCGGGGCCCTCCTCGCTCCCGAGCGGCCCACCAAACTCCAGTCGATCATCGATCTGACCTTCGCCTTCGCCGTCCGGCTCCAGCGCGATCCGGTGCTGCGGGCCAGCGTGCGCCTGGCCGTCGAGAAGACCTCCTTCCCGCGCCCCGTCAACACGCCGTACGAGCAGTCGAGCGCGGCCATCCGCGGCCTCCTCGACGAGGCCCAGCGGCAGGGCGAGGTCCTGCCCGGCCTGAATCTGGCCGACGCCACCACCGTCATCGTCGGGGCGTTCACCGGCATGCAGGTGATGTCGCAGGTGTACACCAACCGCGACGACCTCCCCGAGCGCCTCACCGCCATGTGGCGGCTCCTGCTGCCGGGCATGGTCGCCCCCGGCATGATCGGCCACCTCCGGATCGTCCCGCCCTCGGCCGCCGAGACCGCCGCCGACCGGGCCCGCGCCGAGGCCGCCGCGGCGTCCGACGCCCCCGCCTCGTAGCGCCCGCTCCACGGCACCGCCGGGCTTCCCGGCCGTCCGCCGTCCCTCGCCCGCCCTCGCCACCCGCGCGGCCCTCGCCTCCCCCGGCGAGGGCCGCGGCCGTTCACGGCGGCCGTTGGTGGCGGGCGGGGCCGAGGCCGGCGGGGGAGCGGGGCGGCGCCGTGGGCGCCGCGGGCCGTACGAGGACACCGTCAGTGCGACTGGCTCGGGATGCCGACGGCGGCGGCGCCCCGCGAGAGCTCCGCCTCCGCCGCGGCGTGGTCCGCTTCCCCCGACCCGTCCGGCCAGTCCCCGGAGAAGAGCGGCAGCAGCACGTCCCATATCCGCTCGGTGCTCTCCCGGCTCCACCAGGCCGTGTCGGTGTACCCGAGGGACTCCAGGCCCGCGGTGACCACGACCGCGAGGTCCGCGAGCACCTGCTGCTCCGGGCGCTCGGGTGCCTCCGTCAGCACCTCGGACCGCACCCGGGCCAGCACCTCGTCCCGCAGCCGGGGCGGATTGTCGGTGCCGTCCGCCGCGAGCCGCAGGCCGGCCCGCACGAGCTGATCGTCCGTCAGCGCCTTGCCGAGGGCGACGCTGAAGCGCGCCGGGGCGTCCGCGCCCCGCTCGCCGAAGCTGTCGTCGGCCAGCGCGAGGACGCGGTCCTGCGCCTGCGCGTGGACCTCCGCGACCAGCTCCGCGATGGAGGGGAAGTGATGGTAGAGCGCGCCGCGGCTCACGCCGGCGGTGTTGCAGATGTTGACCAGTCCGGCGTCGGCGAGTCGGCCGTTCGCGATGAGTTCCACGGCGGCACGCACGAGTGCCTGACGGGTCGTTTGCGACCGTTTTTGCATCGCGCAAGCCCCTTGCCCGGTACGACAGCTCTCAGTACGACATCCCCCTGTGTGAGGAGGCGCCGAAAGCGTCTCCCGCATCAAGAACCATACAGCCATGCCTGTTTCCATGGACACCCACTGAAGGGTTCCCCTCCCACTTTGACAGAAGACGGCCGATTCCTGCTGTTGAGCGCCGTGTACGCGTCAAGGGGAATGCCGGGTGGTGGTCCACCCGGCATACAGGTCTGTTTGTTTTGTGCCCCGGCCTCAGGCTCCGAAACGGTCCAGATAGTCCGCGTTCGCCAGCGGGATCGCCGCGAGGAACTCCTCGGGCAGGTCGAAGGCGTCCACCAGCGTCATCAGATGCGGCGCCAGATCCGCGATCACCTGGTCCGTCGTGCCGTGGAGGGCCTCCACGTGCTCGGCGGCGAGATGGCCCGCGACGAGGAGGTCGCCGGTGTGCGGGCGGAGCTCCTGGAGCAGGAAGAGCCGGGAGACGTTCTCCAGCAGGAAACGGGTGCGGGGCGCGGTCGCGCGGGCGGTCGCGGCGAGCAGCGCGTCGGCGGCACGCACCCGGGCATGGGCGGCGACCATCTCCAGGGCGGCCCCGGAGGTCTCGTTCCAGCGCCCGACGGGGTCGCCGGAGGGGCCGCCGCGCAGGGCGGCGCGGGCCCGGGTCTGCCAGATCCGCTCGACGCAGGCGTGCAGGTCCCGCAGGAAGGCGAGGTCGGTGAGCTCGCCCCGGGGCGCGAGCGCGGGACCGGCCTCGTGGGAGAAGAGCATCTCGGAGGCGGCCTTGACCCAGATCACCAGGTTGTCGCCCTCGGCGGTGATGCCGCCCTCGACGTTGAGCGGCAGGTCGGCGATGCCGTTCCCGGGGAAGAGGCCCTGCGCCCCGCACCGTTCGCGGGCCTCCACGGTGATGTCGCGGGCCTGCCAGGTGATCCAGCCCTTGGCCACGGCGATCAGCCGCTCGACCTCCTCCCGCTCCTCGGCGTCGTCGGGGTCGTGGCCGGCCCAGCGGTCGAGGACCGACCGGTGCAGGAAGGTCATCGCGTAGGCGGTGGCGAGGGAGTGCAGCAGCCGGCCGTGGTGGCTGCGGTGGGCGGCGAGGGGTATCCGTTCGCCGGCCCGGGGGGCGCCGATCCGCCGGTGGTGGGCGTAGCGGACGGCGATGGCGAGCGCCGCGCGGGCCATGCCGAGGGTGCCGCCGCTCATGCAGAGCTTGCCCATGGTGACCCGGCCGACGGAGCGCAGGAACCGCTTGCGCCGGTTGCCGAGGGTGCTGGTGAGGCGGCCGTCCTTGTCGAGCCGGCCGTGGGCGGCCTCCAGCATGGCCTCGCGGGGCAGCCGTACGTGGTCGAAGGCGGTGAGGCAGTGGTCGACCGGGGTACCGGTGCGGTCCGGCAGCCGGCTGACCCGTATGCCGGGCAGATGCCCCTCGGTGTCGCTGAGCGGCGTGAGGAAGAGGAAGATGCCCTGGTCCTGGCCGTCGACGAGCAGGCGGGCGGCGACCACGGCGGTCTTGGGGCCGCCGGCGAGGCTGGTGTTCGGCATGAACTTCCGCGCCCCGGGGTTCGGGGTGTGCAGGACGAATCCCCCGGTCGCGCGGTCGAAGACGGCGACGGTCTCCAGCGACGTGACGTCGTTGCCGTGGGCGAGCTCGGTGCACAGGAAGGTGCCGGTGCGCTCCATCGCCGTGTACGGGGAGAGGTCGCGCCGGTAGCCGTCGTGGTCGAGGAGGCTGCCGAGGAAGAGGTTGTAGTGGATGCTCGCCAGGGTGCACAGACCACCGTCGACGAATCCGGTCCACTCGTGCAGGGCGGCGAGCCGGCGGGCGTCGTAGCTGAGCGCCTCCGCCCCGGCGCCGGCCACGGTGTCGTTGACCAGGCGGAGCCGCTCGTAGGAGAGGGCGGTACGCTCGGCGGGACCGAGTCCGGGGCGGGGCGCGAAGGCGGCGTCGGATATCAGCCGGCGCCAGTCACCGTGCACGCGCTCGCGGTCGTCGCCGTCGAAGAGAAGACAGGTGAGGTCCTCCGCGCCGTCGCTCTCGTCGGCGCCTTGTCTGAGCGGCGCTTCCGCGTGCTGGAGCATCGAATCTCCCCCGGTGTGAGTGGGCCCGACAGGGGTCGTAGGGTGGCCGATGACAAAGATATGGACCATCCGGTTTTCTTTCAACATTCTTGTCAAACCGGTTGGATGGTTTTATTCTCGAAATGTGGATGTGTGAAGGATTGTGATTGCCCGGGCTCACCCTACTGCGACGGGGGTTCGAGTGGGCGCGCCACCGTCCCGGGCACCCCATGTGAGCCGTCGGAATACCAACCTCGCGGTCTCTTCGGCCGTGAGGTACGGAGGATGCAGTGGCACAACAGGAGCGGGCCATCCGCACACGCCAGAAGATCGTGATGGCCGCCGCCGAACTCTTCGACGAGGTCGGCTACGAGGCCGCGACGATCTCCGAGGTCCTCAAGAAGTGCGGCGTCACCAAGGGGGCCCTCTACTTCCACTTCTCCTCCAAGGAGGAGCTCGCCCAGGAGGTCCTCGCCGGCCAGGTCGCGGCCCTGCCGCCGGTCCCGCGACGTGAGCTCCACCTCCAGCAGTTCACCGACGAGGCGCTGGTCCTCGCCCATCTGCTGCACCTCGGCGACCCCATGGTGCGCGGCAGCGTGCGCCTCACCGTGGACCAGGGTTCGCCGCACGACGGCCTCGACCGGCGCGTTCCCATGCAGGGCTGGATCGACCACAATGTGGACGTCCTCACCCGGGCCAAGGACGCCGGAGAGCTCCTTCCGCACGTCGACATCCCCTCGGCCGCCACCCTGTTCGCCGGAAGTTTCACCGGAGTTCAGGTGCTGTCCAAGATCATGACGAACCATGCGGACCTGGTGGAGCGGGTGGCCGACCTCATGCGGACGCTCCTGAGCGCCATCGCCGTGCCCGGAGTGCTGCTCCGCCTGGACTTCACCTCCGGGCGCGCGGAGCGGGCGTACGGGGAGGCCGTACGGCTGCGCGAGTCGGCGGCGGCCCTTCCGGACACCAGCCCGGCGTCCGCCTGACGAGGCATCACCACAGGGGAGGGGAAGCCCGGTTCTCCTCGGTTGCGTGTGCGGTGGGGGCACGCACGGAACGCAAGCACACCCGAATGGAGAAGGCACACATGGACACGGCTTCCTGCCCGTACGCGCTGGACGTGACCGGTCGAGACCTGGCCGGCGAGGCCGCCGTACTGCGAGGACGCGGCCCCGCCGTCGAGGTCGAACTGCCCGGTGGCGTCCGCGCCTGGGCCGTCGTCGGCCAGGAACACGTCGAGCGGCTCCTCGTCGACCCCCGCGTCTCCAAGGACGCCCGCCGCCACTGGCCCGCGTTCGTCGAGGGCCGCATCACCCCCGAGTGGCCGCTCTACCCGTGGGTCGCCAACGAGAACATGCTCTTCTCGTACGGCGCCGAGCACGCCCGCCTGCGCCGCCTGGTCGCCGCCGCGTTCACCGCCCGCCGCACCGCCGCCCTCCGGCCCCGGATCGAGGAGATCGCGAGCACGCTCCTCGACGGCCTCGCACCCCGCCTCGCCGCCGGCGAGCCGGCCGACCTGCGCACCGGATACGCCGAGTCGCTGCCCCTCCAGGTCATCTGCGAGCTCTTCGGCGTCGCCGAGGGCACCGCCCGCGACGAACTCACCGCCGCCCTGCGCACCGTCTTCAGCTCCAGCGTCAGCGCCGAGACCATGGAGGCCGCGCGCGGCACCGCCTTCCGGCTGCTCGGCGAACTGGTCGCCGCCCGCCGCCGGGAACCCGGCGACGACCTGACCTCCTCCCTGATCGCCGCCCGCGACGGAGCCGACGCCCTCACCGAGAACGAACTCCTGGGGTCGCTCTTCCTGTTGATCGCCGCCGGGCAGGACACCACCGCCACCCTCGTCGTCAACGCCACCGCCGCCCTGCTGACCCACCCCGAGCAGCTCGCTCACGTCCGCGCCGGGCGCGCGACCTGGGACGACGTGGTCGACGAGACCATGCGCATCCACAGCCCCGCCGCCTACTCGCCGCTGCGCTTCGCCGTCGAGGACATCGACCTCGACGGGGTGAGGATCGCCCGGGGCGACCCGATCCTCGTCAACTTCGCGGCCGCCGGCCTGGATCCGCGCCGCTACGGAGCCGACGCCGCCCGCTTCGACCTGCTGCGCAACGACCGGGACGTCCTCGGCTTCGGCCACGGCGTGCACCGCTGCCTGGGCGCCCCGCTCGCGACCCTGGAGGCCACGGTCGCCCTCGCCGCCCTCTTCGAGCGCTTCCCCGACCTCGAACTCGGCTGCCCGGCCGACGCCTTGGCGCCGCTCCCCACCTTCCTGCTCAACGGCTACGGGGCCCTGCCCGTCCGGACCCCCGCACGCGACTGAGCATCCGCCGCCCCTACGGCCGGGGACCCGCCCCCGGCCGTACGGGCGGCACGGCCCGCATGTCCCGCGCCAGGGCCTCCCGTTCCCTCCCCGCCGACTTTTCCGTCGACCGGAAAACCGCTTATCCGGTTTGTTACAGTGATGGCTGAAACAGACAGGTGTCGGCACCCCGCGGCGTAGTGACGGAGTCCCCCTTGGCCAAGCAGGAGCGGGCGATTCGGACCCGCAACGCCCTCGTCGAGTCGGCGGCCGCGCTCTTCGACCGGGACGGCTTCGAGGTCGCCTCGCTCGCGACCATCAGCGCCCGGGCCGGGGTCAGCAGCGGTGCCCTGCACTTCCACTTCCCCAGCAAGGCGGCGCTGGCCGACGCGGTCGTCGCGGCGGCCGGCGAGCGCCTGGTGCGGATCACCCGCGAGCGCGAGGCGCTGCCGCTCCAGACCGTGATCGACGCCAGTCACGAGCTCGTCCAGTGCCTGCGGTCCGACGCCGTGCTGCGCGCCGGCTTCGACCTGAGCGCCGCCCCGGAGCGCGCGAGGACGGCCCGGGACCTGCGCCGCCAGTGGCGCGAGTGGGTCGAGTCCCTCGTCCTGCGGAGCGAGCAGGCGGGGCTGCTCGCCCCCGACGTGGCCGCCCGCGACGTGGCGGCCGCGGTGGTGGCGGTGGCCGCCGGGCACGAGGCCCTCGGCCACCAGGACCCGAGCTGGCTGGAAAGGGCGCCGCTGACCCGGTTCTGGGCGTTCGTCCTGCCCCGGGTGGTCGGAGCGGCCCGGGTCGGCCTGTTCGTCGCGTCGGGCGACCCGGAGGCGGAGCCCGCCCCCGCGCCCGTCGCCGAGACCGGAGCCGTCCCCGGGACCGGAGCCGCACCCGAGACCGGAGCCGTCCCCGGCGCCCGGACCGCGACCGCGCCCGAGCCCGCTCCCGGCCCCGGGGTCGCGGCCGAAGCCCGGCCTTGACCCGCCGGATGGCCCCGCATAGCGTCGCTCCCCGGGTCTGAGCACACGCTCGGAAGCCGGCAGGCCGACAGGCCGGGAAGACGGAAAGAAGGCATCACCGTGGTCGAGCCCCACACGGACCCGCCCGCCGCCCCTTCCCCCGACCCGCTCACCGCACCCGGCGCCCCCTTCGCCGTCGACGGCGGCGTGTACACCTCCGGCCCCCGGACCCTGCGTGAGTTCGTGGAGGCCGTCTGGGCCTTCGGCGACCGCCCCTTCCTCGTCTCCGAGCACGGCGTGACGGGCTACCGGGAGTTCTTCGACGCCGCCTGCGGCCTCGCCCGCCGGCTCCTCGGCACGCACGGCCTGCGCCCCGGCGACCGCGCCGTCGTCGCGATGCGCAACCACCCGGAGTGGCAGGTCGCCTTCTGGGCCGCGCAGCTCGCCGGAATCGTCGCCGTCCCGCTGAACGCCTGGTGGACCGAGGACGAGTTCGCGTACGCCCTCGACGACTGCGCGCCCCGCGCCCTGCTCGTGGACGGCGAGCGGGTCCCGCGCGTCGCCGCCTGGGCCGCCGCCCGCTCCGTACCCGGGATCGTCTTCCACCCGGAGCCGGACCGCCCGCTGCCCGCGGGCTTCGAGCCGTACGTCCCCGACACCGACCCGCTCCTCGGGCCGCCGGCCGTGGACGTGCTGCCCGAGCACGACGCCACGATCGTCTACACCTCCGGCACCACCGGCCGCCCCAAGGGCGCCGTCGCCACCCACCTCGCCCAGGCCGGGGCGGCGATGAACCCCCGCTACTTCGCGGCCGCCGCCGCGCTCCGCCGCGGCGAGCGGCCCGGCGCGGGTCCCGTGCCCGTCTCGCTCACCACCTTCCCCTTCTTCCACGCGGCCGCCTTCACCTCCTTCGCCTCGGTCATGGCGGCCGGCGGCACGCTCGTCCTCATGCGCAAGTGGGACCCGGCCGAGGCCCTGGAGCTGATCCGCGCCCACCGCGTCACCCACTTCGCCGGCGTCCCCACCACCGCCCTCCACCTGCTCGACCTCGCCGAGCGCACCGGCGACCCGCTGGAGTCGCTCACGCTGCTCAGCACCGGGGGAGCGCCGGCCCCGCCCGCGATCACGGCGCGGCTCACCGCCGCCTACGGGGAGCGGATCGAGCCGCGCAACGGCTACGGCCTCACCGAGACCTGCGGCGGTGTGCTCGCCAACTTCGGCGCCGAGTACCGGGCCCATCCGGAGAGCGTGGGACGGCCCAGCCCGGCGACCGAGGTGCGGATCGAGCGGCCGGACGCCGACGGCGTCGGCGAGCTTTGGCTGCGCGGCCAGTCCCTGGTCCGCGGCTACTGGAACGACGAGGCGGCCACCCGCGCCGCCTTCACCCCGGACGGCTGGTTCCGCACCGGCGACCTCGCGCGCCTCGAGGACGGACGGGTCACCGTCGTCGACCGGATCAAGGACATGGTGATCCGGGGCGGCGAGAACGTGTACTGCGTCGAGGTCGAGGGCGTCCTCCAGAGCCACCCGGACGTCGTCGAGGCCGCGGTCCTCGGCCTGCCGCACCCCGAGCTCGGCGAGGAGGTCGCGGCCGCGATCCGCCTCCGCGAGGGCGCGACGGCGACCCCCGAGGAGCTGCGCGCCCATGTCGCGGCGCGCCTCGCCCCGTTCAAGGTGCCGGCGCACATCGCCCTGCGGGAGACGGACCTTCCCCGCAACGCGACCGGCAAGGTCCTGAAGCCCGCCCTGCGCGCCGAACTGGCGGCCCCGGACCGAGGGCGGGCCCCGGCCTGACGGGGTGCTCTCGCCCCGTCCCGCCCCGGCTCAGGAGCGGGAGACGCGGATGCGGAAGCCGCCGGTGGCGGTGTCCTCGCCGAGGACGGTGATGCGGACGCCGTGGGCCCGGTCGGTGAAGGTCTCGCCGGTGCGGAAGGGGGCGTCCGAGAGCTCGGCGTGGACGTTGGGACTGCGGGTGCAGCCGCCGGTGTCGCGTTCGCTGTCGGCGACGGTGACCGGTCCGTGGCCGGTGTCCACGTCCGTGTCGACGCGGTAGACGAGCACGCCCGGCTTGCAGACCGCCTCGTCGTTGCCCTCGCGGGTGCGGACCTCGGCCGCGTAGCCGGAGGTGGCGGAGAGCGGGACGAAGGCGAGCTTGCGTCCGCCGGTCCTGGCGAGCGGGGTGAGGGTGTACTCGGCGTCGCCGGGCCGCGAGACGCAGCCGATCTGCCGGTCGTCGAGCCAGCCGAGCTTCCACTTGTGCCAGCCGAGCAGATCGTTGTTGGCCCCCCAGTCCTCGGACATGATGTCCCAGTGCCCGACGGTGCCGCCGCCGTCGACGGTGTAGAGGTCGGGCAGCCCGAAGACATGGCCGTTCTCGTGCGGCAGGACCCGGTAGCCGGTCTCGGCGTACGACCCCGAGCCGTCGTCCTGCCGGCTGTAGACGAAGGACGTGTTGGCGAGCGGGACGCCGTCCGCGTAGGGCGCGTCGTCGTTGCCGGAGAAGGTCACGGACAGCACGGTGTCCAGGGCCGAGGGCCCGGCGTTCGGGGTGACGAGGACGTTGACCAGGTCGTACGCGCTGAAGTCCACCTTCGCGTCGGCGGCCTTCACGATGTCCTCGACCAGGCCGCGGTAGCCCGGCTCGTACGGGGCGCCGCGTTCCACCCCGTACGAGGTGAAGGGGCGGGGCATCCGCAGCCAGTCGGGTATCGGGGTCTCGGGGTGGTAGCGGAGGCGCCCGTAGGAGCTGACCCGGAACCAGTCGGTGGTCTGCGGGAAGAACTCGCGGTAGCGGCTCATGGCCGTGCCCTGCCCGGGGGCGTCCGGGAAGTCGATCATCAGGTTGAGGGCGCGGACCCGGCCGGTGGAGCGGGCGTAACCGGGCGCGGTGGGCAGGCCCTCCGACATCTGCACACCCATCGTCGTGGCGATCCGGCACGGTCCCAGCGGCGAGTCCGCGGCCGCGGCGGCGACGGGTCCCGCGGAGGCGGGGGCCGGGCCGGGCAGGGTCGAGCTGGCCGTGGCCAGGGCGGCGAGCGCGAGAGCGGTCGCCGCCGCCAGGGCGATGGGTCGGCGTATCCGTCGGCGGGTCTCCTGCATGCGGTCGCCCTCTCTCTCCGCCTCTCCGCGCGCCGGTGCGATCGGCGCCGTGCGATCAGCCTGTGCGGGCCGTCCGGGGAGCGCGCGTCGAGTGACCCGACCGGGCGATGTGACCCAGGTCACCCGGAGGGCGGGAAATAACCGGGGAGCACGTCCCCGTTTAGCTCTGTGTCCAGCGAAACGGGGAATCCGTCCCCGGATCACTTCACCACCCACCCCAGGCAGGGAGCAGCGACGTGAGCACCAGCACCGCCGGCACGGCCCCCGCGGGCGCTGTCCGCCGTGCACCCCGCCCGCGGGCCGACGCCCTGCGCAACCGCGAGCGGATCGTCACGGCGGCCCGCGAGATGTTCGTCGAGCACGGCCCCCAGGTGCCGCTGGACGAGATCGCCCGCCGCGCCGGGGTCGGCAACGCCACGCTCTACCGCAACTTCGCCGAGCGCGCCGACCTCGTCCGCGAGGTCGTCCTCTCCCTCATGGCCCGGGTCACCGAGCGGGCCCTGGAGGCCGCCGAGCTGGAGAGCGACACCTTCGCCGCGCTCCGCCGCTTCACCCACGCCGCCGCCGACGAGCGGGTCGGCGCCCTGTGCCCGATGCTCGACGGCGGCTTCGACGAGGACCACCCGGAGCTGCGGGCCGAACGCGAGCGGGTCGAGGAGACCGTGCGGGGCCTCGTCGACCGGGCGCAGGCGGCCGGCCGGATGCGCGCCGACGTCGGAGTCGGCGACCTGATGGTCGCGATCTTCCAGCTCAGCCGGCCGCTGCCCGGCACGGCCTGCCCGAACATGGACCGCTTCGTCCACCGCCAGCTCGAGCTGTTCCTCGACGGCCTGGAGGCCCCGGCCCGCTCCGCGCTGCCGGGCACGCCCGCGACTCTGGAGGACCTGAGGCGCGACACCTGCACGGCGGCAGCCCGCCGCTGACCCGAACCCACCCATAGACCCGCCCCGTACTTCCCTTTTTCACCGTTCCGCGCCAAGAGGTGGCTACCCCCATGTCGAAAACCGAGTCCTCCCCGCCGGCCCAGGCCGACCCCAGCCGCTGGAGAGCGCTGCTCTTCATCGCCCTCGCCCAGTTGATGGTCGTGCTCGACGCGACCATCGTGAACATCGCGCTGCCCTCCGCCCAGCAGGACCTGGGGATATCCGACGGCAACCGCCAGTGGGTCATCACCGCCTACGCGCTGGCCTTCGGCGGTCTGCTCCTGTTCGGCGGCCGCGTCGCCGACCTGTGGGGCCGTAAGCGGACCTTCGTGGTCGGCCTGATCGGCTTCGCCGCGGCCTCCGCCCTCGGCGGCGCCGCGAGCGGCGAGGCCATGATGCTCGGCGCCCGCGCGCTCCAGGGCGCGTTCGGCGCGCTGCTCGCCCCGGCCGCTCTCTCCCTGCTCGCGGTGATGTTCACCGACGCCAAGGAGCGCGCCAAGGCGTTCGGCATCTACGGGGCGATCGCCGGCGGCGGTGGCGCCGTGGGCCTGATCCTCGGCGGCGTCCTCACCGAGTACCTGGACTGGCGCTGGACCTTCTTCGTCAACATCCCGTTCGCGGTCGCCGCCGCGGCCGGTGCCTACTTCGTGATCCGCGAGCCGGCCGGCGGCCGCAACCGCGCCCCGCTCGACGTCCCCGGCGTGGTCCTGTCCACCCTCGGCCTGGTCGCCCTGGTCTACGGCTTCACCCGCGCCGAGTCCGACGGCTGGTCGGACGCCGTGACCATCGGCCTGTTCGTCGCCTCGGCCGTCCTGCTCCTCGCCTTCGCGGCCGTCGAGGCGCGCGTGAAGTCCCCGCTGCTGCCGCTGCGCGTGGTCACCGACCGCAACCGGGGCGGGGTCTACCTCTCCCTCGGCCTCGCCGTCATCGCGATGTTCGGCCTGTTCCTGTTCCTGACCTACTACCTCCAGGTCGTGAAGGGGTACTCGCCGGTCAGGACCGGCTTCGCCTTCCTCCCGATGATCGCGGGCATGATCGTCGGCTCGACCCAGATCGGCACCCGGCTGATGACCCGGGTCCCGCCGCGGCTCCTGATGGGTCCCGGCTTCCTCACCGCCGCCGTCGGCATGCTGCTCCTGACGCAACTGGAGGTCGGCTCCTCGTACGCCGGTCTGATCCTGCCGGCGCAGGTGCTGCTCGGCCTCGGCATGGGTACGGCGTTCATGCCGGCCATGTCCCTGGCCACGCACGGGGTCGACCCGCGCGACGCCGGTGTGGCCTCCGCGATGGTCAACACCTCGCAGCAGGTCGGCGGCGCCATCGGTACGGCGCTGCTGAACACGATCGCCGCCTCGGCGACCACCGCCTACCTCACCGCGCACGCGGCGGGCGCGACCACCCCGGCGGCGCAGAAGCTGGTCCAGCTCCAGGGCATGGTCGAGGGCTACTCGGCCGCGATCTGGTGGGCGGTCGGCATCCTGGTCGTCTCCGCGACGCTGGCGGTGACCCTGATCACCACCGGACGGCCGGGAACGGGCACCGTGGCGGCCTCCGGCTCCGGCGCGCAGGACGAGGTGAAGGTCCCGGTGATCGCCCACTGACCCCTCCGGGGCCGTACCCCCCTCCGGCGCGTCACCTGCCCTGGCTCAGCGGAGCCAGGGCAGGTCCGCGTCCGGGCCCGTGGGCTGGAGTCCCTCGGCGACGGTCCGCATGATGGCGCCGAGCTGCTCGACCTGCTCGGGGGAGAGCCGGTCGAAGAGGGCCTGCCGCACGGCCTCGACATGGCCGGGCGCGGTGCGGCGCAGCACCTCGTACCCCTCGTCCGTCAGCGTGGCGAACTGGCCGCGCTTGTCGGAGGGGCAGTCCTCGCGCGCCACCCAGCCGTTCTTCTCCAGCCGGGCGACGGCGTGCGAGAGCCGGGAGCGGGTGATCTTCACGTCCTTGGCCAGCTCCGTCATGCGCATCCGGCGCCGCGGCGCCTGGGAGAGCTGCACGAGCAGGCCGTAGTAGATGTGGGGCATCCCGGCGTCGCGCTGCAGTTGGCGGTCGAGATGGTCCTCCAGGAGGGTGGTGGCGTGGAGGTAGGCGCGCCAGACGCGCTGTTCCTCGTCGCTGAGCCAGCGGGGTTCCGTCATGAGATCCATGGTACGGCCAATCCTTGAAACTTGAACTACATCCGGTTACCCTCTCACTTGAATCTTCAAGCATGCGGAGGTCGTGGTGAACACCCCACAGGAACGGATGCCGGCCCTCTACCTCTCCCACGGCGCCCCGCCGCTCGCCGACGACCCGGTCTGGCCCGGCGAGCTCGCCGCCTGGTCGGCGGACCTGCCCCGCCCCACGGCGATCCTCATGGTCTCCGCCCACTGGGAGGAGGCCCCGCTCGCGCTCGGCGCCACCGAGACCGTGCCGCTCGTGTACGACTTCTGGGGCTTCCCCGAGCACTACTACCAGGTCCGGTACGCGGCCCCCGGCGCGCCCGCGCTCGCCGAAGCCGTCCGCAAGCTGCTCCGCGCGCCCGGCACCCCGGTGCAGGACATCCCCGACCGGGGCCTCGACCACGGGGCCTACGTCCCCCTCGTCGAGATGTTCCCCGAGGCCGACATCCCGGTCCTCCAGATCTCGATGCCCACCCTCGACCCACGCCGCCTCATGGACATCGGCCGCCGGCTCGCCCCGCTCCGCGACGAGGGCGTCCTGATCGTCGGCAGCGGCTTCTTCACCCACAACCTGGCCGCGCTGCGTCACACCGGAGTGCCCGGCTGGTCGGCCGAGTTCGACGCCTGGGGACGGGAGGCGCTCGCCGCGCACGACGTCGACGCCCTGCTCGACTTCCTGGCGAAGTCACCCGCCGGCCGGCTCGCCCACCCCCGCACCGAACACTTCGCGCCACTTTTCGTCACCATGGGCGCGGCGGACGCGGCCGGCGACCTGGACCGCCAGCGGAGCGTCATCGACGGCTTCTGGATGGGCCTGGCGAAGCGCTCGGTCCAGTTCGGCTAACCGAGCCGCTTCTCGAACCAGGCCACGTCCCAGTAGCGCCCGAACTTCCGCCCCACCTCCCGGTACGTCCCGATGGGGCGGAAGCCGAAGCGGGCGTGCAGACGCACCGAGGGCTCGTTCGGCAGCGCGATCCCCGCGTACGCCCGGTGCACGTCCTCCGCCGCGAGGGCCCGGAACAGCTCCTCGTACAGCAGCGTCCCCACGCCCCGGCCGCCCGCCTCCGGCGCGAGATAGACGCTCACCTCCACAGAGGTGGCGTACGCGGCCTTCGGCCGGAAGGCGCTGCTCGTCGCGTAACCGAGGATCCCGTCCGCCACCTGGGCAACCAGAAGACGGTGGGGGCCGTCTTCAGGGTGGGAGCGGAGCCAAGGGAGCCGCTGCTCCGGGGTGAAGGGCTCCGTGTCGAATGTGATCGCGGTCTCACGCACATAGTGGTTGTAGAGCGTGGTGAGGGCGCCCAGATCACCCTCCGTGCCCGCCCTGACCTGCACATCCGTGGGTCCCATCGGTACGCCCTCCCCGTCGCCGGCCGCGCAGGATACTGCATGATCGCGAAAATCCCCGCGCCGGGTGGGAATTCTGTCCTGATTCCAGTCGTTGTTTCCGTCGGATGCAGGGCACCCGCAAGGGTGTCGCGACCTACTCAGCAAGGGAGCACGCATGGCAACCCGTGCCGTCGCCCGTCGTCAGTCGTCCGCCCCGCGCGGGGACAGCGGCAGGGCAAGCAGCGTTCGCGCCGTGGGCGGGGAGATCGCCGACCGCGACCTGGTCGGCATGTACCTCGACGAGATCGCGCGTACGCCCCTGCTCGACGCCGCCAAGGAGGTCGAGCTCTCCCAGACGATCGAGGCGGGCGTCTACGCCCAGCAGATCCTCGACGGGGAGAGCGAGACCGGGACCGAGGCGACCCGCGAGGAGCTGGAAGCGCTGGCCGCCGAGGGCGAGCGTGCCAAGGACCTCTTCATCAAGTCCAACCTGCGGCTCGTCGTCGCCGTCGCCCGGCGCTATCCGCGCAGCGGGCTGCCCCTGCTCGACCTGATCCAGGAGGGGAACGCGGGCCTGGTGCGCGCGGTCGAGAAGTTCGACTACGCGAAGGGCTTCAAGTTCTCGACGTACGCCACGTGGTGGATCCGCCAGGCCATCACCCGCTCCATAGCCGACCAGTCCCGCACGATCCGGCTCCCCGTCCACCTGGTGGAGGAGCTGGGCCGCATCCGCCGCGTCCAGCGCGAGTTCAACCGCGAGCACGGCCGCGAGCCGGAGCCCGCCGAGATCGCCGCCGAGCTGGGCTCGACCCCCGAGCGCGTGATCGACGTCCTGGACTGGTCGCGCGACCCGGTCTCGCTGAACATGTCGGTGGACGACGAGGGGGAGACCCAGTTCGGCGACCTCCTGGAGGACACCTCGGCGATCTCGCCGGAGCAGTCCGTCCTGACCCTCCTGCGCAGCGAGGAGCTCGACGACCTCATCGACAAGCTGGACCACCGCACGGCCTCGATCATCCGCATGCGCTACGGCATCGAGGACGGCCGCGAGCGCACCCTCACGGAGGTCGGCAAGGAACACGGCCTGACCCGCGAGCGCATCCGCCAGATCGAGAAGCACGCCCTGCTCGAACTGAAGAAGCTGGCCCGCGACACGGGCTTCGACGCGGTGGCCTAGACGGCGAGCCCGCACCCACCCCACCCGCCCAGCCCCACCGCTTCCCCCCGTCGAGGGGCGCGGTGGGGCTGGTCACTGGGGCGGAGCCACGGGGCGAGGGCCACGGGAGCGGGGGACGTGCAGGGGGCCGTGTTCGGGACGTAAAGCGTGATTTGTGGCGCGGAACGAGGGGTTCAGCCCCTCCCCGTAGCAGCCCCGCGCCGTAAATCATGCAGTCCCGAACACGGCCCCCGGAACGGCCCCCGCGCCACCCACCACCCCGCACCCACCCCACCCCACCTCACCCCCGCCCCCCCCACCCCACCGCTCACCTCACCGCCGCCCCCAACCGCCCCGCCAACTCCTCCACGTACTCCACCAGCGCCGCAGGCCCGTGCACGGTGAACCCCGCGTCCACCAGCGCCAGCCGCAGCGCCAGCCACTCCACGGAGTCGGCGGTGCGCACCCGCACCCGGCAGGCACCCTCCCCCTCCGCCACGGGCGCCAGATGCCCCGGCAGCCGCGCCGCCACGAACTCCGCCGGCGCCTCGAAGCTCACGTCCAGGTCGAGTTCCGGCTGTGCCCGCGCCATCGACAGTTCGAGATACGCCGCCGCGTCTCCGGCCGGCAGTTCCCGGGGCGTGAAGCGCGCCCCCGTGGGGAACGGCTCGCTGACCCGGTCGACCCGGAAGGTCCGCCAGTCCTCGCGCCCCAGGTCGTAGGCGACGAGGTACCAGCGGCGCCCGGTCGACACGAGCCGGTAGGGCTCGACGAGCCGTTTGGTCTCGGTCCCGTCGCCCGCGCGGTAGCCGAACCGCAGCCGTTCCTGTCCGGTGACCGCGCCCGCGAGCGCGGTGAGCGTCTGCGGCGCGACGGTGGCCCCGTCTCCGCGGGTCAGCGGGATCGTTGCGTTCTGGAGGGTGGAGACGCGGTGCCGGAGCCGGGACGGCAGCACCTGCTCCAGTTTGGCGAGCGCCCGTACGGACGCCTCCTCGACGCCTTCGATGGCGTGCCCGGCGCCGGCCCGCAGCCCCACGGCGATCGCGACGGCCTCCTCGTCGTCGAGGAGCAGCGGCGGCATGGCGGTCCCCGCGACGAGGCGGTAGCCGCCGACGGCGCCCAGGGTCGCCTCGACGGGGTAGCCGAGGTCGCGGAGCCGGTCGATGTCCCGCCGGATGGTGCGCGGCGAGACGGAGAGCCGTTCGGCGAGTTCGCTGCCGGGCCACTCCCGCGGGGTCTGGAGGAGCGACAGCAGATTCAGGAGTCGTGCCGGTGTGTCCGTCATGCTCTCCAGGATGCGCGCCATATAGGACACAAGCTGACCTATATGACCTCTACGTTCATCCCATGAGTTCACACGACGCCGTCCTGGATGCGGCCCCCGCGGCTCCCACGGCCCCCGCCGCTCCCGCGGCCCCCACGGCTCCCGCGGCTCCCGCGGCCCCCACGGCTCCCGCGGCTCCCGCGGCCCCCGCCGACAAGAGGCGCTGGATCGCCCTCGCCATCGTCATGACCGCGGCCTTCATGGACCTGGTCGACGCCACGATCGTCAACATCGCGATCCCGAGCATCGAGCGGGACCTGGGCGCCTCGTTCGGCGCGATCCAGTGGATCACCGCCGGGTACGCGCTCGCGTTCGCCGCGGGCCTGATCACCGGCGGCCGGCTGGGTGACATCTACGGCCGCAAGCGCCTGTTCCTGCTGGGCACGGCGGGCTTCACGGTCGCTTCGGCGCTGTGCGGGTTCGCCGCGAGCCCGGAGATGCTGGTGGGTTCGCGCCTGCTCCAGGGCGTGGCGGCGGCGATGATGGTGCCGCAGGTGCTGTCGATCGTGCATGTGACCTTCCCGGCGCACGAGCGCGGCAAGGTGTTCGGCCTGTTCGGCGCGATCATCGGTCTGGGCGCGGTCTCGGGGCCGCTGCTCGGCGCGCTGCTGACGCAGTGGAACATCGCGGGCCTGGAGTGGCGTCCGATCTTCCTGATCAACCTGCCGGTCGGCGTCGCGGCCCTGTTCCTGGGCAGCCGCTTCATCATCGAGTCGAAGGCACCCAAGGCGCTCCGTCTCGACCTGGTCGGCGTGGTCCTGGTGACGGTCGCGCTGCTGATGCTGATCTACCCGCTGACGCGCGGCCGCGAACTGGGCTGGCCGGTGTGGGGTCACGTGATGATGGTGGGCAGCCTGTTCGTGTTCGCCGCCCTGGTCGCGTACGAGAAGTACAAGACGCGGAAGGACGGCTCGCCGCTCGTCGAGCTGTCGTTGTTCCGCGTGGCCAGCTTCGCGGCGGGTGTCACGGTGCAGTTGACCTTCGGCGTCGTGATGGGCATTTTCTTCCTGGTGTGGACGCTCTACATGCAGATCGGCCTGGGCTGGAGCCCGCTGAAGGCGGGTCTGACCGGTGTGCCGTTCTCGATCGCGGTCTCGATGGCGGCGGGCCTGTCGGTCCAGAAGCTGGTGCCGCGGTTCGGCCGGAAGGTCCTGCAGGGGGGTGCCCTGACGATGATGGCGGGCGTCCTCCTCTACTTCTTCGAGGCGGGCCGCTACGGCACGGGCATCGCGCCCTGGCAGATGATTGCGCCGCTGGTGGTGATGGGTCTGGGCATGGGCCTGATCGTTGCTCCGCTGACGGACGCGGTGCTGTCGGAGGTGCCGCGGGAGCACGCCGGTTCGGCCTCGGGTCTGATCAACACGACCGGGCAGATGGGCAACGCGCTGGGCCTCGGTCTGGTGTCGGTGGTGTTCTTCGGGGCGATCGACGAGAAGCGGCTCGCGGAGGCGCCGGAGGAGACGGGCGCGGCGTTCACGAACGCGTTCCAGAACTCGCTGGGCTGGGCGGCGCTGGTGCTGGCGGTGATCTTCCTGGTGATGTTCGCGCTCCCGGCGAAGCCGAAGCAGCACGTCGAGGGCGCGGTGGAGCCCACGGAGCCGGTGAAGGAACCGGCACTGGCGGGCTGACGCTCTCCTCAGGCATGCCGAAGGGCCCCGGTGCGCACAGGCGCCGGGGCCCTTCGGCGTCTGCGTCGCACGAGGAACTCGGCAGCTCACGCGAGCGCGAGCTGCCCGTTTCCGTTTACTTTCCCGACCCGCAGGCGTAACCTCGCCCTGAAACCACAGGTTCGGGCATGGAACGGACGTAAACCCACATGTACGCACCCGAGCGCCAGCAAGCGATCCTCCGTCTCGCCCGCGAGGGCGGCCGGGTCGACGTGCTCTCCCTCGCCGAGGAGTTCCAGGTCACCGCCGAGACCGTGCGGCGCGATCTGAAGGCCCTCGACCGCGCCGGGCTCGTCCGCCGTGTCCATGGCGGCGCCATCCCCGCCGGCCGGCTCGACTTCGAGCCGGACCTCGCCGAGCGCGAGTCCACCGCGGCGGACGAGAAGGACCGCATCGTCCGCGCCGCCCTCGCCGAACTCCCCCAGGAGGGCAGCGTGGTCCTCGATGCCGGCACGACGGTGGCGCGCCTCGCCGCCGAGTTCCCGCTCGACCACGCGCTGACCGTCGTCACCCACGCGCTGCCCGTCGCCGCCCGGCTCGCCGACCACCCCGGCATCGATCTCCACCTCGTCGGCGGACGGGTCCGCCACCGCACCCGCGCCGCCGTCGACGCCTGGGCGCTGCGGGCGTACGGGGAGATCCGCGCCGACGTCGCCTTCCTCGCCACCAACGGCTTCTCGCCCGCACACGGACTCACCACCCCCGACCTCGCCGAGGCGGCCGTCAAGCGGGCCCTGCTGACCTCCGCCCGCCGGGTCGTGCTGCTCGCCGACTCGGCCAAGCACGGCCAGGAGCACTTCGCCCGCTTCGGCTCGCTCGCCGATGTCGACCTGCTCATCACCGACAGCGGGCTCAGCCCCGAGGACGCGGCGGCGATCGAGGCCGCGGGAACGGACGTCGTACGCACATGATCCTCACCGTCACCCCGAATCCTTCCCTGGACCGGACCTACGAGGTCCCGGCCCTGGAGCGCGGCGAGGTGCTGCGTGCCACCGGCGAGCGGATGGACCCGGGCGGCAAGGGCGTCAACGTCTCCCGTGCCCTCGCCGCCGCCGGGCACCGCACCGTCGCCGTCGTCCCCCTCGGCGGCGCGCCCGGCGCGCTGGTCGCCCAGCTCCTCGCGGCGCAGGGCATCAGGGTCGCGCCGGTCCCGGTCGCCGGCCACACCCGTTCCAACATCGCGATCGCCGAACCGGACGGCACGCTGACCAAGGTCAACGCGCCGGGCCCGGAGCTGAGCGCGGAGGAGTCCGAGACCCTGCTCGCCTCGGTCGGCTCCTATCATCCTGCTCCGGAGTGGATCGCCTGCTGCGGCAGCCTGCCGCGCGGCCTGGCCCCCGAGTGGTACGCCGAGCTGGTCACCCGCGCGCACGGCGCGGGCGCCCGGATCGCCCTCGACACCTCGGGCCCGTCCCTCCTCGCGGCCCTCGCCGCCCGCCCCGACGTCGTCAAGCCGAACGCCGAGGAGCTGGCCGAGGCGGTCGGCCGGCCCCTGGCGACCGTCGGTGACGCGGTGAAGGCGGCGGAGGAACTCCGGGTGTCGGGCGCGGGCGCGGTGCTCGCGAGCCTGGGCGCCGACGGCCAGTTGCTCGTCTCCGCCGACGGGATCTGGTACGGCCACGCCGCCGTCCCCGTCGTCCGCTCCGACGTCGGCGCGGGCGACGCCTCCCTGGCCGGCTTCCTCGCGGCCGGCGGCGAGGGCCCCACCGCCCTCGCGGCGGCGATCGCCCACGGCGCGGCAGCCGTCCAACTCCCCGGCAGCCAAATGCCGACCCCGGCGAACCTCGCCCCATCCGCGGTCACGGTGACCACGGACGTCCCCCTGAACCGCGCACTGCGCGAGGCGAACACCGTCGCCGAGCGGGTGAACAGCCGATGACCCCGGCGCCCACGCCGGAGGCCGCACGCGATGGCGTACGGCGTGACATGAACGCCCTTGACGGGCGGGGGAGTCGGCGACTGAGCCCGGCGCCCACGCCGGATCGGGGCCCCCAGGGCCCCCGCGCCGTCGACGCCCTCGCGGACGGCGTACGGCGTGATGTGCACGCCCTTGGCGTTCGAGGGGAGCGGGCGATGAGCACCGTAACCGCCGCTGAAGGCCCCCGTGCTGTCGACGCCGGCGTGGACGGCGTACGGCGTGGCGTGCACGCCCTTGGCGAGCGGGGGAGCGGGCGATGAGCACCGTAACCGCCGCTGAAGGCCCCCGCGCTGTCGACGCCCTCGCGGACGGCGTACGGCGTGATGTGCACGCCCTCGGCGTTCGAGGGGAGCCGGCGATGAGCCCGGCGCCCACGGCGGATCGGCGCGCCGCGCCGCGTGCCGGCCGCGGCACGCAGGGCCCCCGCGCCGTCGACGTCCCCCCGCACCGCGTACCGCGCGGTGTGAACGACCCCAGCGAGCAAGGGAGCCCGCGATGAGCAGCCTGATCACCGCGGATCTGGTCGACCTCGACCTGTCCGCCGACACCAAGGAGGCGGCGGCCCGCTCGCTCGCCGAGCGCATGGTCGCGCTGGGCCGGGTGACCGACCTCGACGGCTTCCTGGCGGACGTCGCCGCACGCGAGGCCCAGATGCCGACCGGCCTCGACGGCGGCATCGGGATCCCGCACTGCCGCAGCGCCCACGTCACCGAGCCGACCCTGGCCTTCGGCCGCTCCCCGGCGGGCATCGACTTCGGCGCTCCGGACGGCCCCGCCGACCTGATCTTCCTCATCGCCGCCCCGGCCGGGGCCGACGACGCGCACCTCACCATCCTCTCCTCCCTGGCCCGCCACCTGATGGACGAGGCTTTCACTCAGGCCCTCCGCACCACGACCACGGCCGCCGAGGCGGCCGCCCTGATCGCGGGCGATACCCCTGCCCCGGAGCGGCCCGCGGCCCCGCCCGCGCAGGAGCAGCCTGTCGAGTCGCCGGGCCAGGAGCCGCCTGCCGAGCAGTCCGGCGAGCAGTCCGCCGAGCCGCCGGCCGAGTCGTCCGTGGACGGGGGCCCGGGGGAAACCCCCGGTTTCGGGAAGGGGCGGGGTGGGGGAGAGACCCCGTTCCGGATCGTCGCCGTCACGTCCTGCCCCACCGGCATCGCCCACACCTACATGGCCGCCGAAGCCCTCGAACACGCCGCCCGCACCGCCGGCGTCGAGCTCGCCGTCGAGACCCAGGGGTCCGCCGGGTTCACCCGGCTCGACCCGGCGGCCGTGGCCGCCGCGGACGGCGTGATCTTCGCGCACGACGTGCCGGTACGGGAGAGGGAACGGTTCGCCGGCAAGCCCACCGTCGACGTCGGCGTCAAGGCCGGCATCAACCGCCCCGCCGCCCTGATCGCCGAGGTCCGCGACAAGGCCGCCCGCGGCGAGATCACCCACCCCGCGACCTCCCCCTCCACCCCCACCCCCACCCCCACCCCCGTCGAGAACGCGGGCGACCCGCACGAGGGCTACGCCACCAAGCTCCGCAAGTGGCTGATGTCCGGGGTCAGTTACATGGTCCCGTTCGTCGCTGCCGGCGGCCTCCTCATCGCGCTCGGCTTCGCCCTCGGCGGCTGGGACATCGACAAGGCCCCGTCCGTCGCCGAGCACTTCGCCTGGGGCCAGGTCGACGGCTGGGCCGCCCTGATGTTCCAGATCGGCGGGCTGGCCTTCGGCTTCCTCGTCCCGGTGCTCGCCGGCTACATCGCGTACGGCATGGCCGACCGCCCCGGTCTCGTCCCCGGCTTCGTCGGCGGCGCCGTCGCGCTGACGATCGACGCCGGGTTCCTCGGCGGTCTCGTCGCCGGCCTGGTCGCCGGCGGCACCGTCCTCGCCATCCAGAGGGTGCGGATCCCGGCGGTCCTCCGGGGCATCATGCCGGTGGTCGTGATCCCTCTGCTCTCCTCGATCGTGGTCGGCTTCCTGATGTTCCTGGTGATCGGCAAGCCGATCGCGAGCCTCCAGAAGGCGCTGACCGACTGGCTCTCGGGCCTCTCGGGCGCCAACGCGGTGGTCCTCGGAGTCGTCCTCGGCCTGATGATGTGCTTCGACCTCGGCGGCCCGGTGAACAAGGTCGCCTACGCCTTCGCCGTCGGCGGCCTCGCCCATCCCAACGAGGGCTCGCTCAAGGTCATGGCCGCGGTGATGGCCGCCGGCATGGTGCCGCCGCTCGCGATGGCGCTCGCCACGGCCGTACGGGGCCGGCTCTTCACCCGGACCGAGCGCGAGAACGGCAAGGCGGCCTGGGTGCTGGGCGCCTCCTTCATCTCGGAGGGCGCGATCCCCTTCGCCGCGGCCGACCCGCTGCGGGTCATCCCGGCCGCGATGGCGGGCGGCGCGGTCACCGGCGCGCTGTCGATGGCCTTCGAGTGCACGCTGCGCGCCCCGCACGGCGGTGTCTTCGTGATCCCGCTGATCGGCAACCCGCTGCTGTACCTGCTGGCGATCGTCGTCGGCACGGTGGTGAGCGCCGCGCTGGTCGTCCTGCTCAAGAGCACGCGCCGGCCGGTCTCCGAGGAGGCCGGGGGCGGCGGGCGGACCGAGGCCGGGGCGGAGGTCACCGTCGCGGCCTGACCGGCCCCTGGACAGGAGGGGCCCCGAGGGGCGGTGCGCGGGCCGTCGCCGGCGGCGTCGGCTACGCCGTCGTCCAGGCCAACAAGCCGTCCGCGTGGGAGACGGCGGCGGACGCGACGAACG
>NZ_JBEXQW010000075.1:0-26979 GCF_040612775.1 Streptomyces sp. NPDC006339
TCGGCGTCAAACTCACCACCCTCCGCCCCGAACAAGCCGCCTACATCGGCGTCCCCATCGACGGCCCCTACAAGCCCGACCACTACCGCTACTGAGTACGACCACTGAGCGGCCCCGCAGCGCCCCACCTCACGGTGGGGCGCTTTCGTCGTTTTCGCCTGTCGTTCCGAAGGAGACCGTAAAATAAGGTCGTTCGTTTTTTTCTGAGAGATCGGGGCGCCCCCATGAGACCGAGACGCGTCGCGCTGACGGGCGCCACGGGCTTCATCGGCTCGGCGGTACTGGCCGCGCTGGCGCGCGACCGTGACGCGTTGCCGCACCACGAGCGGTACGTCGTCCGTGTGCTGGGGCGCCGGCTGCCGGACGAGACCGCCGCGCTCACCGACGAATGGATCGCGGCGGACCTCTCGGAGCCCGGCACGCTGGGCGGCGCCTGCCGTGACGTGGACGTGCTGCTGCACCTGGCCGCTTCCCTCGGCCCCGACGAGGCGCAGTGCGCCCGGGTCAACGTCGGGGGAACCGCGGCCCTGGCCGAGGAGGCCGTACGCGCGGGCGTCGGGCGGTTCGTCCACCTGTCCACCTCCGCGGTCTACGGCCCCGGCCCGCACCGGGGGATCGCGGTGAACGAGGTGGCCCCCGCCCCCACGTCGGCGGCCAGCCGCACCCGCCTCGCCGCCGAGGAGCACGCGCTGGCGGCCGGAGCGGTGGTGCTTCGGCCCGGTCTGGTGACGGGCGTCGGCGACCGTTGGGCGGTACCCGCCCTGGCCCGACTCGTCGAGGTGGCACCGGCCCTGTGGGAGGGCGGTCGCGGGCTGCTCTCCCTCGTCGACGTGACCGATCTGGCCCGGCTCGTCACCCGCCTCGCGCATGCCCCCGAGCCCGCCGGCGGGACCGTCTGGCACGCGAGCCACCCCGAGCCCGTCCGCAGCGGCGACCTCCTGGCCTCGCTGGCCGCCGGCGGCGTACTCCCGGCGGTGGCGGGCGACCTGCCCTGGGAGGAGTGCCGGCGCCTGTTGCGCGCGTCGGAGTGCGGCCTGAACGAGCGCCAGTTCGCGCTCTTCGCGCTGGACCACTGGTACGACAGCGCCGCCGTCTGGCGCCTCGCGTCGTGCCCACCGGGACCCGGGCCGCTCGCCCGTCTCGACGCGGCGGCCGCCTGGTACCGGAGCGCCCTCACCGCCCGCTGAAAGAGTGCGGCGTACCGCACGGCGGAGCCGACGCGCCCCCGCCCGTACCCGTACCTCCGTCACGCCCCGACGGCGAGGCAGGGCCGGTGGTGGAGGCGGTGGAGGGCGTAGGCGGCGGAGACCAGGGTCATGTGGTGGTGCCAGCCGGGGTACGAGCGGCCCTCGAAGTCGAGGAGCCCCAGCTCGTCCTCCAGGCGGCGGGTGGCCTGCCGGCTGAGGGCGAGGAGGCGGGTGAGGGCGAGAAGGTTCTCGGTGCGGGCGTGGGTCATGTTGGTGAGCCAGAGCTGCGACGCGGGCCGGCCCTCCTCGGGGCGGACCGTGAAGAGGCGGTAGGCGCGGTGCGGGGTGCCCGCCGAGAGTCGGTCGACGGGGTGGACGAGGGCCGTCGCGACCGCGGCGCGGTGCTCGCGGCCGACCGGGCCGACCGCCTCCTCGGTACGGAGCGGGTCCGGGCCCTGGTCCAGCACGCCCCGGGCCGTGTACACCGGCCCGCACTCCTCGCCCCGGGGGCAGGGCAGATGGCCGGGTGACCGGGCGGCCCGGACGCGCAGTTCGTCGGGGACGGCCAGCACGAAGTCCCGGCCCCGGGCCGCGAGCCCCCGCGCGAGGGAGCCCGCCCGGGGGGTCGCGCCCAGGTGGGCGACGACCGGGACGGGGACGGCGCGGCTCACCGCGGCCAGGGCGTCGACGAGTTCGAGGGCGTGCCGCTCGGGCGGCCGGAAGCGCACGTCGTCGGGGATCCGGGCGCGCCGGCGGCGGTGCGGGTCCTTCCCCCAGGCGCCGGGCAGTTGGAGGCGCCAGTCGACGGGGACCGCGTCGGTCTCCGTGGCGAGGAAGGCGCCCACGCCGACCTGGCAGGTGACGACCCGTCCGGCGGCGGCGACGAAGCGGCGGTGCACCCCGCAGGAGTGCTCCCCGCGCTTCGGCAGCACCGCCAGGTCGACGACCCATGCCTGCGGGGCGAGCCGTCGCTCGGTCCAGCGGACCAGCTCCTCGCGCACCGGGGTCCAGTCCCAGGGGCTGACGTTGACGAACTGGTGCAGGGCCTGGGCCGCCGTCGGCGAGGCCGAGACGCTGGCGGCGAGCCGGCGGGCGGACTTCTTGCCGGGGGTGCTCAGCAGGGCCCGCAGGTATCTCCATGCCCAGGCGCGCTGGTCGGCCCGCGCCAGCGGGTCGAAGACCCGCTCGGTGAAGCGGGAGACGGTGTCGTCGGACGGGAGGGTGACCATGCGCAAAGAATAGCGAACGTTCGCTTTCTGGATGTCGTCGCTCCTCCCGGGGTGGCCGGAATCGTCCCCCCCGTGAGGGCGCGGGGAAAATCGCGTTGCATCTTGACCAACTCGGCGTTGCCAACCCTTGCGGGGTCCGCCGAGGATGCACTCTCCAGGAGCCCATTCGGAGTCAGCATGGTGAAACAGGAGAGGGCCGTACGCACCCGCGCGGGACTCGTTCGGTCGGCCGCGGTGGAGTTCGACCGCGACGGATACGCGGGTACGTCGCTGTCCCGCATCAGCAAGGCCGCGGGCGTGTCCATCGGGGCGGTCACCTTCCATTTCGCCTCCAAGGCCGATCTGGCCGAAGCCGTACGGGAGGAAGGGCGCGCGGTCACGCGGGCCGCGCTGAAGCGGGTGACGGCGGAGCGGACCTCGGCGCTGCGCGCGGTGGTCGACTTCACCGTCGAGCTGGCGCGGCTGATGGAGCGCGAGGTCCTGGTGCGGGCGAGCGTCCGGCTCGCCCGGGAGCTCCCGGAGAGCGCCTCTTGGTCGGGCGTCTGGCTGCCGACGGTCCGCGATCTGCTCGACGAGGCCCACCGGGCGGGCCAGCTCCGTGACGGCGCGCCGCCGGAGGACGTGACGACCCTGGTGGAGTATCTGGCCGGCGGGGCGGAGCGCTCGGTGCGCGACCGGCTGGGCGCGGAAAGGGATCGGGAGGGCCCCGCCGACGAGCTGAACCGGGTCTGGCGGCTGGCCCTCGCCGGGGTCTCCGCGACGGGCGATGCCGGCGAGGCACGCACCGCCCCGCACGCCCGGCGGACCGAAGAAGGCTGAGAGGCCGGGCGGGCCGAGAGGCCGGGAAGGCCGGAGAGCCGGGGGGACGCCGGAGCGGGGCAGGAGGGCGCGCCGGCAGCCGGGGCGCCCGGCCCGGGGCGGGCCGATCCGCCGCCGCGGCAGTCGGCGTCGGGCGCCGTGCGCCGCCGTCAGGCGGGCAGGCCGCCCTTGCCCGGGCGGATGCGGAGCCGCTCGCGGGTCTCGGGGGTCGCGACGGCCGGCAGCGTGAACCGCCACAGCAGGGAGACGCGCTGCGGAAGGTCCTTCCGCTCGCTGGCGATGTTCGAGTAGAGCTGGGTGCCGGTGTAGGCGCCCACGAGGGTCATGGCGAACTCGGTCTCGTCGACGTCCGGCAGGAGCTCGCCCCGCTCGCGCGCCACGCGCAGGTGCTTCAGGAAGTGGTCCACCCACTCCTGGTAGGCCGTGTCGCTCCGGACGCCGAACTCGCCCTGCTCCACCGCGAGTCGCACGCTCGCCCGGAACAGCACGTTCCGCTGGAGCTCGCGGGCCAGGTGGAAGGTGAGGTCGATCAGGGCCTGGAGGCCCTCGGAGCGCTTGGGGGGATCCACGAAGTCCTGCTGGCTCGCCATGACGGCCATGGCGAGGCCCCGCTTCGACTTGAAGTGGAAGTACATGCCGCCCTGGGTCACCCCGGCCCGGCTCATGATCTTGCTGATGCTGGCTCCGCTGAAGCCGCACTCGTCGAACACCTCGGCGGCCGCGTGGAGGATGCCGTCCCGCGTCTTCACCGCCCGTTCCTGCTTCGGCTCGTCCATGGATCCGCGCTATCCCCTCGACAAAAAAAACGAACGCCCTTATTTTACAGGCAAGCCCGTGCGATCGGTAGATCCCCGCGGGCTCCACATGTATGCAGGGGGAGAAGCATGCTCACGAAGGAACGCTCCGAGGTTTTACGTACCCCGCTCACCACCACGGTCCCCCGGGAGTACGTCCACCGGGCGGCGCTCTCCGAGGTCTTCCTGACGGGCTGGCACAGGAACGGCCCCGACTCCTTCACCGTCAGCGCGCAGTGGCCGCGTGACCACTGCTTCTACGTCTCCGAGTACGGGATGTACGACCCCCTGATGCTGTGCGAGACGGCCCGGCAGACCTTCCCGCTCCTCGCCCACGCCGCGTACGACATGCCCTTCGGCTATCAGTTGAGCTGGCGCGACCTGCGGTACGAGGTCGACCCGGCGGGCCTGCGCATCACGGGCACGCCGGCCGAGCTCGAGCTGCGCGTCTCGTGCTTCGACGTCCGCTACCGCCGCTCCCTGCCCGCCTCGATCAGGATGCGCATCGACGTCGTCCGCGACGGAGTGCCGTTCGCCGCGGTCGAGACCGAGTTCGGCTGTCACTCCCCCGAGGTCTACCACAGGTTGCGGGCGGGCCGCGGCGACGCGGCCGGGATGTTCCTCGGCGCGCCCGCGCCGTCGTCACCGCTCCCGCCGGGCCTGGTCGGCCGCATCCGGGACCACGACGTGGTGCTCTCCCCGTCCGGGGAGATCGGCCGCTGGCGACTGCGGGTGAACACCGCGCACCCGGTCCTCTTCGACCACCCCGTCGACCACGTACCGGGCATGGTCCTCCTGGAGTCCGTACGGCAGGCGTCCCACGCCCTGAACCCGTCCCGCGGGCCGGCGCTGCCGCTCTCCATGGACGTGCGCTTCCACCGGTACGTGGAGTTCGACGCCCCCTGCCGGATCGAGGCCGAGGCGCTCCCGGGGGAGTCCGCTCCCGGCCGCCACCGGCTGCGCGTGGACTGCCTCCAGGGCGACGCATCCGCTTTCTCGGCCGTCGCCGAGATGGCGGACGCCACCGCCCTCTGACCCGCCCGGCCTCCGGCCCGTCGCGCCCTCCGGCGCGGCGGGCCGGACCCGCGTCCGGGCCCCTGTACGGGGCCAACCTCACACGGCTCTCGGGAAGTTGCCAAGGTCGTCGCGGATCCCCCGGCCCGAAAAGAAAACCGAACGTTTTCTATGTAATGCTCCCGGCCATGACGGACACCACCCCCGCCCCCGCCCTCGAGACGGACGAGCAGCGGACGGCCCGCTTCGCGCGGGATGCCGTCGGCTACCGTCCCCAGTTGTACGCGCAGGCCATGCGGCTCACCGGGAACCCCGCGGACGCGGAGGACCTGGTGCAGGAGACGTACGCCCGGGCGTACCGCGGCTTCCACCAGTTCCGGCCCGGCACCAATCTGCGGGCCTGGCTCCACCGGATCCTGACCAACGTCCATCTGACGGCCTGTCGGAAACGGCGGGTGGAGCAGACGTACGCGACCAGCTCGGACATCGAGGACCGGCAGCTCGCCCGCGCGGCCTCGCACACGGCCGAGGGCCTGCCCTCGGTCGAGGCCCAGGTGATGGCCCGGGTGCCGGATCCGGTGATCAGCGAGGCACTGAGGTCGATCCCCTGCGACTTCCGGACCGTCGTCTACCTCGCCGATGTCGAGGGGCTGCCGTACGAGGAGATCGCCTCGCTCGTCGGCGTCCCCTGCGGCACCGTCAACTCCCGTCTGCACCGCGGCCGCAGACGTCTGCGGTCGCTCCTGGACGGACAGTTCGGCTACCGGGCGGAGTCCGCTTCCGCCGTCGGGGCCGAAGCCCACCCCTCACCCCACGACACCCGGGCCCGGACGGGCCGAGATGCGAGCTGATATCCCATGACCACATACGCGCCCACCGACGTGCGGACGGAGGAGGCCGAGCCGCAACGGCTGCCGCTGCTCGCCCTGCTGGCCCTCGCGACGGCGGTCTTCATCACCAGCCTCACCGAGACCCTGCCGGCCGGGCTACTGCCCTCGATGAGTTCCGACCTCGCCGTCAGCGAGTCGGCGGCCGGGCAGACCGTCACCATCTACGCGATCGGCACCGCGCTGACCGCGATCCCGCTGACCGCGGCCACCACCGCCTGGCGGCGCAAGCGGCTGCTGCTCACCGCGATGGCCGGCTTCGCCGTCGCCAACACGGTGACCGCGATCTCCACCTCGTACCTGCTGACCATGGGGGCCCGGTTCGTCGCCGGTGTCGCCGCGGGTCTCGCCTGGGCCCTGCTCGCCGGCTACGCGCGCCGCATGGCGCCGCCGCGCCTCCAGGGCAAGGCGATCGCGATCGCCATGGCCGGCATCCCGGTCGCGCTCTCGCTCGGCGTCCCGGCCGGCACCTTCCTCGGCAAGGCCGTGAGCTGGCAGGTGGCCTTCCTGACCATGACCGGACTCACGGTGATCCTGCTCGGCTGGATCGCCGCGGCCGTGCCGGACTACCCCGGGCAGAAGCCGGAGGGGAAGGGGGCGCCGATGCTGAGCGCGCTGAAGGTGCCCGGTGTGACGCCCGTGCTCTTCGTGACGCTCGTCCTCGTGCTCGCGCACACCATCCTCTACACCTTCATCTCGATCTTCCTCGACCAGGTCGGCCTGGGCGACTCGATCGACCTGGTGCTGCTCGTCTTCGGCGCCGCGTCCCTGCTGAGCATCTGGGCGGTCGGCGCCCTGATCAACCGCCGGCTGCGGGTGCTGACGATCGTCAGCGTGCTGCTGATGGGACTGGCGGCCGCCGCGCTCGCCGTCCTCTCGGGCAACACCGTCGTCATCTACGCGGCGGTGACGCTGTGGGGCCTCGGCTGGGGCGGTGTGCCGACCCTGCTCCAGACGGCCGCGGGTGACGCGGGCGGCGAGGAGGCCGCCGACGCGGCCCAGGCGATGCTCGTGACGCTGTGGAACGTGGCCATGGCCGGCGGCGGACTGGTCGGCGGGCTGCTGCTCGACCTGTTCGGCTCCGGGTCCTTCCCGTGGAGCGTCCTGATCCTGATCGTGCCGGTCCTGGCCGTGGTGGTCGGGGCGCGCACGCACGGCTTCCCCGCCAAGCGGGCGGGCACGGGCGCCTAGCCGGGGGCGGCGCCGCGCCGGGGCCGTACAGCTCCGGCGGGGCGCACCCCTGTTCGACTTGGCGAAGTCGCGGAGGCACCCCTCCTCCCCCTCGCAAAAAATAGAGGATGTTCGTTATTATATGGGGGTCGCATGACGGGGGAGGGGAACGCAGCATGGCGGACCACCGCTTGGCCGGAGCAGCCGAACCGGGCCACGACACACGGGTCCTGCACTTCGCGGACTCGGTCTTCGCCCATCTGCCCAGGGCGGATCAGCGCCGCTGGGCCCAGCTCTACCTGCAAGGACTGCTGATCACGCCGGGCCGGAAGTCCATCCGCCGGCTCGCCGCCGCGGTCTCCGCCGCCCCGGCCACCGCCTCCCAGTCGCTGCACCAGTTCATCAGCGCCAGCCCCTGGGACTGGATGCCGGCCCGGCAGGAGCTGATCCGGCTGACGGGGGACCACTTCCCGTTACGGGCGCTGACCGTCGGCACCGTCGTCCTGCCCAAGCGGGGCGAGCACACCTGCGGGGTGCACCGCCGCTTCGTCCCCGCCGCCGGGCGCACCATAAGCTGCCAGGTCGGACTCGGGGCCTTCCTCACCACCGGCGAGGAGGACCTGCCGGTGGACTGGCGGCTGCTGCTGCCGGAGCAGTGGGGCGAGGACGCGGAGCTGCGCGAGCGCGCCCGGGTCCCCGACGCGGCCCGGCACCGGCCGGTGTGGGAGCACGTCCTCGACCTGGTCGACTCGGTCGCGGACGCCCTGCCCCGCCGGCTGACGGCCCAGGTGCCGGTGGTGGCCGACCTGAGCGAGCACCTCGACGCCGGCCGGCTCCTCGCGGGCCTCGAACGGCGCGGCCTCGACTTCGTGGTGGCGGTGCCCGGCGCACTGCCGGTGCTCCCCGCCGACCCGCGCGTCTCCCGGACCGTCCCCGGCGCCGCCAGCGCGCCGCTCGGCCCGCTCGGCGCCCGGCAGTTCCTCCAGCACCACCACGTCCTGCCGCCGCGCGCGGTGACCCTGGCCGCGCCGGGCGGCCGGGGCCGGCAGTTGCGGGTGGTCTCCGAGCTGGTGCGGCTGCCCGGATCCTGCCGGACCTACCGGCTCTTCACCGAGTGGCACCCGGCGGAGACCCGCGCCCCCCGGGTGTGGATCACCAGCCTGACCGGGCGGCGGGTGGAGCAGCTCACGACCCTCGCCCAGGCCCGGGCCGGGACCTGCCAGACGGTGTCCCTGCTCGAACGGGACTACGGGCTCCTCGACTTCGAGGGCCGCTCCTTTCCCGGCTGGCACCACCACATGACCCTGGTATCCGCCGCTCACGTCTACGACCGGCTCCTTCACGCGGGTGCGTTCGGCACAAGACCGCCGCAGAATGCCTGCGATTCTCGGGACCGATATTTCTCAGCCAGACCAAAGGAGTTGACAGCCAGATGGTGAATGCACTCGTGGTGGAGGATTCGGAATCGATCGAGTCCACCGTCCAGAATCTGCGACGCCAGGGATATCAGGCGAAGGGGGTGGGCACCGGATCGGGCGCCCTGAGGCATCTGCCGCAGGCCGACATCGTGCTGCTCGATCTCGAACTTCCGGATATGGACGGCCTGGAGGTGTGCCGGGCGATAAGAGCCGCCGGTGACACTCCGGTCATCGCCTTCAGCCGTCGGGACACGGAATTGGACCGGGTGCTCGCCCTTCAGGCCGGGGCGGACGACTGCGTGGTGAAGACCTGCGGATCCCGTGAGGTCATCGCACGGATCGGGGCGGTGCTGCGCCGGGTGAATCCGCAGGGCGCCGACGCTCCTCAGTCGATCTCGCTGCGGCCGCTGCACATCGACGGGCGGTCACGGGAGGTGCGTCTCGGCGGCCGGCTGGTGGCCATGACATCGAAGGAATTCGAACTCCTGTACGTTCTGGCCTCCACCCCGGAGCGGGTCGTGTCCCGGAAGGAACTGATGGCGAAGGTATGGGAGACCGACCGCGCGGCGTCCAGCCGCACCATCGACACCCATGTCAGCAGCCTCCGCGCCAAGCTCGGCTCCAGCAGGTGGATCGTCACGGTCCGCGGCGTCGGCTACAAGATCGGCACGGCCCAGCGGCACCCCGTGGGGGCCTGACCGGTCACGGCCGCGGCGACGGCGACGAGGGCGCGGACGGTTCCGACGACCGGCCGCGCCCTTCTCGTACGCCGGCACCGCGCCGTACGCCGGCGCCGGCCCCGGATCAGGCCGCCACCGCGGCCGTCTGCCGCTCCAGCCGGGCGAGCAGCGGGTGGGCGCCGGCCCCGCTCGCGTCGGCGCCGGCCGTGCGCAGCGCCCACCAGGCACTGACCAGGTTCGAGGTCAGCAGCACCCGGTCGCTGTCCCGGCCCAGCTCCGCCAGGGCGGCGAGGGTGCCCATGCCGGTGCCGGTGAAGAGGAGCGCGGTGTCGTCGGCGAGCCCGGCCCCGCGGACCCGCTCCAGTATCGCCTCGGTCGTCACCTCGTACGGGTCGAAGTGGCCCGCCCGGGCCGGGACGAGAACCGCCTCGTCCACCGTGAGCCCGGCCGCGCGCCAGAAGCCGACGGAGGTCTCGGTCAGCCACGGCTCGTACGGGGAGACCAGCGTCAGCCGCTCCACGCCGAGCCACGCGCAGGCGGTCAGGATGGCCTGGGTCGAGGAGCGCACGGGACAGCCGGCCCGCTCGCCGAGCTCCTCGCAGAAGGCCCGGTCGCCCTCGGGCCCGAGCAGATAGTGGGAGGCGCTGCAGGCCACGACGGCGGCGTCCAGGCCCATGGCGCCGAAGCCCGCCAGGGTGTCGGGCAGCGCCTCGTTCCACGCCTCCAGCATCTCGAGGAGCCCCTTGCCGGGCGTCACCGGGAAGCGGCTCGTGTACACGTTCATGCGCTCGCCGACCAGCCGGTTGAACTCCGGCTCCGCCGTGGGGTTCTCCGGCGGGACGACGACGCCGAGACGCGGGGTCGCGCGAAGGTCCATCATGAAATTCCCGTCTCCTGGAACGATTTCCTGGGGATTTTCCTGCTGCTTGCCCCGATGGAATGCTCCGCACCGGCGAAAACTTCCCGTCCCGCGCCGACCGGCTCTCAATTGACCTGATCCGCACCCGGGTTCACGCCCGGTTTGCATTCCTTGACAGCCCTCACATCCCCTGAGAAAAGTCGAGGAAGCCTGACATGGATTTCCTTGCCCCTCCCTCCGCCGTCGGATGATTCTTGATGTCAGCACCAGCCGCATTCCAACGGCCTCGACCAAGGAGTAAAGGCAATGGCGGTATCACAGAACGGTGGCAGTGTCCCGGAGGTGCTGCCCCACATATCCGACGCGACCCTGCGGGACTCGGCCCACATGGCCGGTGTCGAATTCCGTCCCCAGGACGCCTCGGTCATCGCGGACCTGCTGGTGAGGACCGGCGTGTCCCTCGTCGAGGTCGGCATGGTCTCCGGGCCCACCTCGAAGGACGCCGACCTGGTCCTCGCCACGCACGAGACGGTCGGCCCCGAGCGCAGCCTCACCCTGGTCGTGGTCCGTGACCGCCGGCAGGTGGAGGAGGCACTCGACGAGGCGCTGCGTCTGGGCGTGCGGAACGTCATGTTCTCCATCCCCACCTCGCAGGAGCACGCCGCGCTCAAGCTCGCCTCGCCGAGCGCCAAGTACCTGATCAACGTGGCCCGCGCCGCGATCGAGGGGGCCAAGGAGCGCGGCTTCCACGTCACCTTCAGCGGTGAGGACGGCGCCCGCACCCCCAAGGAGCGGCTCGTCCCGTACGTGGAGGCCGGCTTCGACGCCGGGGCCGACCGGTTCCGGCTCGCGGAGACCGTCGCGTACCTCTCGCCGTGGCAGATGGAGGAGAAGATCGCGGACCTGACCGCGATCGACGGCTCCGAGATCGAGATCCACTCGCACAACATGCTGGGCATGGCGGTGGCCAACTCGCTGGCCGCGGTCCGGGCCGGCGCCCGGTGGATCTCCACCACCGTCGGCGGCATCGGCGAGCGCGGCGGCAACGCGCCGCTGGCCGAGCTGCTGACCTCGCTGCGGATCATCCACGGCGACACCCGCTTCGACCTCACCCACCTCACCGAGCTGTCCGAGGTGGCGCTGAAGGGCGCCGGCCTGGGCGAGGCGTTCCAGTCCGGGCCCACCACGCCGCACGCCTTCGCGTACGAGCTGCCCGGCCAGCTCACCCACCCCGAGGCGTACGAGACGCTGCCGCCCGAGCTCGTCGGCAACAGCCGCGAGCTGCGCGTCCGCAGCCGTCTCACCACGCCCCTCGTCGACTGGGCGCTGGCCGAGGAGGCCGAGGACCTCGACACCGCCGCCTTCACCGCGTGGCTCACCGCGCGCCAGGAGGCGTCCGGCGCCGGGCTGCTCGACCGGGACGGCATCCGCAAGGCCGCCGTCGACTTCCGGTCGCTCTGAGCCCGGCCCCCTCCGAGCCCCTCCCCCCACCACCTCTCACCACCGAATGGAGTCATCCATGTCCACCTCGCTCATCAGCGCCGTCTGCCCCGAGTGCGAGACCGACCTCTCCACCCCGCCGATGGTGCAGGGCGAAACCCTCGTCTGCCCCGAGTGCATGCTCACGCTGCGCGTCGAGAACGTCGAGGCCGACGGCACCCTCTCCCTCGCCATGATCGAAGTGACGCTGCGCGACTGGGGCCAGTGAGCCGGCACCGGATTAGGAGTCCCTCAATGAGCGGCAGCAGTATCGCCATCGTCGCGGACCGGATCGGCTGGGAGGAACGCCGGCTGATCGAGACCGCCCCCGCCTTCGGGCACCGCATCGAGTGGGTCAACGACGAGTCCCTGGCGCTGGGCGCCGAGGAGTCCTCCCTCAGCGGATACGACGTGGTCCTCATCCGCAGCCGGAGCTACACGCGCGGCGGCCTCCTGGCCGTCCAGGCCGAGGCGTCCGGGATCAGGACCCTCAACACGGCCCACGCCATCCAGGCATGCGAGAACAAGCTGGCCCTGCGCACCCTGCTGCGCACGGCCGGCATCCCCGTCGCGGACTACCGCCTCGTCCTGTCCCGCAAGGACTTCGAGAAGACGCTGAAGGAGCTTCCGCTGCCCCTGGTGCTGAAGCCCGTCTTCGGCGGCATGGGCAAGCGGGTCACCCTGATCCGCGACGCGGACACCGCACAGTCCGTCTACGACTACATCGAGGACCTCGGCCACGGCTTCGAACAGGCTTCCCTGGTCGAGCCGTTCCTCGACGGGGGCAGCTCCGTGCGCTGCTTCGTCGTCGGCCGCGAGCTGGTCGCCGCCGCCGAGTTCGCCAGCGCCGGCGAGGACTGGCGCAGCAACGCGGCCCTCGGCAACCGCCACCAGGCCATGGACCACGACCCCGAGGTCCAGAAGATCGTCGACGGCGTGGTGAACGAACTCGGCGAGGGCGTCTACGGCATCGACCTGTTCAAGACGGCCGACGGCTACGTCGTCAACGAAGTCAACCACGCCCCGGCGTTCCGGGCGATCACCTCGGCGACCGGCGTGGACATCCCGTCCGCCGTCAGCCGCTACCTGCAGGAGATCCTCGCATGATCCGTGTCGGAATCGTCGGCGCCTCCGGGCTCGCCGGCGGTGAACTGATCCGCCTGATCATCCAGCATCCCGAGCTGGAACTGACCTTCCTCGGCGGCTCGTCCAACGTCGGCAGGCGCCCCTCCGAGCTCCACCCGGGCCTGCGCCTGGACCTGGGCCTGACCGTCGAGTCCACCGCCGACACCGACCTGTCGGACCGCTGCGACGTCGTCTTCCTGGCCACGCCCGCCCCGGTGTCGGCCGCGCTCGCCGCGCGCCTGGCCGACCAGGTGCCCTGTGTCATCGACCTGAGCGGCGCCTTCCGCATCCGCACCCCGGAGCTGCACGAGCGCTGGTACCCCTCCGTCGAGCGGACGGTCGAGCTGGCCGACCGCTTCGTCTACGGCGTCCCGGAGCTCGTCGGCGACCAGCTCGCCGACGCCTCGCTGATCTCGCTCCCCGGCTGCTACGCCACCGCCATCACCCTCGGCCTGGCCCCGCTCACGCTCGGGCTCGGCCTGGACCTCAAGACCGTCATGATCGACGGCAAGAGCGGGTCCAGCGGCGGCGGTCTGTCGCTGCGCACCGCGGACCTCCACCCGCTGCGCAACGGCGCCATCGCCCCGTACGCCCCGACCGGGCACCGGCACGCGGCGGAGGTGCGCGACTTCTTCGAGCGGGCCAAGCCCGGCACGATCGGCTCCCTGTCGATGTCGGCGTACGGCGTCTCGCACGTCCGCGGGCTGCTCGCCAGCTCCTACGTGCTCACCGACGACGAGGTCGACGCCCGCGAACTCCAGCGCGCCTACCTCCGCTTCTACAAGAACAAGCGGTTCGTCCGGGTCCGCCGCAACACCGAGACCCTGATCCCGGTGCCGGACCCGCAGGCGGTCCTCGGCTCCAACTACTGCGACGTGACCGCCCTGCACGACCCCGAGGGCGGCCGGATCGTGGTCCTGTCGGCCCTCGACAACATGGTCAAGGGCGCGGCCGGGCAGGGCGTGCAGGCGCTGAACCTGCGGTTCGGCCTGGCCGAGGAGACGGGTCTGACGGCGGAGCCGGTGATGCCGGCATGACCGAGACCCTGGCCGCGGAGACCCCGTACACCGCGCTCACGTACACCCCCACCGTCGTCAAGCTCGGCGGAAGCTGCCTGGACGACATGTCCGAGGGCTGGTGGGACGACCTGGCCGAGCACGGCCGGGAGAACCCGCTGGTCCTCGTGCACGGCTGGTCCAAGCCGCTGCGCGAGCTCAACCCCCGCTACACGGAGCCGTCCGCGATCCTCCGCGACCGCTACGGCAACCAGTCCCGCTGGACGACGCCCGAGGTGATCGCCGACATCAAGACGGTCAGCGCCGACGTCGGCCGGATCGTCACCGAGCGGCTGACCCGGCGCGGCATCACCGTCGAGCGGGTCATCGGCAGCGACGGCCTGGTCCGGGCCGGCCAGGGCGAGCGCTGGTGGTGGCAGGGCAAGCAGCTCGTCGAGCTGGAGAACCTGGTCGGCCCCATCACCGAGGTGACCCCGGCCCGGCTGGCGAACCTGCGGCCCGGCCACTGCTACCTCGTCACCCCGCTCGCCCGCAACGCGGCCGGGCAGGAGGTCAACACCGACGCCGACCGGGCCGCGGCGGCCATCGCCGGCGCCTCGGCCGCCACCGCGCTGACCCTCGTCACCGACGTGGAGCACCTGCTGATCGACGGCGAGCCGGTCCGCCGGATCAGCGCCGGCGCCGCCGCCGACTTCCGCGACCGCGGCGCCACCGGCGGCATGCGCAAGAAGCTGCGCGCGGCCGGCGAGGCCCTGGACCGCGGCGTGCAGCGGGTCGTCATCGGCAGCGCGCCGGTGAGCCGGCTGCTCGCCGAGCAGACCGGAACCGTCATCACGAGCTCGTGATCCCCGACGACCGAGAGGAGCAGAACTCGTGGCGACTTCCCGGGTTCTCGTAGTCAACAACGGAACGCTCTCCCTGCCGCAGTTGCGCAAGCGCTTCGAGGACCTGGGCTCCGAGACCGACGTGGTGAACGCCGCCTCGGTCCCCGCCCGCCTGGACGCCAGGTACCAGGCCGTCGTCCTGAGCGGCACCAAGGTCCGTGCCTTCGACGGCGACTTCTACAAGCCGCTGATCGACCTGGTGATGAACGCGAAGGTGCCCGTCTTCGGCATCTGCGGCGGCATGCAGATCATCGCGGTCGCCAACGGCGGGGAGCTCGAGGAGGGCACCCAGCGCGTCGGCGGCTACGAGGTGCAGGTCGACAAGGAGGAGCCGGTCTTCTCCTACGTCAAGCCGACCGTGACCGTCTTCCACCGCCACACCCTCTACCTCCAGGCGGCGCCGGCCGGCTTCCGGTCCATCGGCCGCTCCGAGCACGCCCCCGTCGAGTTCCTGCGCTCCGACGACGGCCGCATCTACGGCGCCCAGGCCCACCTGGAGTTCCGCAGCGACGGCATGGAGATCCTGCGCGGCTTCGCGGAGACGTACCGGTGACCGGTCCCGCCGACTGATCACCACCCCCTGAGACACGTGCCGCGGGGCCGTCCGACATCCCCCGCGCCCGGCCCCGCGGCACGTCCCCGACATCGCTCCAGTCCAGACAGACGCCCTATCGAATCGATTAAGAGGTCCTCGGTCATGAGTTCCCTGAACGGCAATCCCCTCACGGACGAACCCCAAGATCCGGCTTTCGTCGTCTCGCTGAACGGCAGCCGCGGGTCCCTCAAGGGCTGGGTCGTCGTCGACTCGCTCCACGACGGCCTGGCCATGGGGGGCACCCGTATGACCCCTGGTGTCACCCAGGAGGAAGTGGCCGGTCTCGCCCGGGACATGACGCACAAGTTCACCCTGGCCGGCCTGCCCATCGGCGGCGCCAAGGCCGGCATCGTCTCCGACGGCGGCGACCGCGAGGAGACCTTCCGCACCTTCGGCCGCACCGTCAAGCCGCTGCTGCACGGCGGCATCCACCTCGGCATCGACATGGGCGTCACGCCCGCCGACCGCGCCGTCTTCTTCGACGAGGCCGGATACGACCCGCGCTACCGGCTCGGCGCCCCCGACATGCCGATCGACTGGCGCACCTACTACGAGCCGCTGATCGACTGCACCGGCCACGGCGTCGGCGTCGCCGCCGTCACCGCCCTGGAGGCCAGCGGCCGCCAGGGGCCGGCCCGGGTCGTGGTGCAGGGGTTCGGCGCCGTGGGCCGCGCGGTCGCCCACTTCCTGGAGGAGCGCGGGCACGTCGTCGTCGGCGTGGCCGACGTCGAGGGCACGATCAGCGCCGACCGGCTGCCGGTCGCCGACCTGGTCGCGATCACCGACGAGTTCGGGAAGATCGACCGCTCCCGGCTGCCCCAGGACGTCACCGTCTCCCAGGAGCGGGACGCCTGGCTGGACGTGGACGCCGACCTGCTGATCCTCGCCGCGCAGAAGCACGCGATCAACGCCGAGAACGCCCACCGGGTGCGGGCCGGCCTGGTGGTCGAGGGCGGCAACCTCAGCTCCAGCGGCGAGGCGAAGGAGAAGGTCCGTGCCTCGGGCACCGTCCTCGTCCCCGGCGTCATCGCCAACATCGGCGGGGCCGCCTCGGCCGCCCTGGCCGTCACCCGCGTCGTCCCCTTCGACCTGTCGGCGGACGCCCGCAAGGCATGGGTCTTCGACTGGGTCGGCGACCGGGTGCGCCGCAACACCCGCGACCTCCTGGAGATCGCCGCGGCGCACGCGGGCGACCCCCTGCCGACCCTGCTCACCGCCCGCCGGAAGGACCGTTCGTGACCACCGAGGTCAAGGAGGCGCCCGAGGCACCGGCGCCCCGCGTCGTCGACGGAGTCGTCCTCACCCGGGAGACGATGCCGGTCATCGAGATCACCAGCCCCATGCCCGACGGCCGCGAGGCCCGCGAGGCCCTCTACTACCAGCGCGGCTGGTGGCGCGAGGAGACCTTCCTCGACGACCTGCGCCGCCAGGCCCGGCTCCGCCCGCACAAGCTGGCCGTCGCCGCCCGCCGCATCAAGGAGGCCCGCACCGACACCCTCGACTACATCGAGCTGAAGCAGCTCACCGACCGGTTCGCCGGCGGCCTGGTCGAACTGGGCGTCCGGCCGGGCGACTTCGTCGCCGTCCAGTTGCCCAACCGGTGGGAGATGGTGCCGCTGCTGTACGCGTGCCTCCGCGTCGGCGCCGTCATCTGCCCCATCGACCCGACCACGCCCGAGGAGCCGCTGCGCCACCGGCTCTCCCTCACCGAGGCCCGCGTGATCGTCACCATGTCGGACTGGGACGGCAACCCGCTCGGCGAGACCGCGAACCGGCTGCGGCGGGAACTCCCCGGCCTGGAGCACGTGGTGATCGTCGACGGCACCGCCCCCGAGGGGTGCCTCGACTTCCGCCGCCACTTCATCGACACCGTCTGGGAGGACGTGCACCACGACCTCGCCGGCCGCGAGCGCGGCCCCGACGACCCGTTCGTGGTGCTCTTCACCTCCGGCACCACCGGCGAGTCCAAGGGCGTGCTGCACAGCCAGAACACGGTCCACTCGGCCATCCGCGGCTATGTCGACACCTTCCTCCTCGACGAGCACCTGGTCGCCGCCGTGACCACCCCGCTGGTCCACTACTCCGGCTTCGGCCAGGGCATCCTGGCCAGCGTCATGCTCGGCGGCACGATCGCCTTCCAGGACCGCCGCAAGAACGAGGTGCTGCTCGACCTCGTACAGAAGTACGGGGCGACGCTCCTCTACGGTCCGCCGCCGACGCTCACCGACATCGCCCAGTCCCAGCGGGTCGAGCCGCGCGACGTGCACACCCTGCGGCATGTCGTCACCGGCTCGGCGCAGGTCCTCCAGCCCCTGGTCGACGAGCTCCGCGAGATGCTCGGCGCCCGCACGTACTCGCTGTGGGGCATGTCCGAGAACGGCCCGGTCACCATCACCAAGCTCGACTACAACCAGGACTGGGCCGCGCACAGCAACGGCCGTCCGATCGACGCGATGGAGATCCGGATCGACAAGTGCATCAACCCGACCGAGCGGGCCCCCGTCGGCCGGCTCCGGGTGCGCGGCGCCTCCCAGGCGCTGGGCTACTACAAGCGGGACGCCGAGTACGACGCGCTGCTCCTGGACGACGGCTGGTTCGACACCGGCGACGTGGCCCGCGACGACGGCCGCGGCGGCATCCGCATCCTGTGCCGGGCGAGCGACGCCATCAAGCGCGACGGCATGGTCGTCCCGCTCGCCGAGATCGAGTCGACGATCAACCGGCACTCGAAGGTCCTCGAGACCACCCTCGTCGGCCCCACCGGCCGGGTCGAGGATCCGATCCTGGCGGTCGTCGTCCCCTCCGGCGACGAGCACCCGACCCTCGACGAGATCCGCGCCTACCTGCGCGAGACGGAGCTCGACGAGCGGTTCCTGCCGGACCGCCTGGAGGTCGTCGACGCCCTGCCCAAGACCCTCACCGGCAAGGTCCGCAAGAAGGTCCTGCGCGAGCTGTTCGGCGAGGCGTGAGCACCATGTCCCAGACCCACCAGGTCACCATGTCGGCGACGCTCGCCGCCGACGAGGCCATCGCCCGCCGCCGCGCGGCCGGCGAGTCCGTGCTCTCCATGGCCAGCGGCGAGATCGGCCTGCCGGTCCACCCCGGCCTGCGGGCCCGGCTCGCCGAGTCCGCGGACCTCGGCTCGTACGGCCCCGTCGCCGGCAGCCCCGAGCTGCGCGAGGCCGCCGCCGGCTACTGGGGCCGGCGCGGCCTCGCCACCACCGCCGACCAGGTCGTGTGCGGCCCCGGGAGCAAGCCGATGCTCTTCGCCCTGCTCCTCGCGGTCGGCGGCGACGTCGTCATCCCGCGGCCGAGCTGGGTCAGCTACGCGGCGCAGGCCGGTCTCATCGGCGTCCGCCACTTCCCCGTCCCGACCCTGCCGGGCCAGGGCGGGGTGCCCGACCCCGACCGGCTGCGCGAGACGGTCACCGCCGCCCGCGCCGCCGGACACGACCCGCGCTCCGTCATCGTCACCCTGCCGGACAACCCGACCGGGACGATCGCCGCCCCCGAGACCGTACGACGGTTCGCGGAGACGGCCCGGGAGCTGGACCTCGTCGTCGTCTCCGACGAGATCTACTGCGACCTCGTGTACGACCCGGTGGCGACGCCCGCCGTCTCCCCGGCGGTCTTCGCCCCGGAGCGGACCGTCGTCACCACCGGTCTCACCAAGAACCTCGCCATCGGCGGCTGGCGGACCGGCGTGGCCCGGCTGCCGGCCGGCGAGACCGGGCGGCGGCTGCGGGAGCGGCTCGTGGGCGTGGCCAGCCAGATCTGGTCCAGCCCCGCCGCCCCCGTCCAGGCGGCCGCCGCGTACGCCTTCGGCGAGCCCGACGAGATCGTGGAGCACATCGCCGCGAGCCGCCGCCTCCACGAGACGGTCGCCCGGGCGATGGCCGAGCGGTTCGCCGCCGCCGGAGCGGTCCTGGAGCCGGTCGTGGCCACCTGCTACCTGTACCCGGACTTCGAGCCGCTCCGCGCCCACCTGGCCGAGGCCCACGGGGTGCGCACCGGCGCCGAGCTGGCCCACCTGCTCGTCGAGCGGTACGGCGTGGGGCTGCTGCCCGCGAGCGCCTTCGGCGAGGCGGAGGAGTCGCTGCGGCTGCGGGTGGCCACCAGCCGCCTCTACGGCGACACCGAGGAGCGGTGCCGGGCGGCCCTGCGCGCCGAGGACCCGCTGGCGCTCGACTGGATCCGCGCCTCGCTCGACCGGGTCGAGGAGGTCCTGGCGGACCTCACGGCGGGCGCCGCCGTACCGAGCCCGGTCTGAATCCCTTTCCCGCTTCCGGGCGCCGGCCCCCCAAGCCGGCGTCCGGGACCTCTTCCCCGGCGGCCCAGCCGTCGCCCCGGCCCAGGGAGGGCCGCCTGACATGTCGATCTCCATCCTGTTCGAAGCCGAGTACAAGGGCCAGCGGTACGCGGGGTTCCAGAAGCCGGAGGCCGGCGAGCCGCTGACGCTCCACCCGGTCGCCGACGGCCGGCTCCGGGCGGAGTTCATCGCCGCCGCCTCCCCCGAGGCCGTCATCGCCTCCGTCACCGGCGAGGGCGGGCAGATCACCGTCGCCGCCGACGACCCCGAGCTGCGCTTCCTGCCGCCGCTGCTCCCCGGCTCCGGGAACGCGCTGCTCAGCGGCTTCATGCGGACCCACAAGTCCAAGTACGAGGACGAGCCCACCGACGAGACGGAGTTCGTCGCCCCCAACTGGTTCTTCAAGGGCTTCGGCTCCTGGATCCGGATGCCCGAGGAGGCCCTCGTCGTCCCGGAGAAGGCCGTCGCCCTCATCGAGGAGCCCGAGGTCGCCCTCGTGTACGTCAACGACGACAACGGCGACCCGCACTACGTCGGCTACACCTTCGGCAACGACCTGTGCGACATCGGCCTGCACCGGCTGAACCCGGGCTGGAACCCGTACTGCAAGCTCAGCGACACCTCCCTCTCGCCCTTCGTCTTCCTCGGCCCCCCGCCGACCACGGTCACCGGCCGCGTCACCATCGAGCGCGACGGCGTCTCCGCCTGGGAGGGCACCTTCGACTGCGGCGAGAGCGCCCTCTACTTCAAGGTCGCGGACATGATGGACCACCTCTTCACCTACCCGGCGATCCGCCGCCCGGGAATGGTCAACTACGTCCTCCTCGGCGCCGACGAGGCCAGCTTCCACGACGGCTACCGGATCGCCGACGGCGACCGCGTCGTCATCGACGTCAAGAGCCACGGCGTGAGCTTCGCCAACAGCATCCAGTTCGGCCGCGACGCCGACCGCGCCGGCCGCACCGCCGGGGCCGACCGCGCCGCCGGGGCCGCGGCCTAGGAGGGTGCGATCCGGGCCCCTTTCCGAGGGGCCCGTGCCCCGGCCCCGCACAGCCCGGCCCCGCCCCTGAGACCCCGGCCCCCGACGCCGGTGAGGAGGACGAGCATGAGCACCACCGAGGAGAACCCGTTCGACCTGCTGGTACGCCGGATGACGTGGGAGGCCGACGACGTCCTGTCCGTCGAGCTGGTCAGCCCCGACGGCAAACCGCTCCCGGACTGGGCGGCGGGCGCGCACATCGACCTGTACGCCGGCGACCAGGTCCGGCAGTACAGCCTCTGCGGCGACCCCGCGGACACCGGCGCCTACCGCATCGCCGTCCTCAAGTCATCCGATTCGCGGGGCGGTTCGGCCTTCGTGCACGAGCGGCTGCGCCCCGGCGCCACCGTCACCGTGCGCGGCCCCCGCAACCACTTCGCGCTCGCCGACGCCGCGTCGTACGTCTTCCTCGCGGGCGGGATCGGCGTCACCCCGCTGCTCACCCAGGCCCGCGAGGCCCACCTGCGCGGCAAGCCCTGGCAGCTCTGGTACGCGGGCCGGTCCCGCGCGTCGATGGCCTTCGGCGAGGAGCTCACCGCCCTCGCCGCGCACGGCGGCACCGAGGCCGGCACCGTCACCGGCTCCGGCACCGTCGAGCTGCACCCCAAGGACGAGCGCGGCCGGATGGACCTCCGGCAGGTCCTCGGCCGGCTCCCCGAGGGCGCGCACGTCTACTGCTGCGGCCCGCAGGCCCTGATGGACGGCGCCCTGGAGGTCTGCCGGGAGCTCGGGATCGCCGACCGGCTGCACGTCGAACGGTTCAGTGGCGCCGTCGCCCCGGCCCCCGAGGGCGGCGAGACCTCCTTCGAGGTCGAGTGCGTCCGCTCCGGGCGGACGGTGTCCGTCGGCCCCGACGAGTCGATCGTCGACGTCCTCGACGACGCGGGGATCTACGTCGACGCCTCCTGCCGCGAGGGCGTGTGCGGGACCTGCGAGACCGGTGTCCTCGACGGGGTCCCCGACCACCGGGACTCCCTGCTCAGCCCGGCCGAGCAGGAGGCCGGCGACGTGATGATGATCTGCGTCTCGCGGTGCGCCTCCAAGCGCCTGGTCCTCGACATCTGAGCCCCGCCCGCCCCGCGCGCGTCCCGCGTCCGCCCCGCGCGCGTTCCCGCGCCTCTCGTGTCCCCCGTGGCGCCTCCCGTGCCTCCCGCACGCCCGGCGCCACCTCGCACCGTCCGCACCACCAGCACCCCCCACCGTTCCGCACGCCCCGTGCCCGCACAGCCCGGCAGTACAGCCATGCGCCATCTCGCATCCCAGGTACGGCCCCGCACCCCTCACCCGTACCCCCTCCCCCCGCGCCCACCGCCCCGCGCAGTCCTCCAAGGAGAGAGAGTTCCGTGAGCATCGAGAGCCTCACCAGACCGGGCACCGGCCCGTCGACCGGTACAAGAAGCGGCGCCCCGGCCGACGCCGCCCCGCTCGGCGGCGCCCGCCCCGCCGACGCGCCCGCGCCCCGCGTCGGCCGGCTGCCCACGCTGACCGGTCTGCGCTTCCCCGCCGCGCTGCTGGTGTTCCTCTTCCACGCGGTCCTGCCGTTCGCCAGCATCCGGCTCTTCGCCGACCCGGGTGTGGAACGGGGCATCTACCACGCGCTCGCCATGGTCGCCGGCCTCACCATGCCGTTCTGGTTCATGCTGAGCGGCTTCATCCTGATCTGGTCCGCCCGTGAGGGCGACACCGCCCCGTCGTTCTGGCGCCGCCGCTTCGCGAAGATCGTGCCGCCGTACGTGGTGGCCTGGGTCCTCGCCCTGGTCCTCGTCGACGGCGTCGACGGCGCTCCCACCACCCCGCTCCAGGGCTTCCTGAGCCTCTTCATGCTGCAGTCCTGGGTGCCGGACATCCCCACCAACTTCGCCGTGAACAACGTGGGTTGGTCGCTGTCCGCCGAGGCGTTCTTCTACCTCGCCTTCCCGGCGCTGTTCCTGGTCCTCAAGCGGATCCCCGCCCACCGGCTCAAGTACTGGATCGGCGGTGTCGTCGCCCTCATCGCCGCGACCCCGCTCGTGACGTACGCGATCATCCCCGTCGGCACCGAGGTCGTCCCCAACGAGCCCGGCCAGTCCGCCCACTACTTCTGGTTCGCCTACGTCCTGCCCGCGGGCCGGCTCCTCGACTTCGCCCTCGGCATGCTGGTCGGCCGCGCCGTCGTCCTCGGCCGCTGGCGCAACATCGGCATGGCCTGGTCGGGCCTGCTGCTCGCCGTCACCTACGTCGCCGGCCTGTACGTGCCGTGGCTCTGGGGCATCCGCCTGATCTGCGTCGTCCCGGCCGCCCTGCTGATCGCCGCCGGCGCCCTCGCCGACAACGAGAACCGCTTCACCATCTTCCGCAACCGGCCGATGGTCTGGCTCGGCGAGATCTCCTTCGCCTTCTACCTGGTCCACTTCACGGTCCTGGAGTACACCCGCCACCTCCTGGGCGACCGGCTCTTCGGCACCCCGGCCACCCTCGGCATCCTTCTCGGCGAGCTCGTCGTCTCCGTCCTCCTCGCCTGGGCGCTCTACTCCTGGGTCGAGGTCCCGCTCACCCGCCGCTGGTCCCGCTCCCGCAAGGACCGGGAGGCCGCCGAGGCCGCGAAGGCCGCCAGGGCCGCCCGGGCCGCGGCCGCCGCGAAGGTCGCCGCGTCCCGCACCGCCGCCGAGACCGCGACCACGGCCACGACCGCGACCGCGATCGAGCCGGCTCCCGTCGCCGCGACCGCAACGACCGTCCCGGCCGCCGCCGGTGCCGACGGGGGGAAGGGGCTGTGAGCACCGACGCCGTCCAGTTGCTCACCCCCGAGGGCCGGCGCGTCCGGCACCCCGACTACGACATCGACCTCGGCCACGAGGAACTGCGCGGCCTCTACCGCGACATGGTCCTCGCCCGCCGGGTCGACGCGGAGGGCGTCACCCTTCAGCGCCAGGGCGAGCTCGGCCTGTGGCCCTCCCTGCTCGGCCAGGAGGCCGCCCAGGTCGGCTCCGCCCGCGCCCTGCGCCCCGCCGACCACGTCTTCCCCAGCTACCGCGACCACGCCGTCGCCCTCTGCCGGGACGTCGACCCGCTGAACCTGCTCGCCATGTTCCGCGGTGTCAACAACGGCGGCTGGGACCCCACCGACCACGGCTTCCACCTCTACACCCTGGTCATCGGCTCCCAGACCCTGCACGCCACCGGCTACGCCATGGGCGTCGCCAAGGACGGCACCGAGAGCGCCGTGATCGCGTACTTCGGCGACGGCGCCACCAGCCAGGGCGATGTCAGCGAGGCGTTCAACTTCGCCGCCGTCTACGACGCCCCCGTCGTGTTCTTCTGCCAGAACAACCAGTGGGCGATCTCCGAGCCCACCGAGCGGCAGACCCGCGTCCCGATCCACCGGCGGGCCGACGGCTTCGGCTTCCCCGGCGTCCGCGTCGACGGCAACGACGTCCTCGCCTGCCTCGCCGTGACGAAGGCGGCCCTGGAGCGCGCCCGGCGCGGTGAGGGACCCATGCTCGTCGAGGCGTACACGTACCGCATGGGCGCCCACACCACCTCCGACGACCCCACCAAGTACCGGGACTCCGCCGAGGTCGAGGAGTGGGCGGGCCGCGACCCGATCGCCCGCCTCAAGGTCCATCTGCTCGACCTCGGCGCCGCCGGCCCGTCGTACTTCGACGCCGTCGACCAGGAGGCCGGCGAACTGGCGCAGCGCCTGCGCGAACGGGTGCGCTCCATGCCCGCCCCCGACACCGAGGCGATCTTCCGGCACGTCTACGCGGACCGGCACGCCCTGGTCGACGAGGAGCGCGACGCGTTCCGCCGCTACGAGGCGAACTTCGCCGTGACAGGAGGGAACTGAGATGCCGACCGTCACGGTCGCGCCCGCGGCGGACGGGGTGCGCCCCGCAACACGGACCCTGCCCCTGGGCCGGGCCATCAACGAGGCGCTGCGCGCCGCGATGGAGCAGGACCCCAAGGTCCTGATCATGGGCGAGGACGTCGGCAGGCTCGGCGGCGTCTTCCGGATCACCGACGGCCTGCAGAAGGACTTCGGCGAGAGCCGGGTGATGGACACCCCGCTCGCCGAGTCCGGCATCGTCGGCACCGCCATCGGCCTCGCGCTGCGCGGCTACCGGCCGGTCGTGGAGATCCAGTTCGACGGCTTCGTCTTCCCCGGATACGACCAGATCGTCACCCAGCTCGCCAAGATGCACGCCCGCTCCCTGGGCCGGATCAAGCTCCCCGTCGTCATCCGGATCCCCTACGGCGGCGGCATCGGCGCCGTAGAACACCACTCCGAGTCGCCCGAGGCCCTCTTCGCGCACGTCGCCGGCCTGCGGATCGTGTCCCCGTCGAACGCCTCCGACGCGTACTGGATGCTGCGGCAGGCGATCGCCTCCGACGACCCGGTCGTCTTCTTCGAGCCCAAGCGCCGCTACTACGAGAAGGGCGCCGTCGACACGGAGACCGCCCCCGGCGACCCGCACCGCGCCCACGTGGTCCGCGAGGGCCGGGACGCCACGCTCCTCGCGTACGGGCCGACCGTGCGGACCTGTCTGGACAGCGCCGCCGAGGCGGAGCGCGAGGGCCGCAGCCTGGAGGTGGTCGACCTGCGCTCGGTCTCCCCGATCGACTTCGACACCGTCCAGACCTCGGTGGAGAAGACCGGCCGGCTCGTCGTCGTCCACGAGGCCCCGGTCTTCTTCGGCTCCGGCGCCGAGATCGCCGCCCGCATCACCGAGCGCTGCTTCCACCACCTGGAGGCCCCGGTGCTCCGGGTCGGCGGCTACCACGCGCCGTATCCGCCGGCCCGCCTGGAGGACGCGTACCTGCCCGATCTGGACCGTGTGCTCGACGCCGTCGACCGCTCGCTGGCGTACTGAGGAGAGAGCACCCATGTCCGAACAGCACGTCCGCGAGTTCACGATGCCCGACGTGGGCGAGGGCTTGACCGAGGCCGAGATCCTCACCTGGCACGTCCGGCCCGGCGACACCGTCACCGACGGGCAGGTGGTGTGCGAGGTCGAGACGGCGAAGGCGGCCGTCGAGCTGCCGATCCCGTTCGACGGCACGGTCCACGAGCTGCGGTTCCCCGAGGGCTCGACGGTCGACGTCGGCGCGGTCATCATCACCGTGGCGACGACCGCCCCGGCTCCCGCGGCCGCCTCGGCCCCGGTGGCCGCCACACCCCCGCCCGCGCCCGAGGGCCGGCAGCCGGTCCTGGTCGGCTACGGCGTCTCGGAGGGCCCGACCCGCCGCCGCCCCCGCGCGCAGGGCGCGGCAGCGGGCGGGACCGCTGCCGCCGTCGCCACCGTGCCGACACCGGTGACGGTGACGGTGCCGGTGCCGGTGCCGTCCGTACGGCCGCTGGCCAAGCCGCCCGTACGCAAGCTGGCCAAGGACCTCGGCGTCGACCTGGCGGCGGTGACCCCGTCGGGACCGGAAGGGGTCATCAGCCGGGAGGACGTCCACCGCGCGGCGGCCCCGGAGCCGGAGTTCACCGTTCCGGCCCCGGTGGCAGCGGCCCAGACCACCCCGGCCCCGGGCCCGCAGCCCTCCGGTGACGCCCGGGTGACCCGTATCCCCGTGAAGGGCGTACGGCGGGCCACGGCCCGGGCCATGGTGGCGAGCGCCTTCTCCGCCCCGCACGTCACCGAGTTCGTGACGGTCGACGTGACGCGCACGACGAAGCTCGTCGAGGAGCTGAAGGCCGACCCCGCCATGGCCGGTCTCCGCGTCACCCCGCTCCTCCTCGTGGCGAAGGCCCTGCTCGTCGCGATCAAGCGCAACCCCGAGATCAACGCGTCCTGGGACGAGGTCAACCAGGAGATCGTCATCCGGCACGACGTGAACCTGGGCATCGCCGCGGCCACCCCGCGCGGTCTCGTCGTGCCGAACATCAAGGACGCCCACCTCAAGACGCTCCCCCGCCTCGCCGGCGACCTCGGCGAGCTCGTGGCGGCGGCCAAGGCGGGCAAGACCCCGCCCTCGGCCATGGCGGACGGCACCGTGACCATCACCAACGTCGGCGTCTTCGGCGTCGACACCGGCACACCGATCCTCAACCCCGGGGAGGCGGCGATCCTCGCCGTCGGCGCCATCAGGCCCCGCCCCTGGGCGCACCGAGGGAAGGTGAAGCTCCGGCAGGTGACCACGCTCGCCCTCTCCTTCGACCACCGGCTGGTGGACGGCGAGCTGGGATCCCGGGTCCTCGCCGACGTGGCCGGGCTCCTCGAGCGGCCCAAGCGCTTTCTGACCTGGGGCTGAGGGGCCTCGCGTCGACATGCCAGCAACTCACCTACCGGCAGTGGGGATTCGATTCACATGACGAACGCCGTGCACCACAGCGCGAGGGCCGAGCGGTTGCCCACCGCCCCCGCGCCCCGGCCACAAGGGCGATCCGCCGCTCCCGTCCCCGTCGAGCACGTGACGGGTGCGCAGTCCCTCATTCGTTCTCTGGAGGAAGTGGGGGCGGACACCGTCTTCGGTATTCCGGGTGGGGCGATCC
>NZ_JBEXQW010000076.1:0-26334 GCF_040612775.1 Streptomyces sp. NPDC006339
GGACTCGACCTCGGGCTCGTCGGCGACGGTGGCCGGGACGGGCTCGACGGCGACGGGCTCGCCGCGGGCCCCGCCCCACCGCCAGCGGTTCACGGAAGGCCAACGTCCCGTTCCAGTGCAGTGAAGTCCGGAGGAGAGCAGATGGGCAGGCCCAGCCGGTGGTCGGTACGCCGGCGCGAGAAGACACCGAGGCGCAGCCGGTACTCGACTGGTGCATCCGGTCCGGTCCGGAAGGCGCTGGGGCCGGAGCTGATCGGCAAGCTGGAAGACCTGTGCGGCGCCCCGAGTGTCGGCTTGCGGGATGTCGCGTGCGACGTCGGGGCGATCGTCGTGGCGGCGATCGTCGGCTCCCAAGTCGGGCACGTCGTCGGGCCGCTGCTTGCGGTGCTGTACATCGGGGTGCGCCAGCGGCACCTGTCGAACCTGGCGCACGAGTGTGTCCACGCGAAGCTGATGGCCACCGCGCGCGGCAACCGCCTGGTGGGGTACCTGCTGACCGGGATGCTCGGCGAGGGTCTTCGGCCCTACCGGGTCACCCACGGGGTGCACCACGCGCAGCTGGGCAGCGCGGGTGATCCGATGTGGCAGTCGTACCGGGCCGGGCGCCTTCACACGGTCCGGGCGCCGATGAGCCGGGCCGGGTTCGTGCTGAGGGTGATCGTCAAGGCTGCGCTGTGGCGGCTGCCGGCGTCGGCGGTGCGGGTGCTGGTGACCCGCGGTCCTCGGGAGAGCTGGTGGGCGCTGGCCACCCGCGCGGTGCTGTGGGCGGGCATCACCGGCGTGTGCTGGTCCTTCGGCGTCCTTGGCGACCTGCTGCTGTACTGGCTGGTCCCGCTGGTGTTCGTGCGGCCGGTGGTCACCTGGATCACTGACCTGGGAAATCACGCCGGGCTGATCGAGAACCGTGATGACGTGCTGCTGCAGACCCGGGGCTGGTCCTCGCACTGGCTCACCCGGCACCTTCTCGGCGGCCACCTCGACGACATGTTCCACCCGGTGCACCACTGGTGCCCCAAGATCCCCTGGCGGCGCCTGCCGGAGGCCACCGCCCTTGTCTCCGAGCGCCTGGAGCGCTTCGACGAGGTGCCGTGGTGCTCCGGCTACTTCTTCCGCCGCCGCTCCACTCCCGAGATGCCGTGCGTGATCGAGGACATCATCGCCCGCCTCACCTCCCAGTCCGCGTGGCGCGCGGCCGTGGCGGTCGAGCGCGCGGCCGTCTGACCGATCCCTCTCATCCTGTCCACGACCGGGCCCGCCGCAGTGCCGCCCGGGCGGTACCTCCTGCCGTCCGGGCCGTGCCGGCACCCGCCGCCGAGGAGGCGGCCACCCATGATCGAACCCCAGTACCAGCTCGACCCGCCCGCCAAGGGTGTGCACAGCTTTGACGACTTCACCCGGCTGCGCGAGGTCGTCGTCGGCCGCGCCGACCACTACACCACGCACGACGCCGACATCAGCTGGCGGCTGTTCTACTTCGAGAACGTCGCCCCGCACCTGGCCGACGGGCAGCGGACGCTGTCCATTCCGCAGCAGATCGTCGACGAGCTGAACGAGGACGTCGCCGGCTTCGCCGACGCCCTGGCCGGCTGCGGGGTGCGCGTACTGCGCCCCTCCGCCCCCGGCAAGGACGTCGAGGTGTCCTCCCCGTGGTGGAGCAGCGGAGCGACACCGCCGCTGAACGTCCGCGACAACGCGGTCATCCTCGGGGACACGATCGTGGAGACCGCGCCGCACATCCGCGGCCGGATCTTCGAGAACGACCACCTCAAGCCCCACTTCGCCCGCTACTTCGAGCAGGGCGCGAACTGGCTGCCCATGCCGCGCCCCGCGCTCGCCGCCGGCTCCCTGGACACCGCCTACTTCGACCGGCAGAACATCGACGTCACCGCGGCGATGGCCAGCGAGGATGCCCTGCCGATCGACGGCCTGGGGCTGGAGATGGTCTTCGACGGCGCGCAGTGCGTCCGCCTGGGCCGCGACGTGCTCGTCAACGTCGCCAACCACAACCACGAACTCGCCTACCGGTGGCTGGCCCGCAACTTTCCCAGCCTGCGCCTCCACCGGCTGCCGGGGATCGCCGACAACCACGTCGACTCCATCGTCGTCCCGCTGCGCCCGGGCCTGATGCTGCTGCGCGACCCGCACTACCTGCAGTACCTGCCGGAGGCCATGCGCGGCTGGGAGGCGATCTACCCGCCGCCCAGCGCCGTGCCCGAGCAGAACTACGACGAGTTCGGGTTCATGATCCCCACCGCATCCCGGTACATCGACATCAACGTGTTGTCGATCGACGAGAACACCGTGGTCGTCAACTCCCTCTACCCGGAGCTGATCGAGCTGCTGGAGGAGCGCGGGTTCACCGTCGTCCCGGTCCGCCACCGTCACCGGCGCCTGTTCGGTGGCGGGCACCACTGCTTCACCCTCGACACCGTTCGCGACGGCGGACTCGAGGACTACCTCGCGGCCTGAGCGCCGTCCCGCCCCGCTTCAAGCCCGTCCGGCCGCCCGAGCGGCCCGAACCCGAAGGAGTACCCCGCCCATGAGCAGCATCGGAGCGTGGCCCCCGCCCCGCGCGTTCTGGACCGACACCCTGCCCGAGAAGACCGACGGCATGACCCGCCCGCACCTGTTCAAGGGCATCGTCCCCGCCTCGGCAGCGAACGCGGCCGCCGTCCTGGACGGCTTCGCCGCTATCCGCCGCGCCCACGCCGTCGGGCTGGAGATCACCGCGAACGCCCGGGTGTACGTCGGCGAGGAGCACCGCCCGGACCTGGTGGACAAGGTGCTGGCCGCCGACGCCTGGCCGGAGGGCGGCTTCACCGCATGGATGCAGGAGCAGGTCGGCGCCGAGCGGTTCAGCCTGGTCCTCAACACCCTGGAGAGCGTCAGCCCTCCGCTGGCCGCAGGTCTGGGCGAGTTCGTCGGCGCGCTGACGGAGGGCTGGGGCCTCCCGGCCGGCGGCGCCGAGCTGGTCGCCTTCGTCGGCAACTACTCCGGGACCGCGTTCGGCGTCCACGAGGGGTACGAGAACGCGTTCCTCACCCACTACGGGCCCGGCACCAAGGACTTCTACTGCTGGTCGGCCGAGGCGTACCGCAAGCTCACCGGCGGCAGCGACCCGCTGTACGGCGACTACACGTGGCTCCTGGAGCACGGCGAGCACTTCGCCCTAGAGCCCGGCGACGCCCTGTTCCTGCCCGAGCGCGTCTTCCACGTCGGCCGGCAGAGCGAGTTCTCGGTCTCCGTCGCCATCCCCCTCTACACCTTCCCCGACGCCGCGATCGCCCGGGCCTGGATCGCACCGGATCTGCTCGGCGCGCTGCTGGTCAGCGAGCCCGACACCGATGCCGGCAAGCCGTCCCCGATGCAGCCCCTGACCGTCGGCCCCGACGAGCTCGCCCTCCGCCTGACCAAGGTGACCGCCGCCGCGTTCACCACCGCCGCCGAGCAGGCGCAGGCCGCCGCCGAGGCGCACGCCCACCAGCGCTGGCACACCGTCCTCAGCAACGGCGGCTGGCAGCAGACCGACCACGACCTCGCCCGCGACGAGGCCGCCGCCGCGTTCGCCGCCGGCACCCTCGTGCCCGGCACGAGCGTCGCGGTCCGCGCCCCCTACCGACTGATGGTCACCCGCGAGCAGGCGTTCCTCCGCGGCTGCGAGACGGCGGCCGACCCCGCCGTCCTCACCCCCGACCTGGTCGAGCGCCTCAACACCGGCCCGACCGCCCTCCCCGACGACCCGAAGGTGCTCGCCGCGATCCGCACGCTCGGCGCCACCGGCGGCCTGACCATCACCACCACGCCCGAGGAGACCGAGTGACCACGACCGCACCCGCGCCCACGCTCGACACCCTGCGCGGCACCAGCCTCATCGAGGCGTACCTGAGCGCGAACCCGGAGACCCGCAGCTACATCCACGCCACCATCCAGGGCAAGCGCACCAGCGGCGACGACCTTGTCGACAAGCACCTCAAGCCCATGATCGACACGATCTACCGGCAGGTCCGTGCCCTGGTCGACCCCGGCACCCTCACCGTGGCGCAGGCCCGCATGTACATCGCGGAGCTGGCCGTCTTCGCCCGGCACAACGCCCAGTTCCTGCGCCTGGCCGCCGCCCAGGTCTACAGCGCCTGCCCCGCCCTCGGGCACGAGTTCGACCGCAACTTCCTTGAAGAGGGCGGAGAGCCCGGCAAGGTCCCCGCCCACTACATCCTCTACACCCGTGCGCTCCTCGCCGACCTCGGCCTCCTCGTCAACGGCCACGTCCCCGCCGACGAGACCGCCAAGCTGGTCCTCCAGCATCAGGTCCTCGTGAACTCCCACATGACCAGCCTCATCGCCGGCGGCTACTACGCCACCGAAGGCGTCGCCGTCGCCGAGACCGAGATCCTGCGGGACATCACCAACCGGTACGGCAAGCTGACCACTGGCACCAGCGGCGCGGAGCTGCGGAACCTGGACTACTACTACCGGCTCCACCTCGACGAGGAACACGAGGCCGCGCAGGTCAGCGGCATGAGCGTGGAAGAGGCGCACATCGAGGGCCTGGCGCGGTTCATCCGTGAGGGTGACCTCTTCCACCTCGACCTGCCCCAGGCGCTGGAGGGCTTCCTGCAGATCTTCAACGCGATGGCACACTGGTGGACCCAATTGGCCTACCGTGCAAGGGAATTGAACTGATGTCCGAGATTGTCCCTGCCGTCGACTCCGGCTCCGAGGTCCGCTCCGGCGGCTGCCTGTGCCGGAAAGTCCGCTTCACCGTCACCGGTCCGGTGGACGACCCGCACATCTGTAAGTGCGGGCACTGCTCCAAGCGCTCCGGAGCGCCGTTCCAGTGGTGGGCCAGCTTCCCCATGGCAGGGCTGGAGTGGACCGGTGCCGAGCCGACCTGGTTCGACACCTACCCCGGCAAGACCGCCCGCGGCTTCTGCTCCGACTGCGGCAGCCACATCGCCGCCCGCGACCACGGCGACGACAAGATCATCGGCATCCTCGCCACCTCCCTCGATCACCACGACACCGACCCGGCCCTGGTGCCCACCAACCTGAACCGGCTCCCCGAGGCCGCCCCCTGGCTCGCCCAGCCCGACACCCGTCACACGGCGTCCGGCTGACCCCGGACCCCTGCGGGGGCAGGCGCACCTGACAGCGCCCGCCCCCGCAGGCACCCGCCAACGGGCCGTGCTGGCGCCGCCTCCACCCCGCACTCCACCGCCCGCCCCGGAGGACCCGTGCCCACCATCCATGTCGCCACCGAGTACGGAACCCTGCGCCGCGTCGCCATGCGACACGCCGGTGACTTCACCCGCCCTCTGGCCGGCCCCGACGTTCACCCGGTCCTCGCCCGACAGCAGGCCACCAGCACCTGGACCTCCTACGATCCCGCTACTGTCCGCGCCCAGCAGGACCAGCTCATCGGCCTGCTGCGCGATTGCGGCACCGAAGTAGTCCTGCTCCCTCCAGCGCCGGGCTGCTCCGTCCAGCACTACCCCCGCGACATCGCCTTCGCCATCGACCACGTCCTGTTCCGGGCCCGCCTGAACTCCGCGCACCGTCTCCCCGAGACCGACGCCCTCACCGACCCCGTACTCGACGTGCAACTCGCCGACCTCTCGCGCGGCACGATCGAGGGCGGTGACGTCCTGCTCCCCGACACCGGTCGCGTCCTCGTCGGCGTAAGCGAGGAGACCAGCCCCGACGGTGCGGCGGCCCTCCAGGAGGCCCTCGCCCGTCACGGCGTCGACCGCGAGGTCGTCCCCGTGCACTTCGCGGTCAAGGGGATCGTCCACCTCGACGACCACCTCGCCGTGGTCGCGCCCGGCACCGCCCTCATCCACCGCGAGGTGTTCACCACCGACCAGAACCGCTGGTTCGACGCTCACTTCGACGACCTCGTCCCGGTCACCGACGCCGAGGCGCGCGCTGTCCAGGTCAACGTCCTGGCCATCGCTCCCACCACGATCGTGGTCGCGGCTGGCAGTGACCGGATCGCCGCCGCCCTCGCCGCCCGCGGGCTTGAGGTCCTGACCGTCGACTACGGAGAGGTCACCCTCATCCCCGGTTCCCTGCGCTGCACCACCCTGCCCCTGCTGCGCACGTGACCCCCGCTCGCCTTCTCGATGCTGCCCGCGCCCGGCTCGCCTACTCCGGGCTGCCGGGCCGCTCGCGCCACCCTGCCGGCCCCTCGCCGCCGTCCCCGGAGGATCCCTGCGTTGTCCAGTCCCCTTCCCCTCGTCCTCGTCGCCGTGCCCGCGGTGGTGCTGGCCTGCCAGGCCGGCGGCTGGGCCGCCCGCCGCCTTGGTCAGCCGCCCGTCATCGGCGAGATGGCCGTCGGCATCCTCCTCGGCCCCTCCTCCCTCGGCTGGGTCGCCCCCGGCATCCAGCACCTTCTGCTCCCGTCCGAAGTCCTGCCCTACACCTCCGTGCTCGGCACCCTCGCCCTGCTCGTCTTCCTCTTCCTCATCGGCCTCGAACTCGACCTAGGCTCCCTGCGCGCCGCCCGCCGCGCCGTCGCCTCCGTGGCCGCCGGCAGCATCCTGCTGCCCCTCGCGCTCGGCGCCGGCCTCGCGCTCGCGATGTACCCGGCCCTCGCACCCCCCGGCGTGCAACAAGTGCCGTTCGTCCTGTTCATCGCCACCGCGCTGTCCATCACCGCCTTCCCCGTCCTCGCGCGGATCCTCACCGACCGGGGCATGGCCACCACCCGCCTGGGCACCTTCGCCCTCGCGTGCGCCGCCGCCGACGATGCCCTCGCCTGGTGCCTGCTCATCGCCGTCACCTCCCTGGCCACCGCCGGCTCCCCGCTGGACGCTCTCACCGCCCTTGCCCTGACCGCCGCCCTCACCGCTGCGTTCGCCGCGGCGCGCCCCGTCGTGAAGCGGACGCTGGAGCGCGCCGCCCGCACCTCCGACGACCTGGTGACAGTGCTGTTGGTCACCGGGCTGCTCCTGGCCGCGTACGCCACCGACAGGATCGGCGTTCACCCCGCGATCGGCGCGTTCCTGGTCGGCGCGGCCGTACCGCGCGGGGTACCGGCCGTCGAACGCAGCGCTGCTCGCCTCCATGCGGTGATCGTCCCTGTGCTGCTACCGCTGTTCTTCGTCGACATTGGCCTGCACACCGACATCGCAGCCATCCCGGCCGGCCAATGGGGTTGGGCCGCGCTTGTCCTGGCTGTCGCGGTGACGGGCAAGTGGGTCGGCGCCGCCGGAGCGGCCCGGCTCGCCGGCTGCGACTGGCGATGGTCGGCGCTGATGGGCACCTTAATGAACTGCCGCGGGATCACCGAGATCGTCGTCCTCGGTATCGGCCTCCAACTCGGCGTCATTTCCACGAACCTTTTCACGATCATGGTCGTCATGGCCGTCGTCACTACCGCCGCCACCGCGCCCCTGCTCGACCGCCTCACCCGCAACGCCCCAGACCTCACCGCCCCGTCCCATGCCGGCAAGCCGGTCACCGTGCTGCCCGAGAGCCCGGGAGCGGCCCGATGACCACAGTCCCCGCCGCACCGGCCGCTGCGGGCATCGTCGAGACGGCGATCCGCACCCGGCGCAGCACCATCCGCCTCACCGCACCTGCCCCGGGCCCGGACGAACTCCTCGACCTCCTGGCGGCCGCGGCCACCGCGCCCGACCACGGGCAGCTGCGCCCCTGGCGGCTGATCGCGGTCTGCGGCGACGCCCGCGTCCGTCTCGGTGAAGCCGCCGCCGAGGCCGCGCCCACCGCCGACCTGGCCGAGAGGGTCGCCGCCAAGCACCTGCGTGCCCCGCTGATGCTTGCCCTCGTCTTCCAGCCCCGCGACCACCCCACCATCCCGCGCTGGGAACAGCTGGCCGCCACGTCCGCGATGGCCACCACATTGCTGCTGCTCCTCGACGCCCGCGGCTGGGCAGGTGTCTGGTACGGCGGCCCGTACCCGGACGCGCCGCAGGTCCGCAAGCACCTCGGCGTCGGCGACGGCGAGCAACTGCTCGGATACCTGCACATCGGCACCCCTGTCCCCGGCGAGGCACCCCGCCCCCGCGCCGCTGCCGACGTCCGCTCCAAGCTCAGCTGGCTCGGTGACACCGACTGCTGACCCCCTCCGTGATCGACCAGACCGGTTCACCCCCGGGCCGGCCGGGGTCAGAAGGCGTGGAGTGGGCCGCCCCCGGCGGCGTCGGCCAGCCGCCGCGCCAGGCGCCGGCTCTTGAGGTGCTGTGCCGCCGCCTTCGCCTTCGCCAGCAACTCCTCCCACTCCGCTCGGTCACCACGCAGCCGCGCCAGTTCCGCACCGGTGATCAACAGCTCCACGCTGTCGCGCGTACGCTCCGGCGGCAGGTCCATCGCCACCTTCAGAGCCTGCTCGCCCTCTTCGGCCATCCCGGCCATCGCCAGCGCCCACGCGGCCTGCCCCTCCAGGTCCGGGCGGTCCAGCCACGCCAGCCACCTCGGGTCCGACCCGCGCCCGGCACGGTCGAACGCGGCACGCGCCCGCTCCACCGCCGCCCGGCACTGTGCACCGTCACCGTTGTATGCCCACGCCCTCGCCTCCGTCACCGCAACGTAGGCCCGCACCAGCGCCGGGGCGCCAGCCGCCGCGACCACCGCGCTGCGGGCATGGGTCAGCACCTCCCGGCCGTCGCCCCGCACCGCCGCCAGCCGGGCCTGATGAATCCAGCCGCGTGCCAGCCGGCCGCGATCCCCGATCGCCTGTGCTAGCCGCATCGCCTGCAGGTCGTAGCGCTGAGCCAGGCCCGGCAGCTGGTCGTCGTAGGCCATGCTCGCCAGCGCGAGCACCGCGTCGGCGACGCTGCCATACAGCAGCCGGCCCCGCGCGGCGTTGAACCCCCCTTCGAGCAGCGGAACGGCGTGGGCGGCGAGGAAGGCGGCGAACACCGAGCGGAACTGCCCGCCTCCGTGCCGGGTGTCCGTCCTGCCGTACAGGTCGGTGTGCGCGTCCAGGAGCTCGATGTCCGCCATGGTCACCCGCCGCTGGCCATGCCCGGCGATCTTCGTGTCGGGCAGCATGACCAGCGCCTCGACCGCGGAGGGCGTCGCGGTGAACGGCATCCTTCGCACCGCCGCACTCCTGGGCACAGCGTCCATCTGCCACAGCCGGCGCAGCATCCGCACCGCGTGCCTCAGATCGCCGTATTGGAGCGCCTGCTCGGCGACATCCGTGTCCTCAGACGGCCATCCCAGGCTTTCGGGGCTCACCTGACGCTTGCACGCCCGGGTGAGGACGTAGCACGCCGCAGCCGCCAGCTCCGGACTCGGCTGCGCCCCAGCGCACCACCGCGACACCGTGCTCGTGCTCACCGACCGGGGATGGCCGGTGGCCGCGCAATGTTCGCGGATCCTCTTGGCGAAGCCCGACATCGACCACTTGAGCTCATCCAGCACGACCTGCTCGAGGTCCCCGTTCCGCTGTGAGATGCCGGGCACTGATGTCGACCCGTTCATGAGGCTGGGCCCGGGACCTGAGTGACCGTCGTGTTTCCGTCCATGGCGGTCAGGCGGCGGACGGGGGAGCGCCACAGCATCCACGTGGACAGGAGGAGAACGATCACACCGGCGGTCATGACGGTGCGGACGCTGGTAACGGTGGCGAGGGCCCCGGCGGCCAGGGCGGCCAGCGGCTGGGTGCCGGTGGTCAGCCAGAGAGCGGTCTGCTGGACGCGAGCGCGGAGTCGGGGAGGGGTGGTTCGCTGCTGCACGGAGCGCTGTGTGGTGCCCACGCAGGTGGCCGCTGCCCACTGGCCGTATCCGCTGACGACGAGGATGGCGAGCCAGGCGGTGCCGGGGCGGGCGATCAGCGGGGGTATCTGCATCAGCGTGTACACGGTCCACGCGCAGGCGATCACGCGGCCGGTCCCGTAGCGGCGGACGAGACGGGGCGCCGCGAGGGCTCCGCTGAGTCCACCGAGGCTGCCGGCGGCCATGATCACACCGAGGCTGGTCGCTCCGACATGGACGTCGGTCAGCAGGTGGTACGAGAGGAGGGTGGCGGTCAGTCCGGTGCCGATCCCGGTCACGGTCAGGGCCTGGTAGAGAGGGCGGAGTATCGGGTGGGACGCGGAGTGGACGAGGCCCTCGCGGATCTCCCGGATTGCCGGCCGCCGCGCGGTCTGCGCCTGGTCGGGAGAGGGCAGGGCGCGAATGCGGGTCGCGCACCAGGCGGAGGCGAGGTAGGACATGGCGTCGGCGGCGAACGCGCGAGTCGCCCCGATCGTCGCGACGAGGACGGTGCCCAGGGCAGTCCCGGCGGTGCCGGCGATGGTGATCACCGCGGTGAAGCGTGCGTTTGCCCGGTGAAGGTGCTTCGGTTCTGCCAGGAGGGGGACGGCGGCCATCGACGCGGCCGTGTGCAGGGTGGACAGGACGCCCAGGGCCAGGGCGACGGTGTACAGGAGCGGCATCGACAGCCGGTCGAGGAAGGCCGCTGCGGGAATGACGCCCACCAAGGCAGCCGCCGCTAGGTCGGTGGAGAACAGGACGGTCCGCAACGGATACCGGTCCACGACCACGCCTGCGGGCAGAGCGACGACGAGCGCCGGAATCTCCGCGGCGAATGCCAGGAGGGCGACCTGTCCCGGGTCGGCCTCTAGGGAGAGGACGGCGAGGGCCGGCAGGGCGACAGCGTGGACGGCTGAGCCGGCGTAGCCGATGCCCTCGCCGGTCAGCAGGAAGGCGAGGGAGCGCCTGACGGCCCGGCCGCCTACGACCCCGTGGGGACTGGCGTGGATCTGGGGTGCCGCTGTCATAGAAGGCGCTCCGGGAGACAGAGAGGGTGGTCGATGGCAGAGAGGCCGGCGGCCTCCGGGGGCGAGCCCGGCGGGCACGGCTTCGGGTGACGGGCGTCGGGCCGCGCATTAGAGGGGAAGCGGCCCGTCCTTCAAGCTGCGCGGCTGCCGTTCAGGAGCACGGTTGGCGGGTCGGGTAGGAGGTGGCGCCGCTCCAGGGCGGCGCGACGGTCCTGGTGGGGAGGCAGTCCGGCACGGGCCCGGAGCGTGTCGAGAGTCTCGGGGGCGTCCACGGGGCACATCTCGATCTGCCCGTCGTGCAGCCGGTACTGCGTGCCGTACTTCTGCGGCTGGCCGCTTCTCACCAGACACCGGTCGTAGAGGCGGGCCCACTGCGCGGTGGTGGCATCGCCCTGGCGCGTGGCGGCATGGAGCGAACGAAGCAGGGTGATCTGGAAGTTGAGGTCGTCGCAGTTGAGGGCGATCACCACCGCGGCCTCGCACCCAGCGTCTCCGACCAGTGACCGCCCGGGCCAGCGGCCGAGCCGTTCGAGGATCCGGCGCAGCGCCTGAGCGTCCTGAGCGGCAGTCACGGCGTCACCCACGGTGCCACGCTGATGTGCGGGGACTCGCCAGGTCCTTGCGGCGTCGGCCACGCGGCTGACCAGGTCCTCGGCGATGTCGGGATGGGCCGGAGGCCGGGCCGCCTCCGAAGTGCCGGCGGCGGCCGGCGGCGGAGCGGGACGTGCCAAGAGGGTTTTCACGGGGCGTCCTTCGGGGCGATGTGAAGCGTGGGTGATGGGGCGGCGGCCGTACGCGTCCGGTCGGTGCCGGGACCGCCGGCCTGGGCGACCGGTGTGCGGCGGCGGGATCAGCTGCTGCCGTGGCGTTGGCTGTCGCGATCGACGGCTGCCTTCGGCGGACAGCTGATCCGGCGGACCGCCGCGTCGCCCGCGGCGGAGGTGGCTTCCATCTCAGGGGGAAGACCTGAGCGGACTGCGGTTCACTGCCCGAGGCCGTGCTGCCTGCCCCGGCTGCGGGGTGCGGGTGGTGAGAGTTCGGCCGGTGGGCTGGGCGGGCGCATTGTTCCGCCTCGCCGGGCGGGGCGAGCTGGCCGAGGCCGGCGTGGACTTGCTCTCGCCCTGCGGCGCCAGGAGGCCCCAGGCGTGGCCGAGGCCGATCAGGTGCACCGGGTTGGTGGCGCCGGCCGTGGACAGGAGTGCCTCCGTCTTGGCGTGCAGGTCTGCGGGGGCGATTCCTGCGGCGAGGGCGATGTCGGCCCGCCGGGACTTTGTGGCGATGGCCTGAAAGAGCAGCTTCTGGTCCGAGGTGAGCACCGGTGCCGGCCGTCCGGGATCCGGCGCCGTCACCTCGCTGCGGCCCAGCAGGGCGTTGGCGACGACGGCCCGGCTCGCTCGGGGAGGCAGGTCGAGATGCTGGCGGATGTCCTTCAGATACGTGCGGACCGTCGAGGCCGACAGTCCTTCGGCGCTGGCGATCTCCGCAGCGGTGGCGTTGCGCACGAGGTGCTCGGCGACGCGGCGGAGCGAGGGGATCAGTTTCTCGGTCATATGGATTCCAGGTACTGGTCGGCGGGGTCTGCGTTCTTCCGGCGGCGGTTCGGGCCGCCGCGCGGGCGGAAGTCGGTGCCGGCCTCGGCCAGGAGGGCGTGGACAAGGCCGTAGGAGCGGCGAGCGGCCTTGGCGAGGGTGGGGATGGAGGCGCCGGCCTGGTACTGCTCGGCCAGCCACGCGCCGGCGGCCTCGCGATCGGCGCCGTCGGTAAGGCGCCGTTCGGAGGTCAGGCACTCGGGCGGTGGACTCGTGAAGGCCCATCCGTCCTTGGGCTCCAGGCGGGCGAGCAGCTCGGGGTGTGCCTCCAGAAGGGCCAGGGTCGCCAGCCCGAGCCAGGCGATATGCCAGGGCCGGGCCCAGGCGGGGAACGGACCGGGAACAACGGAGAGGAACCGGGCCCGAGCGAGGGCCAGGCTCGGATGCTGCGAGGTCTCACCCGAGAGCTCCCCGCACAAGGTCCGCAGAATGGAGCGCAGTTGGTCCTGTTGTGCATCGAACGCGCGGGGTGTACGGGCCTCGTGCTGGCGCCAGACCAGCAGCGCGTCCGCCGCGGCGGCCACGACCTGCTCGCGGACGAGAACTCGCCCGTGCGGGACAGCCACGGGCGCGCCGCCGCTGCGCAGGGGCGCGAGGGCGCTCGCGGCGACCTGTCGGTCGGGAGAGATGTGGCCTTGGGCGGCGAGCTGCCGGAGGGCCTCGTCGGCGAGCAGATAGTCGATCTCGAAGAGGCGCGCCACCCTCCCGGTCTCGGGCAGGCCGCCCTCCGCTCCGTAAACCCCGGCGCGCACTTCGTCCGCTAGCCAGCGGACAAGTACCTCGACCTGCCAATCGGCCGGCACGAGCGGATCGCGGCGGGCCCGGCGGACGGGCGGGCGGGTGGTGTGCTGGCGCACGGCGGAGTGGCCCGGGCGGTGGTTCTGGCCGAGGCGTGTCATACCGTGGCCGCCTTGGCAGTGAGCCGGCCGTTGCTCGCTCTGCGTGCTGCGGTGACGGCCGAAACGGCCCCGACGATTCCGACGTGGGAGAACGCCTGCGGGGAGTTGCCGAGCTGTCGGCCGGTGTAGGGATCCCACTCCTCGGCGAGGAGACCGAGGTCGCTGCGGATGCCCAGCAGGACGCCCAGGTGGATCTCGGCCTCGTCCACGCGGCCGATCGCGGCGAGCGCGGCGATCAGCCAGGCCAGGCAGATGACGAAGGTGCCCTCGTCGCCCGTGAGCCCGTCGACGCCCGGCTTCTGGCCGTCGGTGCGGTAGCGCAGCAGGAACCCTCCCTGCGTGGACAGCTCGCGCTGAACCGCCTCCACCGTGCCGATCACCCGCTTGTCCTCCGGAGGCAGGAATCCCGAGGTCACGATCTGCAGCAGGGAGGCGTCCAGCTCTGCCGAGCCGTACGACTGGGTGAAGGTGTTGCGCTCCTCGTCGTACCCGCGCTCACAGACCTGCCGGTGGATCGCGTCGCGCAGCTCCCGCCAACGCTCCAGGGGCCCCTCGGCGCGGCCCGCCTCGATGAGCAGGACGGCCCGGTCGACCGCGAGCCACGCCATCACCTTGGAGTGCGTGAAGTGCCGGCGCGGCCCCCGGACCTCCCAGATCCCCTCGTCCGGCAACTCCCACAGCTGCTCCAGGCACGCGACCAGGTCGACGATGAGAGGGGCCACGACCGGCGTGAGCCCGGGATCATGCTCCTGCGCCGCGTACAGGGCGCCGACGATCTCGCCGTACACGTCCAGCTGGAGCTGTCCGGCCGCGCCGTTCCCCGTACGCACGGGGACCGAGCCCTCGAAGCCCGGCAGCCAGCCGAGCTCGGTCTCGCGCATCTCCCTGCCGCCGTCGACCCGGTAGATCGCCTGCATGGTCTCCGGCCGGCCTGCGATCGCCGACTTCAGCCAGCCGACCCATGCCCTGGCTTCCTCCTTGTATCCGCAGGAGAGCAGGGCCTCGACGGTCAGGGCGGAGTCGCGAGGCCAGCAGAACCGGTAGTCCCACTGCCTGTTGCCGCCGATCTCTTCGGGCAGCGACGTCGTCGCCGCGGCCACGAAGGCGCCGGTCGGCTGGTACTGGAGGGCCTTCAGCGCGATCAGTGACCGCTCGACCGCGTCCCAGTGCGGACCCGAGTAGGTGGACTGGCCCGCCCACGCCACCCAGAAGTCCTCGGTGGCCTTCTGCAACCCGGTCGGGGCCGGCGTCGGCGGCGGTTCATCGTGCCCGCGCCGCCACGACAGGACGAAGGCGACTTCCTCGCCTTCCGACACGGTGAACTCGGAAACGATGTCGGGACCGTCCACACAGCACGGGGCCTGCGTGTCGAGCCACAGCCGTCCGTCGCCCTGTTCGGCCAAGGAGAGCCGACCGGACCCATGAACCTGCGGCCTGCCCGGATTCTGGCGGGGGCGCCCGTAACCGGGGCGCGCCCGCAGCGTGGACCGCATCGGCACTCGGCCACTGAGGCCCCGGACGATCCGGACCAGCCGCAGGTCGTCGTCGCCCGTGACCACCATGAAGTCCACGAGCTGGACGGTGCCGTCGGGAGTGATCCAGGACGACTCCAGGACGAGGGTGCCGTCGATGTAGCGCCGCCGGTCAGCCGGCACCCGCGACTGCCCGCTCACCCCAGTGGGGCCGACACGCCAGACACCGTGCTTCTCCGTGCCCAGCAGCGCGGTGAAGTGAGCCGGCGAGTCGAAGCGCGGCCAGCACATCCAGCTGATGCTGCCGTCCCGGTCGACGAGCGCGCCCGAACGCAGATCCGAGACGTAGGCGAGGTCCTCGATGCGCCCGACCCGCTGTACTGGGCGGGCGTCTTCCGCGGAGGTGCGGGGAGAGGGGATGCCGATCACGCCGCCACCACCAGCGGCAGGACGCGGTGCGGGGCGACGACCTTGCCGTCGGGGAGCAGCTCGCCGGTGTCCTCGAAGAGGAGCACCCCGTTGCACAGCAGGCTCCACCCCTGCTCGGGGTGGTGGGCGGTGAGGCGAGCGGCCTCACGGTCGGGGGACACAGCGCTCGGGCACGTCGGTCGGTGTTTGCACATGGAGAGGTCCTTGGAGAAGACGGGAGAGCGGAAGGGACCGCGGACGGGGGAAGAGGAACAGGTAGGAGCCGGGACGACGGTCAGGAAGTCCTCTGCGGGGCAGGAACCGGATCCGCGCGCCGATGGTGCGTCGCCGCCTGGCGGTTCGGAGTGGGGGTGTGGTCAGTTCGCCTTGGCCGTGAGCGAGCCGTGCGGCCGGACAAGCGCCCGGATCTTGTCCGAGTCCAAGGTGAGGAGCACCGGAAGGTGGTCGGAGAGCGCTCCGACGGTGGAGGCGTCGCCGATCTGGACGTCCGTGATGGCGGGGGCGAGTTCATGGCTGACGTAGACGCGGTCAATGCGCCACCGGCCGCCCTGGCGTTCCAGGTCGCCGTGCCCGGTGGTCGGGTCCATGGCCAGCTCCAGGCCCAGCTCGTCGCGGGCGTAGCGGGCCGCGTCCACGAAGCCGGCGGCCCGCAGGAGCCGGTCGGGCCGGTCGTCGGTGTGCCGCGTACCGCTCTCCTCGTACGTGCGGTTCACGTACTGGGCCCGGTCCCGGGACGGGGTGTCGTCTCCGAGCAGGCTTGCCCACAGAGAGGGCGCCGGGCCGGCCCCCGACGGGTAGCTGTTCCAGTCGCCGCCGATGATCGCGAGACACCCCGGCTTGGCGAGCGTCGTGCACCACTCCGCCTCCGACAGGCGCCGGTCGGCCGAGAAGTAGCACAGATGGTGGGACACCAGGGAGATCCGCCGGGGCCCCGGCTCGTCCAGGCAGGTGGCATCCCGGACCGTCAGATTGGCCGGCGGGTGCCACGCGCCGTCCGGGTGCTTGTACTCCTCAGCCACCTCGAGCCAGATGTCGGACCGCATGAAGATCGCGTTGTCGTTCGGCGACGTCGTGGCGGCTGCTGCCGGGTAGCAGCGCATGTTCGTCGCCAGCTCGAACGGGGCCACGTGGCGCGGGAGAATCTCTTGGGCGAGCCACACGTCCGGGCGCAGGGAGGCCACGTACGCGCCGGCCTTCGCCAGGTGCTCGCCCTTCATCACGTTCCAGACAAGCACACGTAATGCAGTCACGAGGAAGACTCCTTCGGTAGCGCGGACAGGGGGACCACGAGCGGGGGACCGGCGACACTCGCGGCACGGTGGGGATAGGCGTTCAAGACCACGAATCAGAGGCTTCTGACACCGGCGAGCACGCGGCCGAGCAGGTACGGGTCCACTCGCTCGGCCCGGGGAACCCTGCGCCCGGACGGCGAAGGGCGGCTCGGGAACTGCTCTCTTTCGACCTCATGGAGGTGGCTCGTGGGGACGAGACTGATCTCCGCCCACACGACCTTTCCGGGCAGATCCCGGGTCGGGTAGTAGCCCCAGTTCCTACTCATCGTCGCGACCAGGAAGATCCCTCGTCCGCTCGTCTCCTCGACTCCGACCTCCTTCAGCAGGGGCGGCCGATCGTCGCGGTCCCATACCGAAACTCTGACCGCTTCGTGGGTCATTTCCAGCAGCAACTCGAAGGTCTGCACCTTGCTATGTGGCGAGAGCAGCGAGACCGGCTCGTCGCCCTCCTCGGGGTGCTGTACAGCATTGGTGGTCAACTCCGAGACGACGAGCTGCACTACCTTCACGATGTCGGAAGGCACGCGCCAGGACGAGAGGACGTCGGCGGTGTGCAGCCGTGCCAAGCCCACGGCATTGGGTGTCGTGGCGAGCATCAGTCTGTTATGCGGGGGTAGTGCCTGGGACACGGTGTGCCTCCCGAATAGCGAGAGGAGCACGGCGTTTGTTCGCTGGCTCTCGCTCGTTTCGTGATGGGGACCAACTGACCCGGGATCGATGCTTGAGCCGCGATGGACCGGCGTGCCTGGGGCCGTTTGTGCTCCTGGTCTTCGGAGCGAGTGCCGGCTGTTCACGACACTGTCCCTTCGCGGGGGACGTCCATCTCCATCCAGACCGTCTTTCCTCGGCCCGCTCCGGGCTGGATCCCCCAGCTCGCGGCCAAGGCGTCGACCAGAACCAGACCGCGGCCCCCCTCACGGTCATCGCTCGCCGGCTGAAGGAGGGGCCATTCGTCCGAAGCGTCTTGGACTTCGACACGGACACGCCCAAGCCGGTAGGAAGCCTTCACGGTGACTTCCCCCACCGGGTGGCTGCGGCTGCCATGTGTCACCGCGTTCGCCATCAGCTCCTGGGCCCCGAGCGCGACGTCGTCCGCGACTGAGGACAATCCGGAGCGGCACATCAACCTGTGCAGCTCTCGGCGAGCGCGGGGCACCGCAGCCGGGTCCGCCGGGAAAACCGAAGCGGCCTGGAACAGGCGTCCGCCACACGACGTCGGCTCAGCGGTGGTTGAGGTGCCTGGCTGTACGGCGACGCCGTGTTCCTGCGGGCGACGGGCGTTTACCACCGTGGCAGCGCCCGGCTGACGGACGCTGACCGTGGGGTCGTGCACGTTCATCAGCTCCCTTTCTCGGCCTCTGCAGGGTCCAATTCCGGTCACCGTCCAAGCTCGTAGGCGTGACGAGGCCGATTCCGTTGCATCGAAAGAGGGTTGGAGGAATATCGTCCTGACGAGGAAACCGTGCTTGCAGGTCCGCGGGTATCCCGGCGGCCTCAGCGAGGCGATGCACGTGATGCAAGATCGTTTCAGGGACAGGGGCGCACACTTGTGAGCCGGATGCGCAACACCAAACTGGACGCTCTCGTCCAGGAACTCGGCTTGTCGCAGCGGCAACTGGCCGCTCGCTTCCGAGTTGTCGCGGCCGAGAATGGCGCCACAGAGCTGCTTCGATGCGATCAGTCGCGCATCGCCCGATGGATCGGAGGCGCGATCCCCGAGGGCCGGGCACCGCATATCTTGGCGGAGACGCTCACCCGTGGCCTTGGCCGTGTCATCACGCTTGCCGGCATCGGGCTGGAGCAGGAAGACCGAGCCGCGCCGCCAGCACCCTGGTGGAGCGTCGATGCCCTCACCACGCTGGCGACCCTCGGGAGCACGGACATGGACATAGAGCGACGCCAGGTGCTGGCGCAGACGGCCTACTCGGTCACGGGCCTGGTGCTCCCCTCCGAGGCCGAATGGCAGCAGGCTGGGGAACGTGCGCGGGCCAGGAAGCCGCTCTCGCAGCGCACCGTCACCCTCGATGACGTCGCCGGCGTCCGCGAGATGACGACGTTCCTCTCCCGCCGGGACCAGGAGCGCGGCGGGCACGGCGTGGGGCGCACCGCGCTCGTCGCCTACCTGCGCACCGACGTCGTCGAGCTTCTCTCCGGCCGGTTCCCCACCGACCATGTACGTCGGGCCATGACCTCTGCAGCAGCTGAACTCGCCTACCTCGCGGGATGGACGTCCTTCGACGCGGGCGAGCATCCGATTGCGCTGCGGTGGCTGACCTTGGCGACCCAGCTTGCTGAGGAGGCCGGCGACGCTCCCCTCGCCGGACACGCGCTGCGGGCCATGGCCCACCAGGCGGTCGACCTGAAGCAGCCGGCGGAGGCCGTCCGCCTGGCAGAGGGCTCCCTCGTCGGCCGCCGCTACCGGGAGGCGTGTTGGCGGGAGAAGGCCCTTCTGGGCGTCGTGCACGCCCGGGCTCTTGCCGCCGCCGGGCACAAGACGCAGGCCGCAGCAGCGCTCCTTCAGGCCGAAAAGGACCTCGGGCGTGCCACCGGCGAAGGCGAGGAACCGGAGCGCGTCTGGTTCTTTGGTGAGGCCAGCCTTGCCCACGAAACTGCCGCCGCGCTGAGGGATCTCGGCGACTTGAAGGGCGCTGAGAGGGAGTTCAAGCGCAGCGTCCGCACCCGTCGGACGCAGTTCAAGCGAACCCACTCCGTGACCTTGGGATACCTCGGCGACGTCCAGGTCCGGCAAGGGCAGCTCGACGCGGCCTGCGCCACCTGGAAGCAGGCGCTCGACGCGATGACCGGGGTGCAGTCCGGCCGTGCACGGGAGACCGTCGTGCAGATGCGCCGGGCTCTGAGCCCGTTCCGAACGCGGGGTGGCAGCCCGGCCGCTGAGCTCGACGCCCAGGCGCGAGCAGTGCTCGCCGACCGCTGACCGGTAGCGTACGGAAGCCCGGATCAGGGAGTGTCCGCCCTCGGACGGCGGCCATGTCAGGAGAGGCAGTACGTGTTCAAGGTCAGCAACTACATCCAGGTTCCGGTGATCGCTACCGTCGTCGGAGGCCAGACCGGTCGCCTCGACGACTACAAGGGTGGCGTCGAATCGGTTATCCGTCTCGTGCCGGAAATCCCCGAGAGTGCCCTCGAAGGGATCGACGAGTTCAGCCACGTCGAGGTGCTCTTCCACTTCCACCTGGGATCGGACAGCGACATCGAGCTCGAACCGCGCAGCCCGCGGGGGAACGCGCAGTGGCCGGCCACCGGCGGACTCGTACACCGGAACCACCGCCGCCCGGCCCGCCTCGGGGTCTCGTACCCCCGGCTGCTGCGAGTCGAGGGCCGGGACCTTCACGTCACGGACCTGGACGCCGATGACGGCACTCCGGTGATCGACCTGGCGCCCGTCTTCCGCGAGATGCTGCCCCGCGGCCCCGTCCGCCAGCCGGAGTGGCCGGCCGACATGCTGCAGAACTACTGGCGGGACGCTGGCGAGCGGCCCTGAAGCGAGATCCGCCTTCGGGGCCCCCTCGCGGCCAGCCGCGCCCGCGACGCGATACGGCAAGGAGAAGCTGCTCCGCCCGCCCCAGCCGTCGCGGTCGCATCCCAGTGGCGCGTGCGCTGCACCGAGATCGTCGTGTAGCCGAAGACACCTGCCACGTGATGCGGACACGGCCCTGTGTCCTCGTCTCATGGGGCATCTCCTTTCTGCAGCAGCGGATCAAAGCGGCCCGGAATCAACAAAGTTCAACGGGGAGTAACGGGTGCAGTGCCATGAGTTTGGAGTCGTGCCGACTGGCAGGGCACCGCTGCAGCGATATCGCTGCAGCGATATCGATCTCCGCCTAGCCTGGTCTCACGGCTGGGGCGAGCTGGATCACGACCAGGGGAGCTGAGGTGGCCATGTCAGAGGCGCCTGGGCGGATGTGCGAGCGGTGTGGGCTGCCGATTAGCCGGTACAACCCGGATACGCGGTGCGCTGCCTGCGCCCGAACCGATGAGACGCCGACGATCCCGGACCGGGCCTGGCGCGACGAGCAAGTGCACAAGGCCCTTGCTGCCTGGGATTTCGGAACTGTCGTACGCCTTGTCCGTCGCAGATCCGGGCTCTCCCAGAAAGCCGTACGCGAGCTGACCGGGCTGACCCAGGGCTACATCTCGGACGTGGAGCGCGGTCTCAAACAGGTCAACGGCCGCGAGGCGATCATCGACCTTCTGACCGGACTTGGGCTTCCCGCCGACCTGCGCCCGCTCCTCCTGACCCCCTTCACGCAGGCTGAATCGCAGCGGCTCAGCGCAGCCATCGACCCGGCCCTGCCATGGACGACGGCTCGTATGGTGACGTCACTGGACGCAGCCGTCGGAGGAGCCATGACCGGATTGAACCGCCGCAGTGTGATCGCCCTGGGTGGGGCCGGCCTCACGCAGTACATCCTGCAAGCAGCCATCGCGCCTCCTGAGGCCGTGGCCTCCACCGCCCGGAACGGAATCAGCGTCTCCGAGCAGCTCCTCGCCAGCCTGCAGTCGACCACCGACGCTCTACGCCAGGCCGATGCCAACCACGGCAGCGGCAACCTCGCCCGAGCCGCCACGGCGCACCTCAAGGTCCTCCTCCGGCTCCTGAAGGAAGGGGACTTCACCGAGGCGACCGGCCGACGCCTCGCGGCAGTGGCCGCGGACACCGCGATCCAGACCGGCTGGTACCACTTCGACAGCGGCGCCCACGACGTCGCCCGCAACCTTCTCCTCGGAGCCCTGCGCGCTGCCCATGCCAGCGGCGACAGCAGACTGCGTGCCGGGGCGCTGTCCTTCATCGCCATCCACGGCTACTCCGCCGGCGACCCCCGCGACGCGATCACCGCCGCACGCACCGCCCGCCAGGTCATCGCCGACCAAGACGTGCCGGCCCTGCACGCCATGCTCCTCACTCGCCAGGCCCGCGGGCACGCCCGTCTGCGCGAGGAACGCCAGGCCCGCATCGCCCTGGAGGAGGCCCAGGCCCTGTGTGCCCGGGGACGCGGCGAGGACGACCCTCATTGGCTCTATTGGATCAACCCCGGCGAGATCATGGGGCAGACAGGCAGCTGCTTGCTCGATCTGGGTTGCCCCGACCAGGCCGCCCAGGCATTCGCTGACGCCCGCAACGCCTTCAGCCCGGATGAGATCCGCACCCGCGCCCAGTTCCTCTCCCGCGCCGCCACCGCCCAGATGCGCGCCGGCGACATCGACGCCGGTTCCGCGACCGGACACGAAGTCCTTGCTCTCGTCGACGGAGTCCGCTCCGCACGTTTGGACGACAATCTGGGCGCGATGCTCGCCGAAGCCCGCCGCTACTCCTCGGTGGCTCCCGCCCGAGACCTTCTGGAACGCGGTCAGGCCGTCATGAGCGAGCGTGTCGCATGATCTTGGTCTTGTGGGACATCGACCGCACCCTCGTCTACACCGGTGACATCGACCGGCGCGTGTACCGAGAGACCTTCACCAGCGTCGTCGGCCGTCCCCCGACCGCTCTGCCGGCCCGCGGCACCGGAGTCACCATGCCCCTGGCAGTCCGCGAGCTCCTGCGCGTCAACCGCGTTCCCGAGAAGAGCGTTGAGACGCTGGCGGACCGCATCGTCGCCGAGCTCCCCGACCGTCTGGCCGGCCACCGGAAACTGCTGGCCACCGAGGGGATCATCATGCCCGGAGCCATGGACGCGTTGGCCGCGGTTCAGCAGGCGGAGCACCTGATCCCGACCGTCGTCACGGGAAACCTGCGAGGCAGCGCCGAGACCAAGCTGTCCGAGCTGGGCCTCATCGGCTACCTCGACACCGATATCGGAGGCTACGCGTCCGACGATCCCCACCGCCCGGCTCTCGTCCGCATCGCCCAAGACCGGGCAGCCACGAAGCACGGGGCCCAGTTCAATCGCGACAACACCGTGATCGTGGGCGACTCGTTGGAAGACGTACGCACCGGCCTGGAAGGCGGTGCCAAGGTCATCGCGGTCGCCTCAGGAACCACCACCGAACGGCAACTGCGTGCCGCTGGAGCAGAACACGTGCTCCCGGACCTCACCTCCACCGCCGCCCTCCTCAGCCTCATCGACCAGGTCGTCTCGGCTTCTTAGAGGAGGCCGGGGCGCCATCGCGGGCGTCCCACGGCCTCGGCATGGACGCTTTTCGCGACCTCGCAGCAATAGCGACGGGAGCGTCGCTTGCGAGGCGGAGCTCCACGTCGTCTCACCTCCTCGGCCGCTTACAGCGTCCACAGCGCGGAGACCCGGCGCGATGTCGACGAGTCGGCCAGCAGCGATGTCAGGCCCTGGGGAACACCGAGTTTCCCCAGGGCCCAGTCGAGCGCACCAGCTTCGGCGTCACACATTCTGGCGATCAGGCTGGTTTGTTCAGGTACCAGGATTCGCCGGGGGATCACGATCGTCTCCCGGACCCGGTCGAGGGGGAGCCCTCGTCGGAAGCCCTGCGCGCCGGGGCGGAGCGCGTCCTCGTCGGGCGGAAGCGGCAGGCGCCGGCGGGCCGCGTTCGAGACGATGATTCCGGCGACGTGGACGTACTCCGCCAGGAGGGGCGCCAATAGGTCCGCGAGTGCATCGGTCTTGGCGGCGAGCGACATCCCGGCGAAGGGCGTCGGGAAGTGGAAGAGACCGCTGTGGTCCTCCACCCAGATCCACACTGTGCCTGCTCCCGCCGTCTTGGCGCACTTGCCGCGCACCTTGCCCAGGAGCCTCCTGCCCTGGTCGCTCTCCACTGCGTCCCCGGTCAGAGTGGTGCCCTGGGGAGCCGCGCCACTGTGGACGGTTAGCCGCCTCCCGGCGTTGCTGAGGACATCGACCGCGGCCCCCGAGGCAGCGCACTGTTGGGCGGCCTCCTCGGTCCGCTTCTTCCATGTCTCGAAGGCGTCGCCGTTGAGGAGTTCGGGGAGGTCGCCTTCCCAGTAGATGTCACGACCCCTGTCTAGGGTGAAGAGGTGAGCCCGACTGTTCTGGCGGAACCTCTCGTAGTCCTGGAGCTTCTGGTCCTCGGCGAGGGTGACGACCTCGATGAAGACGGGGCCGATACGGACGTCGCCGGGACCGCCGTTGGTTTTCGCCGGCTCCAGCTCGACCGGGAGTCCTCGGGCCGCCCCCATGAGCGCGAGCCGGGCCTGTGTCTGGGAGTGCAGGAACCGGGACAGGGTGACGTCGCGGCGTGCATCCCGCTTGACTGAGGCGATGCCAGGCACCCCAGCTTCCTCCAGATAGGCGTACGCGGCCCACCATCGCACCGCCTCCACCCATGCTCCCGGCGCGGCTCCGTTCATGATCTGAAGTACCGGGGCGGCTCGGCCTAGGCCGACGAACGTGTCGCTGGCCCGGCCCGGGGCGAGGAAGGGAGCCACGGCCTTGGGCAGCCAGCGGCTGTCGAAGAACGCGGTAAGGCCGGCCACCGCGCGTGCGGTCACCTCGTGACCCGCAGGGGAGAGATAGTCGGCGCCCTCCGGACACCCGAACCACGCCTCCCAGTCGATCACCTGGCGGCCCTGGTCGATCGCCCGCCATATCTCTTCGTCGCGAGGGTGCATGCCGCGATCATGGCGCATCCGCAGGCAAGGACGTGGAGATTTTCCCGAGCGTCCGGTGCATCCTCCCGGGCCGCCCTGGACCTTCCTCGTCCGATCGACACCACGGCAATAGCAGAAGCAGCGGCCCAGATCTCGCGACGGCGACCCCTCCCATACTTATTTGCGGGCAGCCCTCATCGAATTCCAGACGGGGTGGTAGCGGGCATTCGCTCACGGCAGACGAGAAGCAACGGCGAAAGACTGGAACCTCGGCCGGGACCATGTCAACGTACAACGACCCGGGCAAACGCCAAGTCAGGCGAAGAATTGCTCGAAGAACAGGGAGGGAGGGGGTGCAATCCCAGTCGTGCGTGATTGGCGCGCTGAAAGGTTCCCTTCCCAGGAGTCCGGATAAGTATCTGGGTGATTATGGCGCAGTCTCTACTGAACTGTGCGTCCGCGCCTGCGTGGCTGTTCTCTTTGGTGAGGACGTCCTGCAACGAAGCTATCGTCGCGACCGCGCCGTCCGCCGCCTACTAGGTGGCCGTCTGCGGACGCTCGTTGCAGACGGAATCTCGCCGGCCCTGCGCTCCTACCGATTGGCTTCCTGACGGAAGCTCACCCGAGCTGATGCAAGCTCCTCAGCGCGGGGCGCGCAACATAGCCGACGATCGCCGGTTAGCCAAACCGGCGATCGTCAGGACGATTCAGGTGTTCGCATTCGACTGCGCTTGGCGGTGGAGTCGTACTGGACGCGGGCTGCTTGGGCCCGTTCTCTTTCGTCCCTCAGAGGAAGCTCTCTATGTCCACACGATCGCTGTTCGTCCCCTCGGCTGTGCCTGGTCCCACCAGCGCTGAAGGCGGCTGCTTTCTGAACGTAAAGGATGCTGCCGCGTACCTCGGCATATCACCGCACACGCTTTATGTCTGGAGGCATCGGCGGCAGGGGCCGCCCAGCTTCCGCATGGGTCCTCGTGGTCGCGTCATGTATCGGCGGACGGCCCTTGACGACTGGATCCACGAGCAGGAACGCGCAGACTCTCGCTCCAACCCTGCCTTGAACCCCCTGAGTGCGCCTCCGCAGCGACGTACGAACCCCGCTGCTTGACACACCGAACGATGACGGGTGCCGTTCGCATCCCTGAGAGGAAACCAGTCTGTCCGGCTATATCGAGGATCGTTGGATCAAGAAGAAGAAGGACCCGGTCACCGGGAGAAGGGAGAAGACCGCCCGCTACGGCAAGGGCAAGCGGTACAAGGTCGCCGGCATACCTGGGGTGCGAGACCGATCCTTTGACGTGCTGGAGGACGCCAAGGCGTGGCTTCGACGGGCAGCGACGGACGAGGAGCGAGGCGAGTTTGTAGACCCGCGCGACGGGTCCATCACGCTGGCCGACTACATCGCGACGCACTGGGCACCAGGGCGAGGCGGCGCTCCGAAAACCCAGGACAGTCAGGAGCGTAGGTGGCGTCTCCATATCGTCCCGCACCTGGGCCAGCTTCCGCTCAGGAGCATCGCCGCAACGGATCTGCGCGCGTTCGTAACCAAACTGGAGTCGACAGTTTCGTCCGTCGACTACCAGCGCGGCATCCTGTCCGAGCTTTCCTCCATCCTGGAAGCGGCCGTCGACGACAAGCGCCTCGCGCGCAACCCTATGCATGCGAAATCCGTGCGGTGGCCCAAGTCGCCACGGGAGCGGCGCGACGCGTGGCTGATGGACACGGCACTGCGAGTCCGCGATGCCATCAGCGAGCGGAACAGGATCGCCGTCGTAGTCGGCCTGGGGTGCGGACTCCGCCAGGGGGAGGTCTTCGGGCTCAGTCCCGAGGACATCGACTACGGGCGCGGCCTGCTGCACGTTCGGCGCCAAGTACAGGCGATTCACGGAAGGCTGTACTTCGCCTTGCCGAAGGGGAAGAAGATCCGCACGGTGGATCTGCCCCCTTCGGTAGCCGAGGAACTCAAGCGTCACATCGAAGCGTTCCCGCCGGTAGAAGTGGAGCTGCCGTGGGGGAAGCCGGAAGGGGAGAGGAAGAAGTTCTCCCTGCTGCTCACCACGCGCTTCGGCAACGCTGTCGCGGTGAACACATGGAACACCTACACCTGGAAGCCCGCCTTGGCCAAGGCGGGCGTCATCCCGCCGCGGGCCGAGGGGGCGAAAGCCTGGCAGTGGGCGGCGGCCCCGAAGGACGGCTTCCATGTCCTTCGGCACACCTACGCCTCGATCATGTTGGAAGCCGGAGAGTCCGTCGTGACCCTGGCTCGGTGGCTCGGACACTCCTCGCCTGCGATCACTCTCGGTTACTATGCTCACTTCATGCCGGAGGCCGGCAGCAAGGGACGCGGCACCATCGACGGTCTGCTTGG
>NZ_JBEXQW010000077.1:0-24772 GCF_040612775.1 Streptomyces sp. NPDC006339
CTTGTAGCAGTCGGTCAGACGGCGCCGATCCACTCGGCGAAGTGCGTCAGGCTCTCTGCGTCGGCGCGGTAGTGGCGGCGTAGCCCGGCGGCGACTTCGCGGGCCCACGGGTGCTCGCGCGTGTGCTGCGGCGCCGTCTGGCGGGCGACCTTGAGACTCTCGAACGCGTCGCTTCGCAGTCCAGCCCAGTCCTGCGCGCGGGCGAGCTCGATGTAGAAACCGGACCGGCGCTCGGCCGGAAGGGAGTCCGGCGGTCTCCACTGCTCCGCCACGGACAGGGCCCGGTCGACGTGCTCGGGCCCGAGGCTGACGGCCACCGAGACCTCGTGGATGCGGACGGAGTCCGGGCCGAACGACGTGCCTAGGTAGGTGCCTTCGCTGCCCACCTGCTGGGCGAGCGCCCGGGCGTGGTCGAGGTGGAGGTCTGCTGCGGTGGCGTCCTCGGCGCGGCCGGCGATGACGGCGGCCCGCATGTGCAGCGCGCCGCGGGCGGCCGCTTCGAGACGGGAGGACGGCGCGGGCGCGGCATCGACGGCCTGCTCCAGGGCGGCCAGCCCCACGGCGTGGGAGCGAGCGGCGAAGAAGATCTCCGTTCGGACGTACGCCGTGACGGCCTCGACGAGCGGGTCCTCGGAGCGGTCGGCGGCCCAACGCATGAGGTCGATGAGCCGGGCCGACAGATCCCGGGCGCCGTACTTGAAAGCGAGCGCGTCGGCCGTGCGGGCCGCGGACGCGAGCAGCCGGGCCGCGTCCGCGTGCTCGCGAGCGGGTGCGGTGTGGACGTAGCGGATGGCGTCGGCCAGCACGCTCGGGATCGCGGCGGCGATCCGGCCGTACTGGGCCCCGAGCCGCCACTCGACCGCCGTGCCCACTGCGGCGGCGAGCTCGCCCGGCGCGCGGTTAGGCCGGCCCTGGGGAATCTCGTACCCGGCGATGACCGCAGAGAGATCGGGGAGTGCAGCGTGGACGCGGCGTTCGGTCCCCTGGTAGCCACTGCGGAGCTGGGTCGCGTCGACGTCGAGCGCGCGGGCGAGCGCTTCGAGGACGTCATCGCTCGGGCAGCGGGCGCCTCGCTCGACGGCCCGGACGGTGGCGTACGAGACGTGGGCCTGCGCGGCAAGTTGGGTCTGGGTGAGGCGGCGGGCGCGGCGGCGGGTGGCGATCCGCTCGCCCACCTCCCGCGGACTGTCTGCGGGCATGTTCAGACCGTACCCGCACGGCGGTCGGCCAAGTGCCGAGAACCGCTACTCCGCCTGCTCCTGCTTCACGATGTCGACGAGGTCGTGCAGCGAGCCGATCACCCAGTCCGCCGCCTCGGCGCAGACTGGATCGTCTGCCCACAGATGGCCCCAGGGGCCCCGCCGCAGGTGCGCGGTGAGGAATCCGAACTCCGCGGCCGGGATCGTGTCGTTGGCCGGGTGGTCGCCGACATACACCGTCTCCCACGGGTCGGCGCCGTCCGCGGTCACGAGCACGCGGTTGAAGAACTCGGGGTCCGGTTTCGCGCAGCCCCACTCACCGGATGTGGCGATGAAGTCGGCGGGCAGGATGAGATCGCGCAGCAGCCCGGCGGCCTTGACGGTCTGGTTTCCGGCGATCACGACCCGGACGCCGAGTTCGCGCAGCGCGGTGAGCGCCGGGCGGACGTCGTCGTACAGGTCGGTCTCGTCGAGGAGCTCGCCCCGGCCGGCGGCCTCGCGGGCGCGGTACTCGGCTCCCACGTCGATGCCGGGGCGGAGGAGTCGGAGCGCGTCGGCGTTGTCACGGCCCTGGGCGACGACGGCGCCGACGAGCGCGGACACGGTGTGACGGGGGATGTCGAGCCAGTCAGCCCACAGGGCCCAGTACCGGTCGTCGTGGATGATGGTCTCGCCGATGTCGAACACGATGCACTTGATCACCCTCCCGAGCGTACGGGCGTCGGACCCTCGGCGGCAGACCTGTGGATAACTCGGGACACGACGAAATGCCCCCTCCCGCGCCGTAGCGCGAGAGGGGGCGTCGTTCATCGTGCAGTGCGCTTCAGCGGTGCCGGAGGCGAGTCCTGCGTGCGCTGGCACGCGAGGACGTTCGGATCTCCGGCGAGCGGCTGCAGTGTGTACCCGTCCGGGCAGGTCTGCCCGTCGGTACCATCCCGCCCGTCCGTACCGTCCTTCCCTGCTGGTCCCGCCGGGCCGGGCTCACCCTGCGGTCCGGGCGGTCCGGGCGGACCCGTGGGCCCAGGAGGCCCGGACACGCCTACGCCGTCCGTCCCCGCAGGCCCCGGACTCCCCGAAGGACCGGCCGGGCCCGGCGGACCAGACGGCCCCCGCTCACCCGGCGGACCAGTCGGGCCGGTAGGTCCCGGCGGGCCCTCCACCGTACGACCCGGCTGCCCACGCGAGCCGGGCGGGCCCGCAATCGGCGAACCGCCGAGCTCCTCCACCTGCGCCGCCAGTTGGTCCCGCGCCTCGTTCGCGGCGCGTAGCTCCACCTGTAGGGACCGGACGCTGATCAGTATCCCGGCCATGATCAGGCCGATGATGACGGCGGCCGCCAGGGCGAGCGCGTCGCCCCGGCGCCACCGTCTCTCCTCCGCACGTACCTCTGCGCGAGTCATGACCCAGCTCCTTGGCTGAGGAGGAGGATGACGGGCATGAGGACCGCCACCAGGGGGATGACGACGGCGCCGATCAGCCACCTGCGGGTGGCGACCAGCTTGTCGGCGTCCTTCTCCCGCAGGGTCTCCAGGGTCGTGACCCGAGTGGTCAGCGCTTCGTGCCGCAGGTCGTAGACCTTCTGGTCGACCTTCTCGTCCATGCGGCGTCCGAGCTGCTGGATGTCCTCGCGGACGTCGGCGAGCCGATCCTCCAGGCGCCGGACCATCTCCCCGGGGGTCGGCTCGTCGGTCATACGGGTGGCTCCGTTCAGTTGCCGGTCAGACGCCGGTCAGCTTGCTGCGCGCCGGTGTCGGGCTGACCTGGCCGCGGGTGACGAGCGCCAGCACGGCGAGGATGACCGCGTTGAGGGCGCCCACCGTCTCGGCGGACACCTCCAGGCCGTAGGCGGCGAGGAGAGCGACACCCGCAGCGACGAGGCCCGTGAACGCCGACGGTGCGATCGGCCGGGTCATCGCCGCGGTGGCGACGGCGAGCACGGCGGAAATGGCGGCGACGATCGCGCCGGCCTGCTCGCCGCTCAGGCCCACGTTGAACGTGACGAGCAGGGACAGGGAGGCGCTGAGGGTGGCGATGACGAGGGCGGGCTCGCGGCCGAAAATACGCACGATGGTCTCCGTTCAGTCGGTGAGGCGGGCGGCGAGCTTGTCGGCGACGAGCTCGGCGATCCGTTCGGCGAGGGTGGGGTGCGCGGCGACCCTGTCGGCGAGCGCGGCAAGCTGCTCGTCGGTGAGGGTGGCCCCGGCGGCGGCGCGGATCGCGGCGAGCTGCTCCATCTCCCGCTGGTGGCGGACATCGGCCCAGCGCTCGAACGTCGCAGCGGAGCGGGTCGGACCGTCGGGGTCTGTGGGCGACTTCCACTGGACGCCCCAGACCTCCTCGCGGGCGGCCACGGCGATCTTCTTGATCTCGGCGTCGGTCAGGGGCACGTCGTCCTCCTCGGGGGTGGCAGTGGTGGGGCGGGGTGCGCCAGCCTGCGCCCAGGCGTAAATGGGTCCTCCGGGGCAGCTGGTGGCGTAGCCGTCTCGGTGGCCGCCCAGCCATGTCCCGGCTGGCCCCTCCGCGCGGCAGTACTCAATGGCGTCCCGCGTCCCGTGCAGTTGGGCGTTGGTGGGCTCGGCCAGCCCAGACGAGCCGACCAGCAGACAGACCGCGTAGTCCTGCTCGTTCAGGCTGGTCGAGCCGTTCGCGCTGTTGCGGCGGCGCAGGCCACGGCCCTCGTACACGTAGCCGTGCGTGCAGACGAGGAAGGAGTAGCCGATGTCCGACCAGCCGTTGCCGTCCATGTGCTGGGCCTGAATCTGGCGGACGTAGTCGTCGCACCGGTCGTGCGGCCGGTCGGTGTACGGGGTGCCCAGGTAATGCAGCTTCACGCCGCGGCGTGGGCGGCTGTACAGCGTGGCCCCGCTCGGCAGTCGGTAGGCGCGGGCGCCCCACTGGGCTCTGGTGACGAGCTGCACGACGGGCCCCTTTCTCATGAAGAAGCCCCGGGCCGGTGGGCGCGGGGCGGGCGGTAGCGGGCGGGGTCAGGCGATGCGGCGGAGGTTGATCCACGACCCGGCGCGCACGATCGTGCCGGTGGCGTTGGAGGCGACCTGCGCCCACTGGAAGGACAGCGACCCGGCGGTACCCGCGACGGCGAGGTAGCCGACCGGGATGGCGCTCATGAAGGTGCCCAAGTTGCTGGGCAGCGAACGGGTCTGGGAGATGGAGTTGCTGGTGACGTCCTGCCCGGTGAGGGATGTCGGGCCGTCGGTGCCGCCGGACGTCCACTGCATCGTTGCGAGCGCCGGCCCGGACCAGCCGATCTTGATGCCGGACGAAGCGGAGGCCGCGAGGTTCTGCGAGTAGACGATGTAGCCGGTCAGCCGGTACACGCCGTTGGCGACGACCCCGATGGTCAGATCCGGGTCGTTCGCCATCGTCGTCGTGGACGCCCGCGTCGTGTCACCGGACTTCCGCACCGTGACGTCGTCCGCGGTGAGCGTGTTCAGCTGGTCGCGGATCTCCGCGTTCATCAGGGCTGCGGTCACGACCTCGCCGACGACCCATGTGCGCGGGGTGGCCAGAGGCATGCGTTAGATCCCTTCGGTAGGCGGTTCGGCAGGGGGCTGCGGACGCGTCTTACCCGGGGGCGGGGGCGGCGGCCCGGCCATCCCTGGGGCGTTGGGGTGCGTCCAGTTCCGCAGGTGCGGCGGCTCCACCTCGACCGCGGACTCGACCGTAGCCGGGTCCTCCGGGAAGGCGACCTGGACCCAGCCCCAGCCGCACTCGGTGCACGCCATGCGCGGGTCGGCCGGGGTGACGATCTGCGCGGAGCCACACACGCAGTCGGAGATCCACCGGCCGTGGTTGATCCGGGCCCAGACCCGCTCGCCCAGCAGGACCCCCTCCGGCGGGATCGCGCGGCGCTGCTGCCGGTACTCCACCCACCGCCACACCCGCTCAGCCGGCGGCACCAGGTCCCAAGCCTCGGCAGCCAGTTCCGGCGGAGGAAGGTAGAAGCTCTCGGCCCGCACGACAGGGATCGACACGGGGGCTCCTCTCAGTAGGCGAGGCGGGTCGTCGACCCAAGGACGGAGTGGGTGGAGTCGTCGAGGACCCACACGGAGTCGGTATTCGTCCGCGAGGTGTAGAAGTCCAGCCGGTGGCTGCTCTGGCCGATGGTCTCGACGTAGCCCTCGACCGTGACCGTCGCCGTCGGTGAGGGCGCGGTGGCCGGCATGCCCGTGATGGCCAGAACGGTGGAGACGTCCACGTCGAGCAGCGTCTGGAACGTGGCCTCCGGCATGGTGTACGCCTCCACGGAGACCTGCCGGATCTCCGGCTGCGGCTCGGCGTACCGCGACACCGTCCACCATGCCGCGTCCAGGACCTCGCCGTCGGACATCTTCAGCAGGGTGAGCTCCTGCCGCTTCGGCCCGTAGGCGAGACGGCTGGACGCGCTGGCGACCCGCTGCGTCGCCCCGCCCGGCCTCGACGCGGTGACCGTGTTGGTGAGCTTCTGGGTGTCGATCGTGGACTTGACGTCATGCGTCTCCAGATCCGCGTAGGCGATGCTCAGCGCAGGCACCGTGTTGTAGCGCACGGACCGGGCCTGGAATCGGAGGTTGGCGAAGCCGCGGTCGCACAGCAGCTTGCCGCCCTCGGTGGCCTCGACCTGCCGCATCATCTCCAGCGCCGTCGATCCGCCCTCGCCCTGCGACGCCACCGGCGAGAAGTCTCCGGACGGGTCGACCGCCCCGATGCCCGCGTACCCAGCGAGACGCAGCACGCGGTCGTCCGCATCCTCCCCGGAGAACCCGGTGGCGCCGGCGGTGTAGTGGTCGATGAAGCGGGTGGCCGGGATGGTCGCGGACTGGGCGTAGATGCTGACGTGCGAGATGACGCCAGACCACAGGCGCCCGCTGTCGAAGGAGCCGATGCTCAGGTGCCGCAGGTAGCGCATCGCCTGAGGGGCGGCGCCGAGCACTTCGACGCCGTCGACGTAGAACTGGCTGGTCAGCTCGATGTATACGACGTGGTGTTGGTTGCCGTCCGCGAGGTCACCAGTGCTGATAATGGTGCTGGCGTAGCCGCCGATGGCGTCGCCGAAAGTGGTCCACTCGATCTTCAGCTCGCCCGTGGTGCCGTCCAGACTGAAGACGATCTTGTACTGGCTGGTGTCCGACCGCAGGCCGAAGAGCACCCGACCCTTCGTGGAGGTGCTGAACCAGCTCTCCATGTACATGAAGTACTGGGCCGTCGCGTCCGCGGCCTGCTGCCCCAAGTCGCCCGACAGGTACTTGCCCGCCGTCGCCGAGGCCGGAGTGAACATCGGTGCGGCAAGTCCGTCCGCACCCGGCCCGGTTCCTTCGCCGAACTCCAACGACCCGCCGGATCCGAGCTGCGTAACCGACAAGGATCCGGCGCCGGCCCCGGCGATGTCGCCCGCCGAGGTGGAGCCGGACGGCTCGGACAGCGGGTAGTAGGCCAACGGCCCGAGCTGCAGCACCTCCTCGACGAGCAGGGCCTGGAGCGCCTCGTCGCCGCTGAGCAGTGCGAACAGGTCGCTGGCGGCGATCCGGACCTCGTCCTCCAGGCCGTGCCACTCCTGGTTCCAGTCCGTGACCATGCCGTAGAACCGGTAGAAGCCGAGCGCCCCGACATCCCGCCGGACGCGGATGGGGCACCCAGGCCGGACGTAGGGGTAGTACGGCGACGCGGCGTTCCCCGCTGTGAAGCGGCCGTCGCGGTTGTCGAGGGTGAGGCCCAGCGTGCCGACCTGGGTCTGCGACAGTTCGTCCGATGCACCCCGCGTGATCCGGATCTTGTCCGTCTCGTTGAGCGTCACCCACTGGGTGATGTCCGTCCACGTCACGGAGGACGCGGTCGGGGCGAACCCGAACGCGGCCTCCACAGTGATCGTCACACCTGCCCCTTTCGTCAGATGCCCAGGTCATCTCCGCCGCGCCCGCGCTGGTAGCGGAGCAGCAGCTTCTGGATCTGCTGCGCCGTCGCCGTCGGATCGAGCGCGCCCTGGATCGTGAAGTAGTTGTTCACCACGGGCCCGCCGCCGCCCGGGCCGCCAGCCATCGCCGGAACCGCCCGGCCCGCAGTCGGAGCCCCCAGGCGCATCGACGTCTGGTGGTCGTAGACCCGGGCGTTGCCGGTCTTGAAGTGGATGAGCTCGGGCCCGGCCTCGCCGACCCACGCCCACTCACCCGCGCGAGGCGTACCGCCGCCGGCGTATCCGCCGATGCTCTTGGCGAAGTCGCTCGCGCCGCTGTTCCGGGTCCGGTAGTCGATCATGACGGACACCGTCTTGCCCTTGACCGACGCGATCGCCCCACGGGCCCGCCGGATCTGCGCTTCCAACTGCGAGATCTCCGCCCGGATCTGCGCCTTCCGCGAGTCCGGCACACGCGCCAGCCGCGCCCGGGCGTCCCGGAGCTTGGCCTCCAGATCCTCCAGGTTGCCCTTCAGCTTCGCCGTCTTGTCCGGCGTCCTCAGGATCTGATCCGCCAGCCGTCGCGCCTGCTCGCGGTTCAGGCCCATCTGCATGGCGTTCCTGATGAGTTGCTGCCGGCCCCTCTCGTAGATCCCGTTCACCGTCTGCCACGACGCCCCAGACTCCCGGGCCGCTGCTGCGGCCTCGTCGGTCCGCGCCGCCAGGTTGTTCAGCGCGGTCGCCGCCGTCCGGCCCTTCTCCGTGGTCAGGTCGATGGCGCCGCCAGACGCCCGCCAGACGCCAGCGGCGGTCTTCGCGGCCTCGGTGCTCTCGTCCAGGGCCTGCTCGAACGCGATCTGCGCGCTGAGGCCCGCCCTGTTGGTGTCGTTGAGGGCCTGGATCGCCTGCCGCAGCGCGTCCGCGGACTGCTTCTGCGCGTCCAGCTTCCGCTTCGTGGCCTGCGCCTGCTGCCCGAACAGGCCCATCGCCTGCGCGGCGAGCTCCTGCTCGAACCGGGAGTCGTCCAGGGCCGACGAGTAGTCGTCCAGCTCCCGGGTGAACTCCTCCGTGGACCGGCCGCCCTTGCCATACTCCGCGGCCAGCCGTGACGCAGCCGCCGCAGCAAGGTCCGCCCGCCCGCTCGACACCAACCCGGAGAGGGCCTTGTCGATCGCGTCGATGTTCTCCTTCGCCGCCTTGACCGGCGTGGAGTCCCAGGTCCCGAGACCGCCAAGGGTGACGATGAACTGCTGGATGTCGTCCGTCGTCGATGGGTCGGTGAGCGAGCGGACCCGGCTGTACAGACCGTCCAGATTGGACCCGAACGCCTTCGCCGCTTCACCGGTCACCTTGCCGGTGGCGCCGAGCTGCTTCAGCGACGACGTCAGCTTGTCGACGTCCGGTGGCGCCACCTTCCCCATCTGCGACAACTCGGACAGAGCGATGACCAGCAGGCCAATACCGGAACCGACCAGCGCCAGCTTCGCACCGCGCGACAGGGCCCCGAAGCTGGCGGTGAGCGCACCCATCCGACCGGTGGCCCCGGCCGCCGCAGCCTGCATCGCCACGACCTGCGTTCCGAAACCCGCGACCGCAGCCCGGCTGGCAGCCAGGCCGACAGCCGCCAGGTTCACGGCCTTGATGGCGATGGCGAGCTGCAGCATCGTCGTGATCAGCTCCGGCGGCATGGCAGCCAGCAGCTTGGCCATGACGTTGACGACCGCGAGCATGCCGACGCCGACGTCCGCGCCCGCGCGCAGCAGGTTGAGCAGCGCTGTGCCGATGTTGCGGAGAACCTCGGCGACGACCGGACCCTGGGCACGAGCGAAGTCCATGAACTCGCTGAAGTCACCGCGGACCTGGCCGTTGGCGACGGTGCGCATGAAGTGCACCAAGGCGTCGTTCGCCCGATGCAGCGTGCCCGTGGTGAACTCGCCAACCCGCCGCATGAACCCGTCGAACCCAGGCGACGCCACCCCGCCGGCCGCGATCGTCATCAGCCGGTCAAGCTCCGTCGACGCGCCGCGGACCAGCGGTGTCAGCTTCGGGAACAGGCCGCCGAGGACGGCCGTGCCCTTGATGACGGGCGACAGCGTGTCCTCGGCCAAGCTGTCCGACCACGCCTTGTACTGGTCCTTCAGGACGGACACAGCGGTTGCAGCCTGCCGGGTCACCGGAGGCAGCTTCGCCATCGTCCGCGCGTAGGCGGCTTGCGCCTTCACCGCCTGCTCCGACCGGGCGCCATGCTCCTCAACGGCCTCGGTGTACTTCTTCTCCGCGTCCGCGGCGTCACCCAGCTTGGAGATCTGCGGGCCGAGCGCCGCGCCGAATGCGGCCATGGCGACGGTGGCGGCTGCGGTGTGCACCACGATCGGCGCCATCGCCGCCGCCATCGGGATTGCGGCCGGCGTCAGCGACAGCAGCGAGCCCTTCAGGGCCTTCATGGCCTTGCCGCTGTCGTGCGCGGACCGGTCGACATCGGCAAGCCGCTGGGCCGCAGTGCGCTGGAACCGGGAGACCGCGGCCTCGGAGTTGATGGAGGCGGTCAGGATCCGGCGACTCAGGCGGTTCGCCGAGTCACCGACCCGGTCGAACACCCGGGACAACTGGTCGCGGCCGTCGAGGACGAACGAGAGGCGTTCGGCCACGGTCATTCACCTCCGGTCTGCTGGGCGAGGTGCTGGTCGATCCAGCAGACGTATGCCTCGAAGTCGTCGACGAGGAGGTCGTCGACCATCGGGGCGGGGATGTGCAGGAGGTGAGCGAACAGGCCGAGGTACTCCTGCCTCAGGGAGCAGATGTCTCGGGGCTGCTCTCGCTCGACGTCAGCGGGGACGGGCCGTCTTTTGGGTCGGCCACGACGCGGCGGATCGTCGCCTCACAGTGCTCCGGGTCGATCGCCGCCTCGGGCAGCTTGCTGAGCGACTCCAGCACCTGCTCGTCGTCCAGGCCCTCGGCGCGCGCGAGCGGCACCGCGGCCTGCACGTAGTTCTCGATCTCCTGCTTGTCGTACCGGGTGTACATCTCCTCGACGCCCGGGTCGAACTCGCCGAATCGCAGGCTGGGCTGGGTGCGCTTCTTCAGGACCCAGACGATGCCGCGCATCGCGTCCAGGTCCTCATGCAGAAGGCCCTCGTCGCGGATCTGGTGCCACGGCTGATCGACAGTACGCGCGACGATCGACGCCTCGCTGACCTTCAGCGACCGGGCATCGTAGTGCTCCGGCTCGCCGCCGGCCGGGGTGTACACGATGATCAACGGGTTCTCCTAGGTGATCTGGCGGCGGACGTCGGTCAGGACGCGTTCGACCTCGGCGCGCATACGGGGCTGGTGGGCACGGACCGTCTTGTCCCACCACAGAGGGGTGGTCCACTGGTTCACCCAGCGCTTCTTGTTGCCGAACACCGGGTGCCGGACCCGGCCGTTGGACGAGTTCAGGACCCACGGCATGTTCTTCAGGTCCGACGGCAACGCGGCCCGGTCGACCCACACCCGGGCGCCGGGGTTGCCGGACGTCCTGACCGACAGGCGGACGGCTTCGGCGATCGTCGCCCGCAGCGGCCGGGACGTAGGCGACGGCCCACCCCGTGATCCGGCCCTACGCGGCTCCGCAGAGATCGGCAGGCTGCGGATCGTCTGCTGCATGTCGGTGCGCAGCGGCTCGGCCGCCCGCCGAATCCTGCGGGCGAAGTTCTGCTTCAGCCGTGGCCCGCCAGCGGCGTGCAGGCGGCGGGACAGCTCGATGAGCTGCCCGGTGCCAGTGATCTGGATCGAGCCAACGGCCACGGTGCACCTCCGGTCAGACGGTGGTGTCGGTGGACATGTACTCGATGGCAAACGGATTGGTCAGGTCGAAGTAGCCGGTGAAGTTGTACGTCGGCCTCACCACGTTGAATCCATCGACAGTCGGTGCCCCGTCATCGATCTTGATCGAAGGCATCTTGATCCGGAATGTCTCCGCGTAGGTCGACGCGATGATCGGTCCGATGAACTCCCACACCAGCGAGGTCGAAGCGTCGCTGGTGTGCAGATCGTCGAGAACCGTCGACACGTAGTCTGTCTCCAGTGAGCCAGTTACCTTGACAAGGTCGTTGGAGATCGGCTCTGCCTTCAGCGCCGAGTTGTTGGCGTAGTAGCGGTCCGCGGCCTGCGGCCGCTCGACCTTCACGGACACCTTGCGGATGCCGTCCAGTGCGGTTTCCGCTCCGTAGGTGCCGTTCTTGACGCCCATCTGCCCGAAGTGGAACGGCGACATCGCCGAGTAGCTCGCAACGGCAAGGGTCTGGCCCTCGTCGCAGTTCTTGCCATCGATTTCGAACGTAGCCTGCAGCATGCCGCCGACCTCGCACGAGAACTCCGCTGACATGATCTTGCATCCGACGAAGGACTTGTCCGTCACGGTGCCCGTGGTCAGCGGCACGCCCTTCTGGATCGTCAAGCTCTTGCCGAAGACGTCTGCGAGGGTGTGAGTCTGCAGGTACGCCGTCGTGGCGCCCTGCTGCACCGGCGTCACCGTGGTCCCCATCAGGGCTTGCAGCAAGATGCCCATGCCGCGGTTGGCAACCTCCAGCTCCAGCGAGCCCTGCACCTCCCGTTGCGTCACCACACGCCGCAACGACAGCGCCATCAGCCGGCTCGCCGCCACGCCGCTGGACTGCGCGGTGGTCTTTTTCAGGACCAGCGATTCCTTCGTGAACTCGATGAAGCGCGTCGGTGCCACGAAGGTGCCGTATGCGCTTTCGGCAGCGATGCCGATCTGCGCGCCGAGGCCGGATCCGATTGCCATCAGGTGGCCTCCCTCTTGGTGGTCTTCTTCTGGGCTCCCGGCTCCTCAACCGGCTCCCACGTGGTGATCTGGCAGACGTAGCCGTCGTACCGGCCGTCAGGTACCTCGACGACCTCGTCCGGCTGGACCTCGCGGCCCCCGAGCTCCGGCACGGTGACCGGCTCCGGGCCGATGAAGCGCACACGCGCCATCGCTGTACTCCTCAGGTTGGGGTGGTGATCAGATACGGGCGCGGCACGCCACCTGAAAGCTCAGGCCCGCACGCGCCCCGTCGGTGGTCTGGTCCTGCATCAGGTCGCCCGCGGTCAGGTGCGACCACAGGACCGTGCCGCCCAGGGTCGGCGCCTCCGGCGCGGCGTTCGTCGCCCGCAGCGCGTCCTCGACGACACCGACCAGCTCGAAGACGCGGGCCCGCTGCGGCTGCATGTCGGTGATCCCGGACCAGACTTCGGCGTAGCAGGAGATCACGAAGTCCTCGTCGCGGGTCCGGGCCCCAGCACCGTTGAAGTCCTGGGTCAGGGAGACGGCCGCGCTGTCGGACGGCTGCCAGCCGACGTAGATCCGCTCGGCGCCGGTCAGGTTGTTGTGCGGCGGGCCGTCGACGATCAGCACCTCAGCCAGCGCAGGCGCCGCACCGAGCACGGCGAGCAGCGCGTCGACGGCGGCCGGGACGCGGGAAGTCGCCATCAGGCCACCACCGGCGGCCGGCGGTGCGGCTCAAGGAGCTGCAGCACCCGGTTCGGGATGGCGTACCCGAAGCCGGGCACCGGTTCGTTGACGTCGAAGTCCTCGCCGCCGCCGGGGTTGCCGCGTGCCGCGCCGTACCGGGTGCGCCACCAGTGCTGGAGCAGCATCCGGGCCGCGACGCTGATGGTCTTCGGGGTGCTGGCTCGGCCTGCCTGGTACGTCACCGTCCACGGACCGCCGTAGAAGTCGGCACCGTCCAGGCGGGTGACGGTGCCGCTTGCCCCGTTGAGGTGCAGCCCGGCCACGTCGACGGAAGACCCGCCCGTCGCGACCGGGGTGAAGCTGGTCAGGGAGAGGGCGGGGGTCGTCAGTAGGACGAGGACCTGCCCGCGAGAGTCGGCCTGCTCGACTACCTCCCGCGGCGTCACCGGCCCGACGAACGCCTCGATGACCTCGGTGAGGGCCTCGACATACTCCTCCAGCTCGTCGTCGTACTGGGTGGTCGTGGCGGGAATCGAGACCGCGGACTTCGCCTGCTCCAGCGTCAGTAGCGCCACGGTGTCCCCCTTCTACGCGGTGCGGGTCTCGCGCCTCGGCCGGGCCTGCGCCCGCTTGCGGGCCGTGCGCTCGGGCGCCGGGGCCTCCGGCGTCTCGGGTTCCTCGCTGCGGACGAGGACGGCCCGGACACCATCGGCCCAGGCAGCGGCCTGGGCACCGGGCAGGTCAACAACCTCGCCCGGCGCCCACGCGAAACCGTCACCCGCGACGCTGGTCAGCATGCGGATACGGGCCATGGGTCAGTCACCCAGGCCCTTGTGAAGCTCCTTGACCTCGCGCTCGGCGCGGGCCTCGGCCGCCTCGATGGCCTTGTCCTGCGCCTCCTTCAGCGCCGCAATGTCCGGGTCCGGCTCGGACGGCGCCTCAGCCTCCGGCACGGCGGACACGCCGCGGGCCGCGACGTCCACCGCGGACGCCGCCTGCTGCGCGAGCTGTTCCTTCGCAGCGGTCAGGGCCACGTCCTTGTCGCCGATGAACTCCGGCCGGTACTGGTCCATGCTGCCGTCCGCTCGCCGCGAAGCCATCACAACGCGGTCGTGATCGCCGTGCTCGGCCGCAGCCGGTGTGGGCTTGTCCTGCAGCACCCCGGAGTCCGGGGCGTCATCCTTCTTCGGCGTGGTCGCCATGTGACTGTCCTCCTTCAGGATCAGGTGGCGGAGTTGCGGTACGCCTTGTACGCGGCGGTGTCCTGCGGGGAGCCGTCCGCGCGGGCGAACCCGAGGAACCCGACCTGCAGGAAGTCGGCGTAGCGCTCGGCCAGGCGCAGCATCTGCACGTCGCGGACGTCGCGGATGAGGTAGCCGGCGTAGAAGTCACCGAACAGGATCGAGCGCACCGACGCGGCCATGACGGGCATGTCCTGGTTCACGACGATGCGGTGACCGAGCAGCGAGTCGGGAACACCGACCTGGAGCGACGGCTCCCAGAGGGGCCTGCCCTGGGAGTCCTTGAGCTTGCGGGCCGAGGCGAGGGTGGTGTCGTGCATCATCCACGCCTGGCGCCCGCCGTTGCGGTAGGCCGGGTCGATCGAGTGCATCAGGTCGATGAGGTCGTCGTAAGTGACGGACGTGGTCTGCCCGGTGCCGCCGGTCTTCCCGATGACGGCGTTGGTCTGCACACCCTCCGGCTGGGAGCTGCCGGTGCCGGTGGTGAAGTGCGTGTTCTGGATGCGGCCGATCCGCTCACCCAGCTTGCGGGCCAGCCACGACTCCACGTCGAAGGCGGAGTCCTGGAGGAGCTGGTACGAGACGCGGACCAGCTTCGAGGTGTACATGTAGGCGCCGATGTCGGCCTGCCCGATGGTGACGTCCTGCTCGGTGACCTGGGTGTTCTCCGCCAAGATCGCGCCCACGTTCGCCGTGTCGTCGTTCGTCGGCCACGGCAGGGTCACGCCGGTCTCCGTGGTGATGACCTCGGACACGTCGCGCATCGCGCCGTAGAACTTCATCGCCTCGACCATCTTGGCCCGGAACGCGGGCGGGACGAGGTAGCCGCCGGCCGCGCCGGTGGCGACGCCCTGCGCACGGAGCTCCCGGCCGTCCACGAACCCGGTACGCAGGACCGCGCGCTCCTCCGAGGACAGCTCGTTGGTGCCGTCGCGCATCCACGACCGGTACGCCGCGGTGTACGCCTCGACGCCCTGCTCACCGCCGTGGCGGGCGCGAGCCTCCTCCGCCTCCTCAGTGTCGGCGCCTGCGGCGACGACCTGCGAGTAGTCGACCGAGGCGAGGCGCTGGTGGCGCTCCTCGCGCTCGATGTCGGCGCCCAGACGCTCGACATCGGCGAGCGCCGCGTCCCACGCGGCACGGTCCTCGGCGGACATCTCCGCCTCGGATGCCGCCCGGGCCTGGAACTCCTGGGCCTTGTTCCATGCTGCGGCCCGCTTGTCGAGCAGGCCCTGAAGAGTGGTCACGTGTGCCTCCCAGCACGAGTAGCCCCAGCGGCGTGCGGCAGGGGCTGAGAAAGGGGTGTGAGAGCGGCTACAGCGCCAGGCTGTAGCGGGCGGCGAGCGCCTTCATACGCATCGCCTGACGGCCCCCAGTGGTCTCTCCCGGCTGGGTGATGCCGTCGCCCCGAGTGGCCGCCGCAGCGGCGGCCGGCTCGTGGCGGAAGTCGTTGAGCTCGGGCCGGTACACGGCCCGGCGGGCGAACGCGTCATCGTCGCCGCGGGCGGCAAGCGCCATGCCGACGGACCGGAGGCCGGCGTCGGTGTCCTCGTAGGCGGGGAAGGTGACGGCAGAGACCTCGAAGAGCTGCACCTCGCGGATGAGCCGCAGCTCGGCATCCATGTCGCCCTCAGAAGTCTCGACGGAGACGGTCTCCCAGTCGTCCTTGATCACCCTGAAGCCGAAGCTCATGCCGGTGATGTTCCGGTTGTCGAGGTTGACGATCAGGTCACCGACGTAGGACAGGCGAGCGTCGAGGTCCGCCTCGACAGCCAGTCCGATCTGGTCCTGCGAGAGGCGCAGACTACCGGCCGAGACGCGAGAGACAACCATGCGGGTGTCGTGGTCGACCAGCATCCGGGCGTCGCCCTCCGCGATGGTCTTGGTGAACGCCCCGGGCGCGATCTCCTCGTAAAAACCCCAGGTCAGGGGGTTACCGATCGCGGTCCGGCTGTTGAAGACGGCGGCGTGCCCGGCGAACCCGCGCACCCCCTCGCCCTCGGCCCGTACCTGGAGTCCTGCCGCGGCCAGACTCAGGCTGCGGCGCTCAGTCGTCTTCGGCATCGCTGCCCTCCTTCGTCGTCGGCGCGGTCGGGTCGCTGCCCAGCGGCGCCATGGCCATCGGCTGCAGGTACGTGTCTCCGGTGCCGTCCGTGATCGGCGGCATGTCCTCCAGGGACCTGATGTCGTTCGCCGAGAAGGCGCCGACGTCCCGCATCGCCCGGTAGAAGATGGCCCGGGCCTCGCTGTCACCGCGGAGGAGGCCCTGGAGCGCGTACTTCGCGTACTGCGACGCGGGCAGCAGCTCCTTGGTGACCCGCTGCTCTGTCGGCGTCAGCCACGTCGGCGACAGGTCCCAGGTCACGAAGCCCTGCGCCTGCTGCTCCAGACCCGTGCCCCAGCTCGTCGACTTCTCGGTCGACATCAGCAGGAACGGCGGCACGCCGAACATCCGGGACACCTCGGTCACCTGGAACTGACGCGACTCCAGGAACTGGGAGTCCCGGTACGGCATGGCGACCGGCTGGAACGACGCTCCGGAGTCCAGGATCGCCACATCGTGGGCTGCGCCACTCCCGCCCATCTTCGCCCGCCAGGACGCTTTCAGGGCCGCTGCCTGGTCCGGCTGGAGCCGCTGCTCGGTCTGCAGCACTCCGGAGATCATGTTGCCCGAGCCGTACAGCCGCGCGGCCGACCGCTCCGCGCCGATGCCCAGGCCGATGCCCTGCGCCGCCGCACGGATTGGCGAGCAGCCCGTCACCCCGTCATAGCCCAGCGCGGGCAGGTGCAGGATCTCCTTAGACGTCAGCCGCACCCGGGGCCCGTCCTCAGTCTGCACCCAGAACACCTTCCCGCCCGGGTTGCCCGCGCTCGGCTGCTCCCGGTCGACCTGCACCCGGTCCGGGCGAACCGGCCACAACTGCACGACGGTCCCGGCCCTGTTGCGGACTTTCTGCAGGTACGCGTTGCCCCACAACAGCCGGTGCACGTACACCAGCCTCCATAGCTCGAACCGCGTCAGCTCCGGATGCGGGTTCTCCAGCAGCTCGACCGTCGCCCGGTCCTTCGTCCCCGCGGTGTAAACATGCAGCGGCAGCGCCGCCGAAACGTTCGCCACGACGGCCACCGCCCGCCACACTGCAGGCATCCGCAGCGAGTTCGTCTCGGTGACCACCTCTCCCGACTCCAGCGGCACCCCACCGCCCAGCAGCGGCGCCAGCGAGGCGGAGGTCAGCGGCGTAGCCGGGTTCTCCACACTCCGCCGCTCGAACAGCCCGAAGAGACTCACCGCTTCACCGCCTTCCGTTGCGCCTGCTCACGTTCGACCGCCACCACGCCCAGCACGCCGGCCAGGACCAGCGCCGCCGGGACCGACCACATGCCCACCCCCGCCACCACCGCGAGGACGAACACCACCTCCAGCACAAACAGCATCCGGCTCACCACAGGTTCGGCGCCCCTTCATCCTCGACCTCGGCGGCCAGGCCCCAGCGGGCCAGCGTGACCGCCACCAGCGGGCTGATGTCGACGCCGACACCCCGCCGGGCCCACGCCCACGCGTCACCCAGAGGCCGCCGCTGAGCCCCGGCCAGCGCCACCGCAAGCGGCGCCTGGTCAAGGTGGCTGATGCCCTGCCCTACGACCGCGTCGTAGAACTGGCCGGTGGCCTGCGCGATCTCGCGCGGCTTCGGCTGCAGGACCTCGACGCCGAGCGCGTCGGCCAGGTCCTGGATCAGCGACCCGGCCGGCCCGCCGCCGTCGACCACCCAGCAGCGCGGCTTGTGCCGCTCGTGCAGCGCCTTCGCCTTCTCCACCACCCAGCCCAGGCCCTGCTGGTGAGCGATGACCTCCACGTGCGTGCCGCCCCGCCAGGGGCTGGCCACCGCGATCGTCGCCCAGTCCCGCTCAGGCGTCGCGTCAATGGCCATGCACAGCGCGCCGTCGGCCTGCGACTTCGGATCCGCCAGCGCCCGCCACGCGTCCTCGCCGATCACCTGCCACGTGTCCGCACCGTCGACCGGGTACTCACCGACCCCGAGGCGCTCCCGCTCGAAGATGCCCGACGTGCCCATGGACAGCCGCTCGTTCCGGACGTGCTCCGCAGTGATGCGGATCCCCAGCGCCGGATTCGCCTGCGCCCACGCAGCCGGGTCGTCCGGGTCGGCATGGTCCCGGCAGTCCGGCCGGCACTCGGCCCGATGCGGGTCCACCGACCACTCGAAGTACGCCAGCGACGGATCCGGCTCCCCGGCCTCCACGGCGGCCAGCGCCCGCGACCGCAAGCGGCCAAGCTGCACCGACGGCGCGCCGATACCGGCGGAACCGAGGTACCAGATCTGCGGGTTGGGCACCGCGGACATGGTCGGCATGAGCGCGCCCATGGCGTCGTCGCCGAGGATCATCGCTTCGTCAAGGATGTTGCAGTCGCCGGTGAAGCCGCGGCCGGAGCCGCCGGAGCGGGCCAGGAACCGCAGCACCTGCCCGGTGACGAGCTCGATCGCTTCCTCGCCGGTCGTACGCCGCACCCTGAGTACGCGTTTCCGCAGGTCAGGACACCCCATGATGAGCTGTTCGATCCGCTTGAACGCGACGATGCTCGTCTTGAACTCGTGCGCCGAGTGGAGAATCAGCCGCTCACCCAGCAGGTACAGCCCGGCGAGCTGTCTCGCTTCGATGATCCCGCCCTTGCCGTTCTGGCGAGGGACGTTGACGCACACCTCGAACGCGGACCAACGGCCGTCGTCCCGCTCGGACAAGCCCATGTCCAGGACGTGCTGCTGCCACGGGTCGAGCTTCAGACCGGCCAGCGCCGCCAGCTCGACAGCCTCCTGCCCGGACGAGGACAGCCGCGTCGCCGGGACGGTCGTGATGCGGGGTGCCTGGGAGCCGGTCGGGTCAGGCGCCGAGGCGCTGTTGCCGCTTGACCTTGAGCTCATCGAGGGCATCCCCCTCCTCGACGGCCGGGGCCAGGCCCCGGAGACGGACCATCAGGGCCTGCAGCTTGTCGGCGACGACGGCCTGTGACGTCGGAGCGTCACCGTCGGGGATCTCGTCGAGGGCCCGTGCAAGCTTCAGCGCAGTGGCCGCGAGCCCAGGAGCGATGCTGGTCACGCCCAGGTTGTCAAGCTCTGCGCGCACGGCTTCGGCGATCATGGCCACCCCCGTCACAGTCCGTCACGATTACAGAGAGTCGCTATTTCACGAATCCGAGAGATCGGGTCAAGATCTTTCTGAGAGGCCGCGCAAAAAATCGGGCGACAAGGGCTTTTGGGTCGCCCGGTCACCCGCTGAAGTTTTGACCCACCCCTCCCCTCCGGAGGGTCGCGGTGCCGGTCGAGCGGGGTCATTCACTGCTTGCAGTGCCTGTCAGTGACGGGCGGTGGTGGGTGTGGGTCACCAGTCCCGTGACGTCTGTGGCATGGCTGCTCGGGGTAGCCGCGAGCGCTGGCTGTACCAGCGGGTGGCTACGCGCTGCATCTCGGGGGAGCGCATGGCGTCGATGCGGGCCATGACCACGGCCTGTCCGGGGTCGACGGTGACGATCTCGGCGCCCAGGCGCTTGTACTTGGCGAGGGCCTTGACGCTGGGCATGGTGTGGATGAGGTACACGTCGACCTTGTCGCGTAGCTCGAACGCCTCGTTCATGGCTGCGAAGCGTGCCTTGTGGGCGACGCGCAGGATGGTCGGGTCCTGGTTCCACTGGGGTGCGCCGGGGCCGGTGAGGGCGGTGGCGATGAGGTCGAGGTCGATGACAATGTCACGCGCTGTTGCGTGGGCTCGGATCCAGGAGCTCTTGCCTGCGGCCGGCGGGCCGGTGACGACGTACAGCACGGCGTCACCTCCTACGGGCGCCATGCCTCGTTGTAGTCCTCGTGGTCGGCGTAGGGCAGAGCGAGCAGGCGGAGTGTGGCGCAGGGGTACGCCTGTGGGCTGCTGCCTCCGTGTGTGGGGTAGCCCCACTTGGGGGTGATGCAGGTGCCACATGAGCCGTCGTTCACGTCCTGGTGCTCGTCGAGCAACTGCTGCTTCGCTCTCGCCTCGACCAGGACTCGCACAGGGTCATGGCGGGCGATGTGGTCGACGGTGGCGCGGAGTTGTCGGCCGCTAAGCGCAAAGCCCTCGGCGACAACGATGCCGTCGGTGGCAAGAACTTGGTCGTGCTCTTCGTCGGGGCGCCAGGGGCCTGGGCTGGCCGCGAGGGCGAGCTGTTCGTCCTTGGCCAGTCGGGCGCGGAGGAACGCAAGGAGGTCGTCGCTCATGGTCACCACTTCCGTGAGGTCCGCGTGGGGGCCGTGACGGGCGCCCTGTTGCCCTTGCTGCTGTTGCAGGCGCGGTGTGCTGGGCGGGCGTTGGCGCGGTCGAGGAGGTCGCCACCTCGGCTGAGGGGGATGAGGTGGTCGAGGGTGAAGGCCCAGCGTGACCGTTGGGCGTCCATGCCCTTCAGTGTGTAGTTGATGTCGTGGCCGCAGATCCAGCAGGGGAGAGCCTGGGAGCGGAGCCAGGTGCACAGTTCCCTGTAGCGGCGCCCGTTGCGGGGGTTGCTGGCCACGGGCGCCACCTCCTCTACGGGGTGCTGGTGGGGTTGAGGAAACTGTCCTTGTGCTTGGTGAGGACTTCGGCGACGGCCTTCTCGTACTGGTCGCGGGGGAGGTGGGCGCATTCGGCGTCCTTGGACGCGTCTTGTGGCTTGCCCTGTTGGAAGTCGTAGTCGAGGAGCTCGATGCAGTCCTGGTAGGTGTACGCCTTCGCGGTGCTGCTGCTCGCGGTCGGGGTGGGCGCTGGGGCGTCGTTGGTCGACGAGCAGGCGGTGAGGGCCAGGAGGGCGCCGGCGAGGGCGGTGGTGGCGTGTCTGCGCATCGCGCCAGGGTGCCGGACGCGGGGCCGGTGTGGGGTGCCTGTGGCTGTGCTGTGACCTACGCGGGTTCGGGGCCGATGTTGCGGAGGCGCATGACCCAGGGGTAGCCGCTGTAGGCGTAGACCTTGCCGCTGCTGGTGCCTTGGTGGACGAGCGCGATGGTGGCCATGCCCCCGTTGAGGTGGCCGGCGGCGACGGTGAACTGGGCGGCCGACGAGACCTTACTGAAGGCAGTGGACGGGTACAGCCACGGCGCGCCCTCGGCGAGGGGGGATGAGGTGCCCGAGCTGTCGTAGAGGGCGATGGTGCCGGCCGAGGAGAGCAGGGCGACGTCGAGGAAGTGCCCGCCGACGTACATCATCGACAGGTCGACGCAGATGCGGTCTCCGGCGGCGGCGGCGATGGAGCACTGGAGCGGCGTGCCGACCGAGGTGGTGACGATGCTCCAGGACGGCGACGGCGCGAGGTCCTGCACGGCGCCGTTCGAGATGCGCGCGACGGCGGTGCGGACGGTGCCGCCCGCGGGTCCGGCTGGCCCTTGGGGTCCTGCGGGTCCTTGGATGCCCTGTGGGCCGCGGGGGCCGCTGCCGGTGCCGCCGCCGGGTGAGGGGATGGGGGTGAGCTCGTCGAGGTGGACGGTGCCGCTTCCGGTGACCTCGGCGGAGAACTGGATGTGCTCGCCGCCGGTGGGCTCGACGCTGATCTCCCAGACCCACCCTGCGGGCAGGATGCCCGGGGTGTCGGTGGGGAGGATCGTGGCGCTCCAGGTGCCGCCGGTGATGTCGACGGATCCGCCGCCTGCGTAGACGACGTGGTTGGTGCTGTCGATGAGGTAGGCGGAGGGCTTGAGGCGGACGCGGCCGCCGTAGCCGGTGCCGGCGAGTGCTGAGGGGATGGTGCCGGTGAGGCTAACGGTGGTGGTGCCGGGCGGGAAGGGCATCGGGCACCTCCTGGCATGAGGAAGACCCCGCCGCGGTGCGGTCGGGGCCTGTTTGTTTCCGGGCATGCCGGATCTGCCGACCATGATGGGGCACGCGCCTGGTTTTTGCAACTAGGTGCACAAGGGGGCCCCGCCACGTCGGGGGGATGCGTGGCGGGGCCGGTTGCCGGGCGCTACCCGGCGCGCAGGTTCCAGTGAGGCGGTCAGGGGCGCCACTCGTCCCGGTAGTCGGGGTGGTCGGCATAGGGCAGCGCCAAGAGCCCCAGAGCCGCCGTCGCGGTGATCGTTTCCATCGCCTCGGGAAACTGCCGAGCACAAGCCCTCTCAAGACGATCAACTAGCCGGAGTGTCGCCTCAACCCTGTCCAGTACCCGCGCCGGGTCGTGCCGGGCGATGTGCTCGGCGCTCTCGCCGCAGTCTGCGACCGGCTCCGCCGCCCGCCATCCCGCGTAGACCGTTCCGCCGTCCGCAAACCACACGGGGCCGGGCCGCGTCGCGCGGGCAACCACTGCATCCTCGTCGAGGCGGGCGCGGAGGAACGCAATCAGGTCGTCCATGCGCTCCATCATTCCTTCTTCGGGGGCGGCGGGGGAGGTGTCTGCGGGCGCTGGGCGGCCGCCTGCTGGCTGGCCTCGTTCCGGGCCCGGAGCTCGTCGAGGGACATGGTGGTCTTGAAGTCGCCCATGGCGGGCTCCTATCGGGTCTTGGCGTAGCGGCGGCGGGTCTCTGCGGGGTCGTGGACGACGGTTCCGGCGGCTCCGATGTGCTCTACACGGAACCCCTCTTCGGGCCCCTCTTCGTCGCCGTTGTTGGTGTTGGTGTTGGCGTCTGAGCTGCACCAACAACCTTCCGTGGAAGGTCTGCACGGCCAGCGGGGGATGTCGTCGGCGTGGACGCCCGGACCGTTTTTCCCGCTCGCGCGGACGCCGTCGCGGACCTCAATGCCTTCCTCGTGGAGAAGTACGCGGACGGTCCGTGTGTCGGGCAGGCCGGTGGCGTCTTGGAGCTGGGTGAGGCGGACGTTCGCGGTGCCGCCGGGGGAGAGACCGTGGAGGACGGCGAGAATGTCCACGGTGTCCTCAACGTCAGCCACCTCGGGCTCATCGGCGGCTTTCTCCCGGCGTCCTGCGGCCCATGTGCGGGCCCGGCGGACCCCGGCAGCGGCCAACGCCCCGGCGATCGTGTAGCCGACCTCGGGGACGGCGTACACGACCCCGCCGGCAAGCGCTGCGCCGACGGCGAGGACGCACCCACCAGCCAGCTTGCTCGGCTGCTCCCCCGCGGACTCCAAGGTGAGCTCCTCGGCGGTCATCCGATCCACCCGAAGACGATGTGACCAGTGGCGTTCGTGGCCTGCGCGAGCGGAACTGCAGCGAACCCGGCGATCCCCGACGACGTGCCCAGGGAGAGGCCGCACCAGGAGCCCAGCTTGAGGTCTGTGCCGCTGCGGGTGGCCTTCACCGCAGCCACGAAGAGCACCGTGAGTACGAGGACCAGGCCGGCGCCGTCGCCGGTGAGGGGCAGGTAGTTACCGCGGGACGAGATCCCGGCGGTGCCGCCTACGCCCCAGACGAGCGCGGCGTCGCCGAGCCAGTTAGTAACCCAGAGGGCGGTGTCGAAGGCCCAGCCGATGAGGCCGCCGACGGCGAGGATGCCGAGGGCACCGTAGGCCCAGCCAGCGAGGAAGGGCAGGAGCCGGCCGAGGTGCTCGACGGGCCGGGCCTGGAGGGCCTTGAGGCCGGGCCACCACAGCTTGACGAGGTACCAGGCGAGGACGGAGAGGCCGACGACGATCGCGCCGCGGGTTGCCCAGATCATCAGTTGTAGCCCCCGTTCAGCTTGGAGCGCTCGCGGCGGACGGCGGCGGCCACGGAGGTCTCCTTGGCGTCGGGCCGGAGGGCGAGGATGGTTTTGGTGGCGATCACGTTGTCGGAGGTGATCGCGACCTGTTCGCGAGCGAGATCGGCGATGCTCTTCTGTTCGCGATCCGGGTTCGGGCTGGTCGCAGGCGGTTCCGGGCGCGCCGAAACGTGGTGCTGTTCGGTGACGCTCGCGGGTGTGCTCGGCTCGTGCTCGCGGGTGATCGGGGCGATCGCGATCGGCGCTCGGCGGGCGAGCTCGCGGCCCTTCTCCTGCCGGGCGAGCTCGATCTCAAAGTCGACGGACACGTCGGCAAGGAGCCGTTCGGCGGCCATCTCGCGGCGGCGGAGCTCATGCTGGTGCCGGGCTTCCTCGAACCGCATGGCGCGTTCCTCGTCGGCGAGGAGGGCGCAGTCGTCGTCGGTGAGGGCGCCGGGGTCGCGCATGTCGGCGAGGGCAAGCAGCCACACGACCTTGGCGCCGAGGGGGAGGAACGGACCGGCTACGGCCATGGCGGCGTGGTCCTGCTCGATGCCGTGCCAGACGAGGAAGGCGGCGACGGCGAGGAGGGCGGCCCAGCCGATGGCGGCGACGGGCCAGCGGTGGCCGCTGATGCGGAGGCCGCGGGCTTCGGCCCAGATGACGGAGGCCCAGATGATGTCGGCGCCGGCGGCGACGGTGATGCCCCAGGGGCCGGCGCCGAGGAGGTCGACGAGGCTCCAGGTGGTCCAGGCGAGGGAGCCGCCGGAGAGGAGGGCGGCGGGGATGAGGAGGGGGGTGCGCATCAGGCGGTGGCCTTTCCGGCGGCGCGGAACAGGATCTGGGCGTACTCGCCGCGGGTGACCTGCCAGTCGACGTGGGGCATGAGGGTCTGCGCGGCGGTGGCGACCTGCTCGCCGTACACGCCGCGTCCGTAGAGGCGGGCGGCGACGGCGAACGGCTCGTCGGCCCAGATGCTGGCCGGGAGGCCCTGCCAGGGCTTGATGTCGTTGAGCTCCTGGGCGATGGAGTGGATGACGGCGCGGGCGTGGTCGTCGAGGCGGGACTGGCGCAGGGCTTCGTCCTGCTGGGTGGGGTGGTTGCGTCGGCTCACTTCATCGCCTCCTCGTGATCGCGCTGCTGCCTGGGCTCCGGCTCGGGAGTACGGCCCGCAGCCTTAGCCGCGATGACGCGCTCGCGCCAGCGGGTGCAGGTGCGGCACTCCCTCTTGCCCTCTGCGCGGGGGATGAGGTTGGAGCCGGTGAGCTCGTGGCCGCGGTCGCAGTGGGTCTTGCGGGCGTTGATGGCCGCGAGGGCGACGGGCGAGCGGCGAACGTTCGTCCTGCAGCTCACGG
>NZ_JBEXQW010000078.1:0-20798 GCF_040612775.1 Streptomyces sp. NPDC006339
AGTACAACGCGTACAAGACCCAGGACGAGCAGCACCTCCTGGAGACCACCGGCAAGGAGCTCCGCAAGCTCATGAGCTGGGTCAACGACGAGGAGGCGTAAGCCTCGCGCACAGGGCCGGACACCCCGTCCGGCCCTGTGCCACATCCTTGGACACCCCGTCCAACCACGGACGGGTGATCCTTCCATCGAGGCGCAGGAAGTGCGCCGACGCAGCACTACACTGCTCAACAACATCGCGTCTGGCCCACAGCGTCGTGCGCTTTCACGCGGCAAGCCCCCTCCACCGCCTGCGGCCGTCGGGACGGCCGTCCGCACCGCCAAATGTGAGGACTCACGTGAGCTCGAAACCCGTCGTACTCATCGCTGAAGAGCTGTCGCCCGCCACCGTCGACGCGCTGGGGCCGGACTTCGAGATCCGGCACTGCAACGGCGCGGACCGCGCCGAGCTGCTGCCCGCGATCGCCGATGTCGACGCCATCCTGATCCGCTCCGCCACGAAGGTCGACGCGGAGGCCATCGCCGCCGCCAAGAAGCTCCGGGTCGTCGCCCGCGCCGGTGTCGGCCTCGACAACGTGGACGTCTCCGCCGCCACCAAGGCCGGCGTGATGGTCGTGAACGCCCCGACCTCCAACATCGTCACCGCCGCCGAGCTCGCCTGCGGTCTGCTGGTCGCCACCGCGCGCAACATCCCGCAGGCCAACACCGCGCTGAAGAACGGCGAGTGGAAGCGCTCGAAGTACACGGGTGTCGAGCTCAGCGAGAAGACCCTCGGTGTCGTCGGCCTCGGCCGGATCGGTGTCCTCGTCGCCCAGCGCATGTCCGCCTTCGGCATGAAGATCGTCGCGTACGACCCCTATGTGCAGCCGGCCCGCGCCGCCCAGATGGGGGTGAAGCTGCTGGCCCTGGACGAGCTCCTGGAGGTCGCCGACTTCATCACCGTCCACCTGCCCAAGACCCCGGAGACCCTCGGTCTCATCGGTGACGAGGCGCTGCGCAAGGTCAAGCCGTCCGTCCGGATCGTCAACGCCGCCCGCGGCGGGATCGTGGACGAGACCGCCCTGTACGCGGCCATCAAGGAGGGCCGGGTCGCCGGCGCGGGCCTCGACGTCTACGCGAAGGAGCCCTGCACGGACTCCCCGCTCTTCGAGCTCGACCAGGTCGTCTGCACCCCGCACCTCGGCGCCTCCACGGACGAGGCCCAGGAGAAGGCCGGCATCGCGGTCGCGCGCTCGGTGCGCCTGGCGCTCGCGGGCGAGCTGGTCCCCGACGCGGTCAACGTCCAGGGCGGCGTCATCGCCGAGGACGTCAAGCCGGGTCTGCCGCTGGCCGAGAAGCTCGGCCGGATCTTCACCGCGCTCGCGGGCGAGGTCGCGGCCCGTCTCGACGTCGAGGTCTACGGCGAGATCACCCAGCACGACGTGAAGGTGCTGGAACTCTCCGCGCTCAAGGGCGTGTTCGAGGACGTGGTCGACGAGACCGTGTCGTACGTGAACGCCCCGCTGTTCGCGCAGGAGCGCGGCGTCGAGGTCCGGCTGACCACGAGCTCGGAGTCGCCCGACCACCGCAACATGGTGACCGTGCGCGGCACGCTCGGCAGCGGCCAGGAGGTCTCCGTCTCCGGCACGCTGGCCGGCCCCAAGCACCTGCAGAAGATCGTCGCGGTCGGCGACTACGACGTGGACCTGGCGCTCGCCGACCACATGGTGGTGCTGCGCTACGAGGACCGTCCGGGCGTCGTCGGCACGGTCGGCCGGATCCTCGGCGAGGCGGGCCTCAACATCGCGGGCATGCAGGTCTCCCGGATGGAGGAGGGCGGCGAGGCGCTCGTCGTGCTCACCGTCGACGACACGGTCCCGGCGAACGTGCTCTCCGAGATCGCGGAGGAGATCGGCGCGACCTCGGTCCGCTCGGTCAACCTGATCTGACGTCCCCCGGCTTCCGTACCCGGTCTGCTAGACATCCGTCTTACACGGATGTCTAGCGGCCGGGTACAGTGCTGTCATGGGACACAAGGAAGACCTGCTCGACGGCGCGAAGCGCTGCCTCCTGGAGAAGGGCTACGCCCGCACCACCGCCCGTGACGTCGTGGCCGCCTCGGGCACCAACCTCGCCTCCATCGGCTACCACTACGGCTCCAAGGGCGCCCTGCTCCAGCAGGCTTTCCTCGCCCTCACCGAGGAGTGGGGCGACCAGGCCGGAGCGGCGGGCGCGGACGGCGCGACGGCGCTGCCGGCCGACCCGTACGAGCGCTTCCGTGCCGTCTGGGAGCAGGTCATCGCCGCCGCCGGGGAGAGCCGCCCGGTCTGGAAGCTGCAGACCGAGGTCGTCACCCGCCTCGACGACGACGAGAAGCTGCGCGAGGCCATCAAGGAGCCCCAGCGCGAGGGCCGGCTCGGCATGGCCCAGGGCTTCTTCGGCATCGACGCGGAGCGGGAGCCCGAGAAGGCCCGGGTGGCCGGACTGCTCTGCCAGGCCCTCGCCACCGGCGTGATGATCCAGTGGCTGGTGGACCCGGAGACGGCGCCCAGCGCGGACGACCTCACCGAGGGGCTCAAGGTGCTGATGGAGCCGCGCGGCTGACTCAGCGCCAGGGGATGTTCCGCCAGGGGCTGCCCGCGTGCTCCGTCAGGGTGCGGTGGGCGGCCACGTTCTGCTCGTGGTAGCGGCCGTACTCCTCGCCGTCGAAACGCAGCACCCGCCCCAGCGCGTAGCCCGCCGAGTACTCCTCCCAGGAGTCGTACGCCGCCCTGGCCAGCGCCCCCGCGTGCACGACGGCCTGCTCGGCCTCCGCCGGCCCGCAGAAGCGGGCCGACAGACCCCAGCGGGCCAGGTTCACCGCCCGCCCGTAGTCGTACGCCACCGTCCGGCGCACCCGCCCGTCCGGCGGCAGCAGCGCGTCGGCCCGGAACCGGGCCTCGTAGCGCAGCACCCGGCGCACCAGCTCCTCGATGTGCCGCACCGTCGCCGGAGGGGCGCCGAGGTCCTGGGCGTGCCCCGCGGCGGTCTCGCGCCACTCGTCGGGCGACGGCAGCGCGCCGCGCCGGGCGCGCAGCTCCTCGCGGACCCGGAGCACGAAGTCCGGCTCGGCCGGGCTGTTGCGCCCGTCGAGCAGCGCGTCCAGCTCCCCGCGCCAGCCCGCCGGGTCGGTGACGCCCCAGGAGTCGCGCAGCGTCTCCAGCTCGTCGGTGTAGCCGAGATAGGCCGTGCCGACCTCGTTCCACGGGACGCCGTTCACGAAGGCCAGATGGGCGCCGCAGGCCAGGCCGAAGGCGAGCGGGCCGTGCAGGGGGCCGTGCCGCAGCGCGACGAAACGGTTGTCCGCGCCCCGCTCCTTCTCGGCGTAGCAGCGCAGCCACCACGCGCGGTGCTCGGGCGTCGCGGGCAGCAGCAGCTCGCCGGGCGTGCCGCCGTTGACCGCGAGCAGCACGCGCGGGTCGCGCCACGGGAACTCGGCGGCCCATCGCAGGGTGACGCCGTGGAACACCCAGTCCGGATGCCACGGCGGCAGCATCCCCCGCGTCAGCAGCGGCCGGACGACCCGTCCGTTCGCCACCTGCTGGGGGCGCCACCAGACCGTCTCCGGATCGGCGTCGACCTCGGCCCGAGGCGCGCCGACGAAGAGCTGGGCCTCGGCGAGCACACGGATCTGGGCCTCGACGTCACCGCGCAGCGCCGCCTCGTGCAGCAACTGCTCGGTCTCGGACGGTGGCACCCAGGCGGTGGGGTGGGGAGGCGGGGGAGTCATGACCATGGGAGGTTCCGGTAGGGGCTGGACGGGTCCTGGACGAGGATGCGGTGGATCGCCAGGGACTCCTGGTACATCAGCTCCGGATCGCCCTCGTCGAAGTGGATCAGCCGGGCGAGCAGATAGCCGAGCGAGAACGCGGGCCAGGAGTCGTACGCCCGTCGGGCCGGTTCGAGGACCCGCAGCACGGACTGCTCCGCCTCCCGCGGATCGCAGTACCGGGCGCCGAGCGCCAGCCGTACGACGTTCACGGCGCGACCGTGGTCGAAGGCGGCGAGGGTGTCGATCCGGCCGTCGGGCGGCAGCAGACCGTCGGCCCGGAACCGCTCCTCGTAGTGGGTGATCCGGCGCACGAACTCCACCGCCTCGACCGCGTCGTCCCCGTAGGGGTCGTCCCGCTCGAAATTCACCGTGACCATCGAGGCCCACTGCTGCTCGGTCGGCGGGTGGCCGAGACGTGCGGCGAGACGGCGCCGCATCCCCAGGACGGCCTCGGGGACACGGCCGACCAGCCGGGCGGCGAGCAGGGTGTCCAGCTTCTCCCTGAAGCCGGCGCGGTGGTGGACGCACCAGGGGCGGCGCAGCCGGGCCACGTCGGTCGGGTAGTCCTCGTACTGGGCGCCCAGTTGGTTCCACACCAGGCCGTTGAGCACGGCGAGGTGGGCGCCGAGCGCGAGGGCCTGGGCGACGGGCCCGTGCAGCGGGCCGCCGGCGTGGGTGAGCAGCCGCATCCGCAGCCGGTCGGCGCCGCCGGCCGTCGCGACGGTCTGCTGCCAGGCGCGGCGGTCCGCGGGCCGGGCGGGGAGGGTGGCCGCGTACGGGGTGCCCGGGTTGACCGCGAGCCACCAGCGGTCGTGCGGCCAGGCGGCGGCGAGCCGGTCGAGGGTGGTGTGCCGGAACACCCAGTCCGGGTGCCAGGGCGGCAGCATGCCCTCGGTCAGGACCGGGACGACGGTGCGCCGGGAGCCCTCGTCACGCTGGGAGGGCAGGGGAGGGACGTAGCCGGGCGCGTCGGCGTGCAGCCGTGCGACGAGCACGTAGAGGCGGGTCCGTCCCAGCGCGTCCAGAACGGCCGCCCGGTCCCCGCGCGCCCCTGCCTCGTACAGCACCCGCTCGACATGCGTCGGCGGCGCCCAAGTCCCCGTTGTCATGGGGCGATCCTATAAACCGGTGCCGCGGTGGCCGGGCGGCGGACGGACCGTCAGAGACGCGCCGCCTTCAGGGCCATGTGCAGCAGCAGGCGGTCCTCGCCCGCGTCCAGGTCGAGGCCGGTGAGCTGTTCGACGCGGGAGAGACGGTAGTAGAGGGTCTGGCGGTGGATGCCGAGGGCGGTCGCGGTGCGGCCGGCCTGGCCCGCGTGGTCGAGGAACACCTCGGCGGTGCGGGCCAGTTCCGCGTGCGCCGGGGCGAGCAGGGCGCGGACCGCCGGGTCCGGCTCGGCCGGGGGCAGCGCGGTGAGCATGCGGTACGGGCCGATGGCGGCCCACTCCGCGAGCGGACCCAGGTGCGGCTGCGCGGTCGCGGCCCGCGCGGCCGCCGCGGCCTCCTGCCAGGACGCGTCCAGCCCGGCGAGCCCCCGCCGCGGCGTCGCGACCCCGGCGACGGCCCCCGGCCCCGCCGCCTCCCGCAGCCGGCCGGCCGCGCTCGTGGCCGGCACGAGGTTGTCGGCCGACCGCAGCCGCACGAGCACGGCGAGTGCCCGGTGGGCACCGGGGTCGGGCGCGGTCGGGGCGTCCCCGGTCGCACCGGACCCGGCCGCGAGCCGGCCCGCGTCGGCCGGTCCGGGGCCGGAGCGACTCCCCGCCCCCTGCGCGCCGCCGGCCGCGAGCCGGCCGGAGGCCGGTCGTGAACCGAAACCGCTGCCCGGGCCGTGACCGGAACCCGCGCCCGCGCCCGCGCCCGCGCCCGCGCCCGCGCCCGGCGCGGAGCCTGTGGGTGCCGTCCTGTCGCCGTCGGCCGGGTGTCGGCCCGGACCCGGGCCGGTGGCGCCGCCCGCGCCGGCACTCGCGCCCCGCGCGACCGCCGCCGCGCCCCGGCCCGCGGTCGGACCCCCGCCGGGGAGCGGGCCGGGCGGCGGGGTCCAGGGGAGGGTGCAGAGGGCGGCCGTGGCCGGGATCGTGCGGGGGGAGGGGGAGTCGTCGGTGGGCCAGGGGGCGAGGCAGATCAGGGTGTGGAGGCCGTCGGCGTCCGGGCCGAGGGCGGTGCGGAGGGCGGTGACGGCCATGTCGTACTGCCAGCCGCGGTCGGCCGTCAGAGCGGCCCGCAGTTCACGGGAGAGGTCCGCGCCGGCGCGTTCCTCGTCGGCGAGGAGGTCGCCGACGCGGGCGGCGACCTCCATCGCGGCGGTCAGTTGCGCGGGGGAGGGGCCGGGCTCGGCGTCGAGCAGCCAGACGTACCCGAGGACCACGCCCCGGTGCCGTACGGGCAGGCAGATGCGGTCGCGGAAGACGCCCGCGTCCGGGGCGGCCGGGATGCGGACCGGGCCGGTTGCACGGGTGATGCCGAAGCCCTCGAACCAGGCCCGGACCGCCGGCGTGGACTTCCTGGTCAGGATCGACCGGGTCCGCACCGGGTCCATGGCGCTGTCGTCCTCGCTGTCGTGCGCGCCGAAGGCGATCAGCCCGAAGTCCCGGTTCTCCAGGGTCGCGGGGGCGCCGAGCAGCGCCGAGATCTCGTCCACCAGCTCCTGGTAATCGCCCTTCACGGCGCCCATTCTCGCACCGCCGCACCGATTCTTCAGACAGATGTCTGAGAGCGGGGCCACGGATGCGTGACAGGTGTAGATGGCGGACGATCGGAGCGGTCCCTAGGTTTCACGGTGGTTCTTCGTGCTGTTCCCGATTCGTTGAGAATGATCGGGTACGGCGCCTTTCGTCACCCTGCCCTCTGGAGGTGCCCCGTGCTGGGTCCCGTGATCCTCGCCGCGTCGCGCAGCGACAAGATGCGCCGTTTCGTGTCGGCCGCCCCCGGGACCAAGCAGGTCGTGGCACGCTTCATCGCCGGCGAGACCGTGGACGACGTCGTCCCGATCGTGCGGGACCTGGCGGCCCGCGGTCTGGAGGTCACCCTCGACGTGGTCGGTGAGGACATCACCACCGTCGAGCAGTCCCACGCCGCCCGCGACGCCTACCTGGAGCTGATCGGCCGCCTGAAGGAGCTGGGCCTCGGCGCCCGCGCCGAGATGTCGGTCAAGCTGTCGATGTTCGGCCAGTCCCTGGAGGGGGGCCACGAGCTGGCCCTCGCCAACGTCCGCCCGGTCGTCGCGGCCGCCGCCGAGATCGGCACCACGGTCACCCTGGACGCCGAGGACCACACCACCCTCGACTCGATGTTCGCCATCCACGAGGAGCTGCGGAAGGACTTCCCGCAGACCGGCTGCGTCATCCAGGCGTACCTCTTCCGCACCGAGGAGGACGCCCGCCGCCTCGCCGCGAACGGCTCCCGCGTGCGGATCGTGAAGGGCGCCTACAAGGAGCCCGCGTCCGTCGCGATCCAGGACAAGGCCGAGATCGACAGGGCGTACGTCCGGATCATGAAGATCCTGATGGACGGCGAGGGCTACCCGATGATCGGGTCCCACGACCCGCGGCTGATCTCGATCGGGCAGGAGCTCGCGCGCCGTGCCGGGCGCAAGATGGACGAGTACGAGTTCCAGATGCTCTACGGCATCCGCACCGAGGAGCAGAACCGTCTCGCCGCCGAAGGCCACCGGATGCGCGTCTACACCGCCTACGGCACCGACTGGTACGGCTACTTCATGCGCCGCCTGGCGGAGAAGCCGGCCAACCTCCTCTTCTTCGTCCGCTCCATCCTCACCAAGGGCTGAGCCCCCACCCCTCCGAAGGAGTTCCGAGACTCATGGACGCTGTGACCCAGGTCCCCACTCCCGTCAACGAGCCGGTGCACGGCTACGCCCCCGGCTCGCCCGAGCGCGCCCGCCTGGAGGCCAAGCTCAAGGAGCTGGCCGACAACCCGCGCGAGCTGCCGATGACCATCGGCGGCGTCAAGCGCATGGGCGGCGGCGACGAGTTCAAGGTCGTCCAGCCGCACAACCACAAGTCCGTCATCGGCACCTTCCGGGGTGCCACGGAGCAGGACGCCCAGGACGCCATCGATGCCGCCCTGGCCGCCGCCCCGGCATGGCGCGCGATGTCCTTCGACGACCGCGCCGCGATCATCCTGCGCGCCGCCGAGCTGCTGGCCGGCCCGTGGCGCGAGACGCTGGCCGCGTCCACCATGCTCGGCCAGTCGAAGACCGCCCAGCAGGCCGAGATCGACACCCCGTGCGAGCTCGTCGACTTCTGGCGCTTCAACGTGGCCTACGCCCGCCAGATCCTGGCCGAGCAGCCGCCGGCGAACGCGCCGGGCGTGTGGAACCGCCTCGACCACCGCCCGCTCGAGGGCTTCGTCTACGCGATCACGCCGTTCAACTTCACGGCCATCGCGGGCAACCTGCCCACCGCCCCCGCCCTCATGGGCAACGTGGTGGTCTGGAAGCCGTCCCCGACCCAGACCCACTCCGCCGTGCTCCTCATGGAGCTCCTGGAGGAGGCCGGCCTGCCGAAGGGCGTCATCAACCTGGTGACCGGCGACGGCATCGCCGTCTCCGAGGTGGCCCTGAACCACCGCGACCTCGCCGGCATCCACTTCACCGGCTCGACCAAGACCTTCCAGCACCTGTGGAAGACGGTCGGCAACAACATCGAGAAGTACCGCTCCTACCCGCGGATCGTCGGCGAGACCGGCGGCAAGGACTTCGTCGTCGCCCACCCGAGCGCCGACCGCGCCGTCCTGAAGACCGCGCTGACCCGCGGTTCCTTCGAGTTCCAGGGCCAGAAGTGCTCCGCGTCCTCGCGTGCGTACATCCCGGCCTCGATCTGGAACGACGGCTTCAAGGAGGAGTTCGCGACCGAGGTCGACGGCATCCGGATGGGTGACGTCACCGACCTGTCGAACTTCATCGGCGCCGTCATCGACGAGCGGTCCTTCGCGAAGAACAAGGCCGCGATCGACCGTGCCAAGGCCGACCCGAGCTGCACGATCGTCGCGGGCGGCACCTACGACGACTCCGAGGGCTGGTTCGTCCGCCCGACGGTCATCGAGTGCACCGACCCGGAGAACGAGGTCTTCAAGGCCGAGTACTTCGGCCCGATCCTCGCGGTGTACGTCTACGAGGACGAGAAGTACGACGAGATGCTGACCCAGATGGAGTCGGTCTCGGACTACGCCCTCACCGGCTCGGTCATCTCGAACGACCGCGCGGCCGCCGCGTACACCATGGAGAAGCTGCGCTTCGCGGCCGGCAACTTCTACATCAACGACAAGTCGACCGGCGCCGTCGTCGGCCAGCAGCCCTTCGGCGGCGGCCGTGCCTCCGGCACCAACGACAAGGCGGGCGCCCCGCAGAACCTGATGCGCTGGACGCTGACCCGCGCCATCAAGGAGACGCTGGTCCCGCCGACGGAGTACGGCTACCCGCACATGGGCTGACGCCCGCCCGCGCGAGCGGCCCCTGATCACCGCCCCCCTCCTCGGTCCCCCAATCGAGGACGGGGGCGGTTCTCATGCGCCGGCCTCGGGGGCGGGCTTACGCTGCTGGGAAGGGGGGCCGGCTCGGCGAGGAGATGTGACATGCCTGGTTCGACGACTCTCGGCCCCGGGCACGGGGTCGACGCGATCGACCACCCCGACGCTCAGCGGCTGACCTCCGTGATGCGGGAGCTGCACCGGCTGCTGACCGCACCGGGACCGGACAGGATGACGGACGCGCAGGTCGCGGCGGTGTGCGGCGGCGACGCCCCCGACCGCGAGGAGTTCACGGCCTGGGTGGAGCGCGTGGTCCGCCGGCTGGAGGAGGCTACGGCCTGACGACCCGGCGCTCCGGCCGCCGCTCTACCCGGCGTTCCACCCGGCGCTCCAGGAAGTCGCCGATCAGCTCCGCGATCGCCGGTGCGTGGGTCTCCAGGGCGAAGTGGCCGGTGGGGAGCAGGTGGACCTCGGCGTCCGGGAGGTCGGGGCGGAACGCTTCGGCGCCGGCCGGGACGAAGATCTCGTCGCCCTCGCCCCAGACGGCGAGGAGCGGCACCCGGGAGGTGCGGAAGTACTCCTGGAAGGCCGGGTAGAGGGCGAAGTTGGAGCCGTAGTCGGAGATCAGGTCGAGCTGGATGCCGTCCTGGCCTTCGCGCGCCATGAGGGCCGCGTCGTGGTGCCAGGCGTCGGGGCTGAGGAGGTCGCGGTAGGCGGCCGGGACGCCGGTCTCGTACTGCCACCGGATGCCGTCGAGGGAGCGGATGGCGCGGACCGGGGCCTCGGTCGCGGGGGTGCGTCGAGCGATCAGGGCGAGGACGGGGGCCCAGGCGTCCGCGCCGAGGCCCTCCTCGTAGGCGTTGCCGTTCTGGGTGACGATCGCGGTGACGCGCTCGGGGTGGGCGAGGGCGAGGCGCAGGCCGATGGGGGCGCCGTAGTCCTGGACGTAGAGCGCGAACCGGTCGAGCCCCAGCGCCTCGGTGAAGGCGGAGGTCAGGCCGGCGAGTTCCGCGAAGGTGTAGTCGAAGGCGGTGGCGGAGGGGGCGTCGCTGCGGCCGAAGCCCAGGTGGTCGGGGGCGATCAGCCGATAGCGGGGGGCGAGCCGCGGGATCAGGTCGCGGAACATGTGCGAGCTGGTCGGGAAGCCGTGCAGCAGGAGCAGCACGGGGGCGTCGGCGGGCCCGGCCTCCCGGTAGAAGATCTCGTGGCCGCGAACGGTGACGGTGCGGTGGTGGACCGGGAGAACGGACACTCTTCTAACCCCTCAGACTCATGTGACTGGTGAGGAACAGCCAAGCGCATTGTCCCTAACCGGTCAATAACTGGTTGAGGGTTAGTTGGGGTGCGAGGGAGACTGTGCGGGTGATCCTTCGGACCGCGCCCACCCACGCACTCGCTCCCGACCGGTTGCGCGCCCTGCGCGACCTGCTCGACCGTGCCTACGACGGGGACTTCTCCGACGAGGACTGGGACCACGGCCTCGGCGGCCTGCACGCCTGGATCGAGGACGAGCGCCGGCGGCCCGTCGCCCACGGCGCCCTCGTCATGCGGCGCGTGCTGCACCGGGGTCGCTCGTACCGGATCGGGTACGTCGAAGGAGTGGCCGTCCAGGCCGAGCGGCGGCGGCAGGGGCTCGGCGGGCGGGTCATGGCCGAGCTGGAGCGGGCGATCGACGGGGCCTACGCCTTCGGCGCGCTCAGCGCCTCCGACGAGGGGGCCGCGCTCTACGCGGCCCGCGGATGGCGGCTCTGGCGCGGGCGGATCGCGACCCTCGGCCCCCAGGGGATCGTGCGCCTCCCCGACGAGGAGGACTCGACGTACCTCCGGCCGGCCGCCGGCCGTCCGCTGCCCGACCCCGGCGAGCCGCTGGTCTTCGACTGGCGCGACGGCGATGTGATGTGACGCGGGCCGAGCGGCGGCCGGAAGTCATGGCGGTCAGGCGCCGGACCGGGGGCCGCCCTCGGCCGACTCCAGGTGGGCCGTGTACAGCGCCGAGGCCATCGACCCCAGGCCCAGCGTCAGCGCCAGCCCCGGGGTCCCGAGCGTGCCGATGAAGAACGCCGCCGTCGAGCCGGCCACCAGCACCAGCCACGCGGCCAGCACCACCTTGCCGCGGCGGCTGGGGAAAAGCTGCCGCCGGGGCGTCGCCGGCGGGGTGTCGAGCGCTCCGGCCGGACCGGTCGTCGCCGCCTTGGGGCGCTTGAAGTAGCCGTACACCAGCCACTCGCCGCACAGCTCCCAGCCCTCGGGGGAGAGCTCGTCGAGCGCCCGGGCCCGGCGGCCGACGCCGAGGACCTCCCGGCGGTACTCCCAGCGCAGGGCCGCCCCCTTCGCCCGCCGGCAGACGAACCGCCCGAGCGTGTCCAGCGACTCCACCTCCCAGCCCTGGTCGCCGTGGACCGCGAGCATCCGGCGGTCGTTGAAGAGGTCCGCCGTCCAGGTCCACCGCTCCGCCGCCGCGTCCGGTTCCCCGGGCTCGGGGGCGAGGCCGCCCAGTGGTGCTTCCCCTGTGTGCAGCGTGGTGGTCACGGCCCGGTGGAACTCCCGCCAGGCCGCGCGCGGCGGCCCGGAACTCTCGCCGTCGGTCAGGCGCCATGCGGGTGTGGTCATCTCAGATAGTAGGAAGTCCGAGTAATTGTGGAGACAGATCCGTCCGGCTGCCCTAGCTTTGTAGAAGCCGAACGTCCCGCTCCATCGAGCGCAGGGCGGTCGAGAGCGCGACGCCCCGAGCAGGCAACCCCTGCGGCGGCGCTCCCCGCCCCATTCCGGCGCCTTCGATCACGCTGATCTCAAGGAGTCGATCCCTCATGGCCGCTCAGACCGCCCTCCGCGTCCGCCACTCCGCCACGCGCCCCAGCGACGACGCCCGCAAGAACGCCGCCGCCGCCCTCCAGCGCGCCCTCGACCGCCGTGACAACGGCGGCGCCACCGGCCACTGATCTCTCGGCGCTCTCGGCGCCCGCCCCGCGGTGACCCCCGCACCGGTCACCGCGCGGCCGCCGAGGCGTCAGGGCGCCGAAGCCGGCCTCCTCGCCTCGATCAGGGTGCGCGCCGAGTGCGCCACGAACGGGCCCCGCTCGCGGATGAGCGCGTCCAGCTCGCGCAGCCGCGCCAGGTGCCCCTCCACGGTGAAGCCCGGCACGATCCAGATCACCTTGCGCAGGAACCACACCACGGCGCCGACGTCGTGGAACTCCATCCGCAGCCGCTCCGCCCGCAGGTCGACCACGTCGAGACCGGCCGCCCGCGCTGCCGCGGCCTCGTCGTCCGGGTGGCGCAGCCGGGCCGCCTCCGGCTGGGGTCCCAGGAAGTACTCGACCAGCTCCCACGCGCTGGCCGGCCCCACGTGCTGCGCCAGATAGGTGCCCCCGGGCCGCAGCACCCGCGCGATCTCCTCCCACCACACGGTCGCCGGATGCCGGCTGGTGACGAGGTCGAAGGCCGCGTCGCCGAACGGCAGCGGCGGCTCGTCCGGGTCGGCCACCACCACGACCCCGCGCGGATGCAGCAGCTCGGTGGCCCGGGCGACGTTCGGCGGCCAGGACTCGGTGGCCGCCGCCGTCGGCGGCAGCACCGGCACCCCGGCGAGCACCTCGCCGCCGCCGGTCTGGACGTCCAGCGAGGACCGGACGCCGGCCAGACGCTCACCGATGAGCCGCTGATAGCCCCAGGACGGCCGCTGCTCGGTCGCCCGCCCGTCCAGCCAGGAGAAGTCCCAGCCGTCCACCGGCGCCTGCGACGCCTCCGCCACGAGTTCCTCGAAAGTGCGCGTCATGACCGCATTATCGGCGGCGCGCCTACCCGCGTTCAGGAGGATCGTCCGCATCCTGGACACCACGTGTCAGACGATGGGACGAAGAGTAGGGTGCCGCCATGTCTCACAGCATCAATCTCGCAGTCATCCCCGGCGACGGCATCGGCCAGGAGGTCGTGGCCGAGGGCCTCAAGGTCCTCTCCGCCGTCCTTCCCCAGGATGTGAAGCTGGAGACGAAGGAGTACGACTTCGGCGCCAAGCGCTACCACGCGACCGGTGAGACCCTCACCGACGCCGACCTCGACGCCCTCAAGCAGCACGACGCGATCCTGCTCGGCGCGATCGGCGACCCGTCGGTCCCGTCCGGCGTCCTGGAGCGGGGTTTCCTCCTGAAGCTGCGCTTCGCCTTCGACCACCACGTCAACCTGCGCCCCTCGAAGCTGCTGCCCGGCGTGGCCACCCCGCTGGCCGGCCAGCCCGAGATCGACTTCGTCGTCGTCCGCGAGGGCACCGAGGGCCCGTACACCGGCAACGGCGGCACCATCCGCAAGGGCACCGAGCACGAGGTCGCCACCGAGGTCTCCGTCAACACGGCCTTCGGTGTCGAGCGCGTGGTCCGGGACGCCTTCGCCCGTGCCCAGGCCCGCCCCCGCAAGAAGCTGACGCTGGTCCACAAGAACAACGTCCTGACCTTCGCGGGCCACCTGTGGACGAACATCTTCCAGAAGGTCGCGGCCGAGTTCCCCGAGGTCACGACCGACTATCTGCACGTCGACGCGGCGACGATCTTCCTCGTCACCGACCCGGCCCGCTTCGACGTCATCGTCACCGACAACCTCTTCGGCGACATCATCACCGACCTCGCCGCGGCCGTCTCCGGCGGCATCGGCGTCGCCGCCTCGGGCAACATCAACCCGAGCGGCGAGTTCCCGTCCATGTTCGAGCCGGTCCACGGCTCCGCGCCGGACATCGCGGGCCAGGGCAAGGCCGACCCCACGGCCACCGTCCTGTCCGTCGCCCTGCTGCTGCGCCACCTCGGCTACGAGGACGAGGCCGCGCGGATCGAGGCGGCCGTCGCCGCCGACCTCACCGAGCGCGGCGACACCGTCCGTACGACGGACGAGATCGGCGACGCGCTCGCGGTACGCGTAGCGAGCTGACCCGCCGCTGAATCTCCACCCAGCCGCCGGGTCGCACACAGCACCCGGCGGCTGTACCTATGCGGTCGCAGGGTGCCACCATCGAATCCTGGACCGCGTACACACCGTTTCGTGCACCGGCACCCACGAGCGATAATCGAACGTGGGGCCGCGGCATGCGGGAAAGCTCGGACGTCCTAGCAGTACGGCATGACTGCGGAGCGGCGTGAGCGCGGTCCGACCCACACAACCGGTGAAGGACAAGCACTCATGACGACGCCCACCATCGAGCTCAAGCCCTCCTCCAGCCCGCTGTCCGACGCGGAGCGCGAGGCGATCCTGGCCAACCCGGGATTCGGCCGGCACTTCACCGACCACATGGTCACCATCCGCTGGACGGAGGGCCGCGGCTGGCACGACGGCGAGCTCGTGCCGTACGGCCCGCTCTCCCTCGACCCGGCGACCAACGTCCTGCACTACGCCCAGGAGATCTTCGAGGGCCTGAAGGCGTACCGCCGCCCCGACGGCTCGGTCGCCACCTTCCGCCCCGACGCCAACGCCCGCCGCTTCCAGCGCTCCGCCCACCGGCTCGGCATGCCCGAGCTGCCGGTCGAGACCTTCGTCGAGGCATGTGACGTCCTCGTCCGCCAGGACGCCGCGTGGGTGCCGGAGCACGGTGGCGAGGCGTCGCTCTACCTGCGTCCGTTCATGATCGCGACCGAGGTCGGCCTCGGCGTCCGTCCGGCCAACGAGTACCTCTTCGTCGTCATCGCCTCCCCGGCCGGACCGTACTTCCCGGGCGGCGTGAAGCCCGTCTCCATCTGGGCCTCCGAGGACCGCGTCCGCGCCGTCCCCGGCGGCATGGGCGACGCCAAGACCGGCGGCAACTACGCGGCCTCCCTGCTCGCGCAGGCGGAGGCGGCGGCCAAGGGCTGTGACCAGGTCTGCTACCTCGACGCGGTCGAGCACAAGTGGGTCGAGGAACTCGGCGGCATGAACCTGTACTTCGTCTACGGCGGCAAGGACGGCGCGAAGACGAGGATCGTCACCCCGACCCTCACCGGTTCGCTGCTCGCGGGCATCACCCGCGACTCCCTCCTCCGGCTCGCCGCCGACCTCGGCTACGAGGCCGAGGAGGGCCGCGTCTCCATCGACCAGTGGCAGGAGGACACCGCGAACGGCAGCCTCACCGAGGTCTTCGCCTGCGGCACCGCCGCCGTCATCACCCCGGTCGGCACGGTCAAGTCCGCCCGGGGCGAGTGGCGGCAGTCGGGCGGCGAGCCCGGCGAGGTCACGATGAAGCTGCGCGAGGCGCTGCTCGCCATCCAGACCGGCAAGGCCGAGGACGTCCACGGCTGGATGCACGAGCTGGGCGGCGAGCGGAAGTAGCCGGTCAGTCCAGCAGGGCGCCCGGGACGGTCACCGTCCCGGGCGCTTCCGCGTCCGGGGCCGCCTCCCGTGCCGGAGCGGGAGCCCGCACCGCCGTCCCCGCCGGGGTGAGCACCGCGTACAGCACGCCGCCCACCACACCGGACAGCACGAAACTGGCGTCGATCCCGCCGGTCAGGGCCAGCAGCGGCCCCTCGTAGAGCGGCGTGGACACCGCGGCCAGGCCGACGGCCGCGCCGATCGCCCAGGAGGCGGTGGCGCGCGGGTGCCAGCCGGCCGAGAACCAGTAGACGCCGCCGCGCGAGCGCCGGTTGTAGACCTGGAGCGCCTCGGCGTCGTACGCCCCGCGGCAGCGCCGGTGCCCGATCAGGGTGATGACCGCCCACGGCGTGCCGATCGCGGTGAGCAGCAGCACGAACGAGGTCATCGCGGTCTGCGCGTCCGAGGCGAAGTGGCCGAGGAAGACGAAGCCGGTGGCGACGACGGCCACGACGAGGGTGGCGCGGGCCCGGGTGGCCCTGGGCAGGATCGCGTCGAGGTCGAGGCCCATCGAGTAGAGCATCAGACCGGCGTTGCCGACCGAGCCGGCGGTCGCGGCGAGCAGCAGCGGGACCAGGTACCAGACGGGCGAGGCGGCGACCAGCGGTCCGGCGTAGTCGAGGCCGCCGCGGGCCGCGAGGGCGGTGACGGTGCCGAAGAGCTGAGGGATCAGCAGCCCGACGAGCAGGCCCAGACAGGTGGCCCACCACACGGACTTCGGGCGGTGCCGCTCGGGCGAGATGTAGCGGGTGTAGTCGCCGAGCAGGGTGATGAAGGCGACCGGTCCGCTGAGTCCGGCGGCGACGGCGGACAGCAGCCAGGTCGGCCAGAACGAGCCCAGCAGATACGGGGTGTCCGGTACCGCCGCGGTGGTGAAGTCGCCCGCGTAGGCGAGGAGTCCGAGCCCGAGGAGCACGGTCATGCCGACGGCGAGGCCCTGGCTCAGCTTCAGCAGCAGCCGGTAGCCGTAGACGGCGGCGACCACGGTGAGGGCGGCGAGCAGCGCGTAGACGGCGGCGTGCGTGGCGTCGCCGGTGGGCAGCCCGATCAGGCGCTCCAGGGTGCCGACCATCACGTCGCCGCCGATCCACAGGGTCAGCGCGGTGTAGCCGAGGGAGAGCAGCAGGCCGACCACCGAGCCGACCAGCCGGCCGCGGACGCCGAAGAAGGCGCCGGAGGAGGTGGAGAGGTTGGTGGCGGTGCGCAGCGAGACGAGCGCGAGCGGGGCGGTGACGGCGACGCCGACGAGGGTGCCGGCGAGGACCGAGCTCACGGAGGCCCACAGGTCGAGCCCGAAGGAGACCGGGAGCCAGCCGAAGACGATCACGCCGAGGCAGAGGTTCGAGCCGAGCAGGATCGAGACGAGGTCGCGGGGGCCGCTGGTGCGTTCCTCCTCGGGGATGGTGTCGACTCCGCGCTGTTCTATCGCCATGGGGACTCCCGGGGAATGGGGGGACGGGGGACGGGCGGCGTGGGGGGATTTAGAGTGACGCTCAATGTGACCGACGACTTCCGGTCACGTCAATGCTTGGAAGCTGTGCATTTTGCATTTAGAGTGTCGCTCAAACGTGTCGCTCACGCAGGAGGTGTTTGGGGCGTGCGACTGACCCCCACGGAACGCGACCGGCTGCTGATCTTCGGAGCGGCCGAGCTCGCCCGCGCCCGCCGGGCCCGTGGCCTGAGGCTGAATGTGCCCGAGGCCACCGCCCTCGTCGCCGACACCGTCTGCGAGGCCGCCCGCGACGGCAAGCGACTCGCCGAGGCGATCGAGGCGGCCCGCTCCGTCCTCGGCCCCGACGACGTCCTGCCCGGTGTCGCCGACGTCGTCACCGAGGTCCATGTCGAGGCCGTCTTCGACGACGGATCCCGCCTGGCCGTCGTCTCCGACCCCATCGGCGGGGGCTCCCTGGGAGCGGGCGCGCCCGGCGCGCTGCTGCCCGGGCCCTCGTACGAGGAGACCGAGCCGGCCGTCACGCTGACCGTCCGCAACACCGCGGCGGTCCCGGTCAGCGTGACCTCCCACTTCCACTTCTTCGAGGCCAACCCGCGGCTCGCCTTCGACCGCGCCGCCACCTACGGCATGCGCCTGGCGATCCCGGCCGGCGCGTCCTTCCGCTTCGACCCGGGCGGCGAGGCCGAGGTCGGTCTCGTCCCGATCGGCGGCGCCCGCGTCGCCATCGGCTTCGCGGGCCTGGTCGACGGACCGCTGGACGCCCCCGGCGCGAAGGAGGAGGCCCTGCGCAGGGCCGCCGCCTGCGGCTACCTGGGCGCCGACGGGGCCCCGACGACCGCCGCGACGGCCGGGACGGCCCGGACCGCCGAGTCCGCCGAGACCGCTGAGCCCGGTGTGCCCGGCGAGCCCGAGAAGGAGGGCAACTGATGGACCCCTACGAGTACGCCTCCGTGCACGGCCCGCGGGCCGGCGACCGGGTCGTCCTGGGCGACTCCGGCCTCGTCGTGCGCGTCGAGTCCGACTCGCAGAAGCCCGGCGACGAGTTCCTCGCCGGCTTCGGCAAGACCGCCCGCGACGGACTGCACCTGAAGGCCGCCGCCGTCCGCGAGACCTGCGACGTCGTGATCAGCAACGTCCTGGTCATGGACGCCGTGCAGGGCATCCGCAAGGTGTCCATCGGCATCCGCGAGGGCCGCATCCACGCCATCGGCCGGGCCGGCAACCCCGACACCCTCGACGGCGTCGACGTCGTCGTCGGCACCGGCACCTCGATCGTCTCCGGCGAGGGCCTGATCGCCACCGCCGGCGCCGTCGACACCCACGTCCACCTGCTGTCGCCCCGGATCATGGAAGCATCGCTCGCCAGCGGCGTCACCACGGTCATCGGCCAGGAGTTCGGCCCCGTCTGGGGCGTCGGCGTCAACTCGCCGTGGGCGCTCAAGCACGCCTTCAACGCCTTCGACGCCTGGCCCGTCAACGTCGGCTTCCTCGGCCGCGGCTCCTCCTCGGACCCCGCGCCCCTCGTCGAGGCCCTCGCCGAGGGCGGCGCCTCCGGCTTCAAGGTCCACGAGGACATGGGCGCCCACACCCGGGCCCTCGACACCGCCCTCCGGGTCGCCGAGGAGCACGACGTGCAGGTCGCCCTGCACTCGGACGGCCTCAACGAGTGCCTGTCGGTGGAGGACACCCTCGCCGTCCTGGAGGGCCGGACGATCCACGCCTTCCACATCGAGGGCTGCGGCGGCGGACACGTACCGAACGTGCTGAAGATGGCGGGCGTGCCGAACGTCATCGGCTCCTCCACCAACCCCACCCTGCCCTTCGGCCGCGACGCGGTCGCCGAGCACTACGGGATGATCGTCTCCGTCCACGACCTGAAGACCGACCTGCCCGGCGACGCCGCGATGGCGCGCGACCGGATCCGGGCCGGGACGATGGGCGCGGAGGACGTTCTGCACGACCTCGGCGCGATCGGGATCACCTCGTCCGACGCGCAGGGGATGGGAAGGGCCGGCGAGACCGTACGCCGGACCTTCGCCATGGCCGGGAAGATGAAGGCCGAGCTGGGCCCCCTGGAGGGCGACGGCGCGCACGACGACAACGCGCGCGTGCTGCGCTACATGGCCAAGCTCACCATCAACCCGGCGATCGCCCACGGCCTCGCGCACGAGATCGGCTCGATCGAGATCGGCAAGCTGGCCGACATCGTGCTGTGGCGGCCGGAGTTCTTCGGCGCCAAGCCGCAGCTCGTCCTGAAGTCCGGCTTCCCGGCCTGGGGGGTCGTGGGCGATCCGAACGCGGCCACCGACACCTGCGAGCCGCTCGTCCTGGGCCCGCTGTTCGGCGGCCACGGCGCGACCGCCGCCGACATCTCGGTCGCCTTCGTCGCCCAGGCCGCCATCGACCTCGGCTCCGACCGCATGCCGACCCGCCGCCGGCGCGTGCCCGTGCGCGGCACCCGCGGCATCGGCCCCGGGAACCTGCTGCTCAACTCGCGCATCGGCGACGTCCAGGTCGACGGCCGCACCGGCCTGGTGTCCCTCGACGGCTCCCCGATCCGCTCGGAGGCGGCCGAGTCCGTCTCGCTCAACCGCCTCTACTTCCTCTGACCTTCTTAGGACCCGTACCCATGACGTACCGCATGCCCGCCGAGTGGACCCCCCACGAGCGCACGTGGATGGCCTGGCCCAGCACCAACCCCACCTTCACCGACGAGGCGGAGCTGGCCGAGGCCCGTGCCGCCTGGGCGTCCGTGGCCCGCGCCGTACGCCGCTTCGAGCCGGTGACGATGGTGGTGGCCCCCGGCGACGCCGCGTCCGCCCGCGCCCTCCTCGGCGACGACGTCGAGCTGGTCGAGCGCGACCTGGACGACGCCTGGATGCGCGACATCGGCCCCACCTTCGTGAAGGACGAGGAGGGCCGGCTCGCCGCCGTGGACTGGGTGTTCAACGGCTGGGGCGGACAGGACTGGGCCCGTTGGGAGCACGACTCCAAGATCGCCCGCCATGTCGCCGACCTGGCCGGCGTGCCCGTGCTGAGCAGCGCTCTTGTCAACGAGGGCGGCGCCATCCACGTCGACGGCGAGGGCACCGTCCTGCTCACCGACACGGTGCAGTTGGGCGCGGGCCGCAACCCCGAGTGGACCCGCCAGGAGGTCGAGGCCGAGATCCACGCCAAGCTCGGCACCACCAAGGCGATCTGGCTCCCGCACGGCCTGGCCGGCGACTACGGCCTGTACGGCACCCAGGGCCACGTCGACATCGTCGCCGCCTTCGCGCGCCCCGGCACGGTCCTGGTCCACAGCCAGCAGGACCCGAACCACCCCGACCACCAGCGCTCCCGCCTCTACCTCGACCTCCTGCGCGGCCAGACCGACGCCCAGGGCCGCCCCCTGGAGGTCATCGAGGTCCCGGCCCCGACCGTCCTGAAGGACGAGGAGGGCGACTGGGTCGACTACTCGTACATCAACCACTACCTCTGCAACGGCGGCGTGGTGCTGTGCGGCTTCGACGACCCGAACGACGAGGTCGCGGCGGAGATCTTCCGCCGCCTCTTCCCGGAGCGCGAGGTCGTCCTCGTCGACGCCCGCCCGATCTTCGCGGGCGGCGGCGGCATCCACTGCATCACGCAGCAGCAGCCGGCGGTCTGACCCGCCCGCCGGCCGTGGCCGCACGCCGCCGGCACCGGCACGAACACCAGACCGAACACCGGCACGATCATCGGCACGGACTCCGACAGGAACACCGCGGTC
>NZ_JBEXQW010000079.1:0-20138 GCF_040612775.1 Streptomyces sp. NPDC006339
GGGTACCCGCAGCGGTAGGGTTGTTGGGGATGGAACCAGCGGTTGGGCATGTGGGCGGCGCGGGCGTCGTCGGCGTAGCCGACGACATCCGGGGTGGTCTGGTGGCGCGGCCGGTTGTGGTCGCCGTTGTAGTCGGGGTTGGAGGCGTTCCAGCAGTCGGCGTTGCCGAGTTCAAAGCCCCAGAGCGGGGCCAGGAACGGCTTGCCGCTCACATCGGTGTACGCGTCGAGGACGCCCTTGAGCGAGTCGGCGACGAAGTACCAGGCGTCGAAGCGGCTCTCGTCGTGGGTGAAGGTGCCGGGCGCGCCGAAGGAGTAGCTGCCCGGGGCCCAGGTGTTGCGCATCACGCCGTAGCCGTTGGTGGACATGTAGAAGGGCGCGGGGCTGGCGTTGGTGTTCTCCTTCCACGTGTTGGAGACGGCCACGGGGACGGTCTTGCCGCGCAGCGCCCATTCGCCGAGGCGCAGTCCGGTGCCGTAGAACTGCTCGTCGGCGCCCTGGGTGAGGTGCTGGGTGGTCTGGGATCCGGTCCAGGAGAGCGGTTGGGCCTCCTGCCAGACGAGGGTGGTGTCGTCGGCCCGGTAGACCGAGAACCGCAGGGGGGACTTGTTGACCCGGATGGACAGGGCCGGGGTGGTGATCCGGTAGTAGGCGCCGGCGTCGGTCACGTTCGTGGTCACGGAGCCGAAGTCGGTGTCGGTCGCGAGCGCGTTGCCCGCGGGGTCGTCGGTGAAGGTGCCGCGGGGGGAGAGCCAGATACGGAAGATGTCCTGGCGGGCGACGACGACCCGGGCCTTCGCCGCCGTGGAGGTGCTGATCGTGAAGGTGTTGCCCGACCGGGTGACGCCGGTGGCGTTGCCCGCGCTCGCCGCGGCCGCCGGGGCGACCGGGCCGCCGAGGGAGAGGAGCGCGGCGACCAGGGCCGCGACCAGGCCCAGGACGGTGAGCCGCCCGCCGCCTCGGTCGCGCCTTCGCCTGCGGTCCCGTCGTGAACGTCGTTCCATCACAGCCGCCTTTCGGCCGGGCGAGCACACTCCGGGCACTCGCTGCCATGAACATGACCGTGGTGCTCGCGCCATGAGAGCAGGGCGAGGAGGTGACGTCAAGTGCGCGCTAGATGCTTTCTTGAAGCATCTGTGCGCAGGCGCGTGCAGGAAAATGCAGGAACGCGCAGACGGTGGGCGGGGTACGCGGCGCCGGCATCCGGGGGCGGAAGGGTATGCCGCGAGGCGGGCGGGCCCGACGCGGGCTCAGACGCGGTGGACCTCGACGCCCTGGCTGCTGAACTGCTCGACCAGCTCGTCGGGGGCGTCGCGGTCGGTGACGAGAACCGAGATCTCCGCGACCGTGCAGACACGGGCGAAGGCCCGCCGGCCGAGCTTCGTGGAGTCGGCGACCACGATCACCCGGTCGGCGCGCTCGGCCATCGCGCGGTTCGCGCCCGCCTCGCCCTCGTCGTGTGTGGCGGCGCCGAAGCGCGGGTCGACGGCGTTCACGCCGAGGATGGCGTAGTCCAGGGCGAGGCCCTGGAGCACGGACGTGACCAGGGGCCCGGTGAGTTCGTACGAGCTGGGCCGGGCGACGCCGCCCGTCACCACGGTCTTCACGTACGGCCGGACGGCCAGCTCGTTGGCGATGTTGATGGCGTTGGTGACGATGGTGAGGGCGGTGACGGTGCCGTGGTCGGCGAGGTCCGCCCTGGTCACCAGTTCGCGCGCCACCTCCGAGGTGGTGGTGCCACCGTTGAGCGCGACCACCGCTCCCGGCGGCACGAGGCCGGCCGCCGCCCGGGCGATCCGCTGCTTCTCGTCCGCCTGGCGCGCGGTCTTGTAACGGAGCGGCAGGTCGTACGCGACCCCGCTCAGGACCGCGCCGCCGCGGGTCCGGGTGAGCAGTTGCTGGCGGGCCAGCTCGTCCATGTCACGGCGGATGGTGGCCGCGGACACCCCGAGGAGCTCGGCCGCCTCGGCGACCTCGATCCGGCCCCGCTCGCTCAGGGCGTCGAGCAGCCCCGTCCAGCGCTCGTGCGCCCCCATGACCGTTCTCCTCGTCTCGTGACCTGCGGTGTCGAGCGTATCGCGCGCGCCGTCCGCGATCCTGATCACTCACCCCGCACTCTTGCTCATTTCTGCGCGCAACGGCTATACATGAAGCATCTTCAAGCATTCCTCGCCAGTCACCTCACGGCAGTCCACACTCCCGAGCACGCGCAGGAGGCACGCACATGACCCATGTCGGCAAGGAGATCGCCAGTCAGCCGGAGTGCTGGCGCCGGGCGCTGGAGATGGATCCGGCGGGGCTTCCGGAGACCGGTGAGCGGGTGGCCGTCGTCGGCTGCGGCACCTCGCTCTACATCGCCCAGACCTACGCGGTGCTGCGCGAGGCGGCCGGGCTCGGCGAGACCGACGCGTTCGCCGCCTCCGAGTTCCCGGCGGCACGGCGCTACGACCGGGTGCTCGCCATCAGCCGCTCCGGCACCACCACGGAGGTGCTCGACGCCCTGCGGCGGACCGGCGACACCCCCACCACCGCCGTCACGGGCGACCTCGCCACCCCGATCACCGAGGCGGCGGGCACGGTGGTGGACCTGGCCTTCGCCGACGAGCGGTCGGTCGTGCAGACCCGGTTCGCCACCACCTGCCTGGCGCTGCTGCGCGGCCGGCTCGGCCTCGCCCCCGCCGACCTGCCCGAGCAGGCGGAACGGGCCCTCGACGCCGAGCTGCCCCAAGGCGCCCTCGACGCGGGCCAGTTCACCTTCCTCGGCACCGGCTGGACGATCGGCCTGGCGAACGAGGCCGCGCTGAAGCTGCGCGAGGCGGCCAACGCGTGGACCGAGTCGTACGCGGCGATGGAGTACCGGCACGGGCCCATCAGCATCACCGGGCCGAACAGCCTCGTCTGGTTCTTCGGCGAGCCGCCCGCCGGGCTGCCCGCGCAGGTCCGCGCGACCGGGGCGGCCCTGTCCCACGCGGAGCTCGACCCGATGGCCGACCTCGTCCGGGCGCAGCGACTCGCGGTGGCCCTCGCCGAGCGCCGGGGCCTCGACCCCGACCGACCGCAGGGGCTCACCCGCTCGGTGGTCCTGGACGACGCCCCGGCCGGCTCCCCGGCCCCCGCCCCGGCCGGGTCGTGACGGTGCGGCGGGCCCGCGGCCGGCGTCCGCTCCCCCACCACCGCCCCGCTGACTGAGGAGAGTTCCCATGCCGCTGGTAGGAACCGGCGCCGTCGTCACGCCCGCCGCCCGCGCCGGGCACGGCGTCGGCGCGTTCAACGTCGTCCAACTGGAACACGCCGAGGCCGTCGTCGCCGGCGCCGCCGAGGCCGGTTCACCGGTCGTCCTGCAGATCAGCGAGAACGCCGTCCGCTATCACGGCGCGCTGGCCCCGCTGGCCGCCGCCGTGCTGGCCATCGCCGAGGCCGCGCCCGTGCCGGTCGCCGTCCACCTGGACCACGCGACCGACGCCGGTCTCGTCGCCCAGGCCGTCGAACTCGGCTTCTCCTCCGTGATGTTCGACGCCTCCGCGCTGGACTACGCCGACAACGTACGCGCCACGGCGCGGGTCGTCGCCCGCTGTCACGCCGCCGGCGTCTGGGTGGAGGCCGAGCTCGGCGAGGTCGGCGGCAAGGACGGCGTACACGCGCCGGGCGCGCGGACGTCGCCGGACGAGGCCCTCGCGTTCGTCACGGCCACCGGCGTGGACGCGCTGGCGGTGGCCGTCGGCACCTCCCACACGATGCTGACCCGCGACGCCGTGCTCGACTTCGCCCTGATCCGCGCCCTGCGCGCGGCCGTGCCCGTCCCGCTCGTCCTGCACGGTTCCTCCGGCGTGGCCGACGCGCATCTGACCCGGGCGGTCGACCACGGCATGACCAAGATCAACATAGCCACGCATCTCAACCACGTCTTCACCACCGCCGTCCGGCAGGCGCTCGCCGAGAACCCGGCCCTCGTCGACACCCGGCGCTATCTCGCCCCCGGCCGCACCGCCATGGGCCGCGAGGTCGCCCGTCTGCTCGCGGTGCTCAACGCCCCGGTCGTGCGGCCGGCGGACGCGCCGGTACGGTGAGGAGTCCCGGTCCGGCGCGGGCGAAGGGAGCAGTACGGCCATGGGTGACCTCCTCCTGATCCGCCACGGCCGGACGGAGTGGAGCGCCACCGGACGGCACACCGGCCGCACCGATCTGCCGCTCACCCCGGACGGCGAGGCCGAGGCGCGTGCCCTCGCCCCGTTCTTCGCGGGGCGCTCCCTCTCCTTCGTCCTCACCAGTCCGCTGCGTCGGGCCCGGGACACGGCGGAACTGGCCGGGCTGCGGGGCGCGGCGACGGACGAGGACCTGGCCGAGTGGGACTACGGCGGGTACGAGGGCCTGACCACGGCCCGGATCCGCGAGACCCGGCCGGACTGGTCGCTGTGGCGCGACGGCGTTCCGCCGCACCCGGACGGTCGGCCGGGAGAGACCGCCGAGGACGTGGGCCACCGGGCCGACCGCGTGCTGCGCCGGATCGCCCCCCTGCTCGCGGGCTCGGCCCAGGACGGCGTCGTGGTCGCCCACGGTCATCTGCTGCGGGTGCTCACCGCCCGCTACCTCGGTCTTCCGCCCGCCGAAGGGCGGCTCTTCCTGCTGAGGACGGCGACCGTGGGACGCCTGTCGACGGAGCACGGCCTTCCCGTCGTCGCCGGCTGGAACCAGCAACCCGTCGGAGAGCGGGCGCCTGGGGCGGAGCGTCGGAGCGGGGCGGAGCGTCGGGGTGGGGCGGAGCGTCGGGGTGCGGAATGAGCGTGGTGGACCGGAAGGAGCGAGCCTCATGCGTACCTCCGAGGTGATCGACAGGCTGCTGGACGCGCACGGGCGCACCTACGCCGACGAGGCCGGGATCACCCTGCGCGACAAACCCGCCCCGCTCTACCAACTGCTGGTCCTCACCGTCCTGTGCTCCGCCCGGATCAGCGCCGGGACGGCCACGGCGGCAGCGCGGGAGCTGTTCGCGGACGGTCTGCGCACGCCCAGAGCCATGGCGGACTCCGCCCGGCGAAAGCGTGTGGAAGCGCTCGGCCGGGCGCACTACGTCCGGTACGACGAGAGCACCGCGACGGCGCTCGGCGAGGGCGCCGAGCTGGTCCTCGACCGCTTCCGGGGCGATCTACGCGGACTGCGGGAGGAGGCCGGAGGGGACCTGGACGCGCTGCGCTCGCTGCTGCGGGAGGTGCCCAGGATCGGGCCGGTCGGCGCCGACATCTTCTGCCGCGAGGCGCAGGCCGTGTGGCCGGAGCTGCGGCCGTTCTTCGACCGGCGTTCACTCGCCGCCGCGGAGTCCCTCGGACTGCCCCGCACTCCGGCCGGTCTCGCCCGCCTCGTGCCACCGGAGGAACTGGCCAGGCTGGCGGCCGCCCTGGTGCGTGCGGGCCTGGCCGGCGGGTCCGCGCGGAAGCCGCGGGCCGACGCCTGAGACCGGAACGCCCGGGTTTGACCGCACGGCAATCGGCTAGACGCGGAGTCAAGGACGACACACGGACTCCGGGCGGCGACGTCCTGGACCGGTGGTCGTCTCGCACCGAACGCCACTCCGAAGGAGGGGTCATGAGCATGACGAGCGGTTCGCCCCGCACGGTCGAGCCCGAGGACGACATCCTGGAGCAACTGCTGGAGCAGCACGACCGGATCCGGCAGCTCTTCGCCGAGACGCTCGACTCGGAGGGCGACGCCAAGCAGCAGTGCTTCGACGAGCTGCGCGCGCTGCTCGCCGTACACGAGAGTGCCGAGGAGATGATCCTGCGGCCCGTCGCCAAGCGGGTGGCCGGCAAGGAAGAGGCCGAGGCGCGCAACGAGGAGGAGTCCCAGGCCAACAAGGAACTGGCCGAGCTGGAGGGGCTCGACGTCCACAGCGCCGAGTTCGACGCCCGGCTCAGGGCCTTCCAGAGCGCCGTGGAGGACCACGCGCGGCACGAGGAGCAGGAGGAGTTCCCGAGCATCCGCGCGGAGTGCGACATCGACGACCGCCGTTCCATGGGGCGCCGGCTGCGCGCGGTCGAGCGCATGGCCCCCACCCATCCGCACCCCAGGACCGCCGGCTCGACGGCCGCCCAGTGGACCGTCGGCCCGTTCGCGGCGATGCTCGACCGGGCCAAGGACGCGCTGCGTCGCGGCTGACCGGGAGGCCGTCATGGTGACACCTGTCGCGGTGGCCCGCGGCCAGGGGCTCTTCAACCTCGTCGGCGGCCTCTGGCCGCTGGTGTCGCTGAGGACCTTCGAGCGGGTCTACGGCCGCAAGACGGACGACTGGCTCCAGAAGACCTCGGCCGGCCTGCTGGCCGCCGCCGGGATCGGGATGCTGCGCGCGGCGAACACCCCCGAGGGCATGCGCGACGCCCGGCGTACGGGCGTGGGAACCGCCCTCACCTTCCTGCTCGTGGACCTCGTCTACGTACCCCGCGGGCGGATCAGCCCCGCCTATCTCATGGACGCGGCGAAGGAGACGGCCTGGCTCGTGGCGTGGTGGAAGGCCGGCCGCCTGGCCCGCCGGTGAGGCAGTCGCGCCGACGCGACGGGCCGCGCCCGCCAGGAGGCGGGCGCGGCCCGTCGCGTCGGACGCTCGGCTCAGTAGGCGCCGAAGACGTTGTCGATGGAGCCGTAGCGGTCGGCCGCGTAGTTGCAGGCGGCGGTGATGTTGGCGACGGGGTCGTACGGGTCGAAGGGCATGCCCGCCACGTGGTAGGCGCGGAAGGTGGGGTCGATGACCTGGAGCAGGCCCTTGGAGGGGGTGCCGGCGGCGGCGTTGGAGTCCCAGTTGTTGATGGCCAGCGGGTTGCCGGAGGACTCCCGCATGATGTTGCGGTAGATGCCGTCGTAGGTGCCGGGAATGCCGTTGCGGGCCATGACGTCGAGGGACTCGCGGATCCAGCCGTCGAGGTTGTTCGCGTAGGAGGCGGACTTCGCCGGGGCCGCCGCCTGGACGGCCGAGGCGGGGCGGGCGGCCGCGGCGCCCTGGCTGGAGGAGCTCTTCGCGGCCGTGCGCTGGGCCGGGGCGGCCTTGGTCCTGGTCGTCTTGGCCTGCTTGCGCGGGGACTCGGCGCGCGGCGCGGACGTCGCGTCGACGGTGAGCTTCAGGCCGGGCCGGATGAGGCTCGGATTGCCGCCGACGGCGGCCCGGTTGTCCTGGTAGAGCTTCTTCCAGCCGCCCCGCACCGCATACGCGTGAGCGATCTTGGAAAGCGAGTCGCCGCGGACGACGGAATACTTCACCGGCCCGGTTTTCGCGACCACGTGAACGGTCGCGACCTTTTCGACTGCGACGGAAGGCGTTCCCTGCGGCGTGACCGCTCCCGCGCCGGTCGCTCCGGCGAGCGGGAGGGCGAGTGCGGCACTGCCCGTGAGGCCGGCGGCGGCGATGCCACGGGCGAGCGGGGTGTTCTTGGGACGGCGGTGCTTCCCGTGTCCACGCATGGCGAGTTCCTCTCCTTCGCCTGCGAGGTGAGCTGTCGGGTTCGGGCAGGAGATGCCCGGCCGCGGCGGGCGCGGCTTCACCCCGAGCCGTGGCCGAAGGATCGGACACGGCGGAGAACCTGGGTCCCCCGCTCCTGCCGGGAAGGGTCGTGGGTGCGATGCCGGACGGTGGCAGGACTCGGCGTTTCCGTCCGGTTGACGCGTGACCGTATGCGAAGAAGAAGGACGAGAACAAGACGGGAATTAATCAAAGCAAATAGATCTCGGTGGCCGAAGAAAAGGATCATTCCGACCTCTCGCCAGCGGTTTCCCAATCCTTTTCCACAGCCGCGCACTTGACGTCCCGCCAGGCCCGCGCGCACCGCTCCTCCCGTGATTCAGATCACCCGGCTCATCACGTCGTCCTTTCAGTGGTGAAATACAGCCCTTGCGGGATTCCGCTCGCCATTCCGGTATTGCAGATGAATAAGCCGACATCGTCCGATTTGCCCGCGCGGTCAGCCCGCGCTCACGGCGGCGGCAGCGCGTAGCGTGGGAGATGTCGGAAGGTCCTCGGACGGCACGGCGCCGTCCCGGGGCCCCGGCGGATGACCATGGACCGTTCGCGCGCCCGTTCCCGCAGGGCCCGCCGGGTCGTCGCGACCCTCGCGGCCGTCGTCGCCACGGTCGTCGCCGTGCTCCTCGGCTGTGCCCCCGCCCCCGACCGGGGCGCCGCCGAGACGACAGCCGCCCCTGCTCCCCCACCGCGGGCCGCGCCCACGACCCCGCCCTCTCCCACCCCGACCCCCACGCCCGCCCCGGCACCTGCCGCCCGGCCACGGCCCGCCGACCTGGACATCCCGTCGATCGGCGTACGGGACCTGCGGGTCGTGCCGTACGAGGGGAAGACCGACGACCGCGCCGGCACCCGCATCCAGGACCGGGGCGTCGCCGCGAGCCCGTACGGGAAGCGGGGCGGCGTGGGTCCGGGGGACACCGGCAACTACCAGGTGACGGCGCACCGCCTCTCGGCGGGCGGGCCGCTGCGCGACCTGCCGGCCGTCGAGGTGGGCGACCGGGTGTTCGTGACGGCGGGCCGCGAGGTGTACGAGTACCGGATCACCGAGACCCGTACGACGTCCTTCCGCTCGGCCCGCTCGCTCGCCGAGCAGCGCGCCGCCGTCCCCGGTTCGCCCGGCGAGAAGCCCACCCGCGCGATGATCACGCTCTCCACCTGCGCGACGCCGGAGGACGACGCGGCCGGAAACTTCTGGCGGGACGCGCAGGGCAACCCGGAGCACCGTATCGACAAGATCGGCGTCCTGGTCGCGGTCCGCCCCGCGTGACGCGCGCCCGCGCGGGCTGCGCCGACTCCGCCCACTCCGCCCACTGCGCCCACGACCTACGACGGGCCGCCCTCGTCGCCCGGGTCCCCGCCCGTTTCCTCCGCGTCCGGTCCGTCCGGGCCGCTGTCGGCGGCGGGCTCGTCAGAGCCGGGGTCGGGGCCGTCATCCGGGGCGGCATCCGGGCCGGCGTACGCCGCTCCGAGCGCCTCACCGGTCCCCTCCTCGTCCCCGTCGGTCATCGGCATCAGCCCGATGCACTCGGCGTCGATCTGGTCGGCGATCTCCATGAGTCCGGTCGCCAGGGACAGGACCGTCGCGGGGTCGTGGTCCTCGTAGCCCTGGTCGGTGGCCTGCAGCCAGCCCGCGGCGACCTGGCGCAGCAGCCCGGTCATCTGGTCGGCGGGGACCAGGAGGTGGCCGTCGGCGAGGACGATGAAGGACGTGGGCGCGTTCACGAGGCGACCTCCGGACGGACGACGAGGACCGGGCACGAGGCGTGAGCCACCCTTGGCCCGCCGACGGAGCGGAACAGCGGGTCGGCCAGGCCGCCACGGCCCCGGCCGCCCATGACCGCCCGACTGCCCATGATCGGACGGGCACTGCGTGCGCCGGTGTCGTTCATGGCCGCGCCCTCCTGCTCCGGTCCGGTGCCGGCGGTTCGGGCCTGGGGGCCGGCGGCGGTGCCGGACGCGGGGCCTCCGGGTCGGGCGGGAAGGGTCGGGTCGGCGGGGCGGGGTGCGGATCGGTCGGGTCGCGGGGGAAGGGCTGGGTGGGCGGCCCCGTCGTCGGATGTGCCGTGGGCAGGGTGTGCGTCACGGTGCCTCGCCTCCTCGGTACGGGCGGGTCCGGCCGGGGTACCCGGCCCGAGCGCTCATGGGGTGGCCTCGGCGGACGAGATGTCCGCGAGCGCCGACGTGGGGTCCTTCTCGATGGCGAGGTCGCCAAGGGTGACGATGCCGACGACCCGGCCCTCCTCGGTGACGGGCAGGCGCCGCAGGGCGTGCTCGCGCATGAGGCCCACGGCACGGTCGACGCCTTCGTCGGGCCCTACCGTGACGGGGCGGTCGCTGCACACCGACCGGACCGTCGTGTCCGACGGGTCCTTGCCCTCCGCGAGGGCGCGGACGACGAGGTCGCGGTCGGTCACGATGCCGCGCAGCCGGTCGCCGTCGACGACCAGGACGTCCCCGATGTCGGCGTCGCGCATGACGCGCGCCGCCTCCGCGACGGAGGTGAGGACGCCGACGGTGACGGGATGGCCGGTCATGACATCGCGTACGGACTGGGTCATGTCTCCTCCTGCTGCCGGGCAGCCGGTGTCCCCATGGGACCGGCTACCCGGCCCCGGGGGCGATACGCGTGCGAGGGCACCGCCGCTCGCAGGCCCCCGGCGCCCTCGGGCGATCCGCCGCCGCGCCCCCGGCCGACCCCCTCGGCCCTCGACCCTCGGGCCCCGACCCTCGGCCGTCGACTGGCGACTGTCATACGCGACGCCAGGCGTCGTCCCCGAGGTGCGAACCGGCCATCGGCCCCATCCGCAGCATGCCGCCGTCGACGGCCCAGGACGCGCCGGTGACGTACGAGGCGTCCGGTCCGGCGAGGAACGCGACGACCGCCGCGACCTCGCGGGCGTCACCCGGACGGCCCAGCGGGACACCCGGGCGGGACTCGGTGGTCACGTCGGTGTCCTCCTGCCCGGTCATGGGTGTCGCGATCTCGCCCGGGGCGACCGCGTTGACCGTGATGCCGTGTTCGGCCAGCTCCAGGGCCATGACCTGGGTCAGGAGGCCGAGGCCGCCCTTCGCCGCGCAGTACGGTGCCGCGCCGACCCGCGGCTGGTGCTCGTGCACCGACGTCACGTTCACGATGCGGCCGCCACGCCCCTGGCGGACCATGCGCCGGGCGGCGCGCTGCGCGCACAGCAGCGGACCGACCAGGTCCACGTCGAGGACCTCCCGGACGGTGCCGTGGTCGAGTTCCAGGAACGGCGTGGACGTGCCGGTGCCCGCGTTGTTCACGAGGACGTCGATGCCGCCGAGCCGTTCGGCGAGCACGTCGACGACCTCGGCGGCCTCCGGCAGCAGCGTCAGGTCCAGGTGCTCGATGTACGCCTCGCGCCCCTGCGCGCGTACCTCTTCGGCGGTCTCCTCCGCGCCGCGCCGGTCCCGGTGCCAGGTGAGGCCGACATCCATGCCGGACGCGGCGAGACGAACCGCCGTGGCCCGGCCGATGCCGGAATCGGCACCCGTGACGACGGCGGTCCTCGGAGTCAGGCTCGCCGGGGTCGAGGGGGCCGACGGGGCTGACGGGGTCGACGGACTGTTGTTCATGACGCCTTCCTCGGTCGTGGGAGGCCGGTCCTCCGGATCGCAGGGCGCCGCTGCCCACGGCGGCCCGTTTCATGCCACCGAGACGCCCCGTTTCGCCGGAAACGTCCCGGGGCAGGCGTGCCACGCGCCCGTACGGCGCGATCAGTGAGACCCATCAGAACGGCAGGACGATCCCGGAGGAGCCATGGACCACTCGCGTGCACCGGTGCTGGAAGCGCTGGAGGACTTCCGACGGCGGGGCGACATCGTCTACGGGCCCCCGGGGCACAAGCAGGGCCGGGGCGCCGACCCCCGGGTCACCGAGGTCGTCGGGGAAGAGGTCTTCCGCTCGGACGTGCTGCTGCTCAACGGCCTGGACGACCGGCGCGAGTCGCAGGGCGTGCTGGATCAGGCGCAGGAGCTGATGGCCGACGCGGTCGGCGCGGAGCGGGCCTTCTTCTCCACCTGCGGAAGCTCGCTGTCCGTCAAGACCGCGATGCTGGCCGTCGCGGGCCCCGGCGAGAAGCTGCTGCTGTCGCGCAACGCGCACAAGTCGGTGATCGCGGCCGTCATCGTGAACGGGGTCGAACCCATCTGGGTCCACCCGAAGTTCGACGCGGAACGGCACCTGGCCCATCCTCCCGAGCCGGACGACGTACGGGCGCGCCTCCAGGAGCACCCGGACGCCAAGGGCATGCTGCTCATCACGCCCACCGACTGGGGGACCTGCGCCGACGTGCGAGGCGTGGCCGAGGTCTGTCATGCCGCCGGTGTGCCGCTGATCGTCGACGAGGCGTGGGGCGCCCATCTGCCCTTCCACCCCGAACTGCCGGTGTGGGGCATCGACGCGGGCGCCGATCTGGTGGTCACGAGCGTGCACAAGATGGGCGGGGCGATCGAGCAGAGCTCGGTCTTCCACCTCCAGCACGACCGGGTGTCGCCCGAGGTCCTCAAGCAGCGCGAGGACCTGCTCGGCACGACGAGCGCCTCCTCGCTCGTGTACGCGACGCTCGACGGCTGGCGGCGGCAGATGGTCGAGCACGGGCGGGAGCTCCTCGACGGTGCGCTGCGGCGGGCGGACCGGGTGCGGAAGGCGGCGGCGGGTCTGCCGGGGCTCGCGCCGATGGGCGGGGAGGTGGTGGATGCCGGGCTCGCGGCCGACTTCGACCCGCTCAAGATCGTGATCGATGTACGGGGTCTCGGCATCAGCGGCATGCAGGCGGCGGAGTGGCTTCGCGAGGAGCGCCATGTCGACGTGGGCGGCTCCGACTCCTGCCGTATCAGCATGTCGATCACCCATGCCGACGACGACACGACCGAACGCGTCCTGGTGGACGCGCTGCAGGCACTGGTCGAGGCCGACCGGACCGGTCCGCTCGCACCGCGGCCGGCGGTGCGGCTCCCCGAGCCCCCGGCGCTGGAGCTGGAGCAGGCCCGGCGGCCTCGGGACGCGTTCTTCGGGCCGGTGGAGCACGTGGCGGCGAAGGACGCGGTCGGCCGGATCTCGGCCGAGACGATCAGCCCCTACCCTCCGGGCGTCCCCGTGGTGACGCCGGGTGAGGTGATCAACGCCGAGGTGGTGGACTACCTGCGCACCGGCATCGCGCACGGCCTGCTGATCCCGGACGCCGCCGATCCGTCCCTGGAGACGTTCCGGGTACTGACCCGGGACGGCTGAGGCGCGACGGCTGAGGCTCGACGCGCGCCCCGCACGCGCGGGCGGCGATTCGTCGTGCACCCCCGTGTGTCGTCCGGGTCTCGGAAGGGAGCCTTCCGCCGAACGCGGCGACGCGCCCGTAATGCAACGGCTCACCCCCTCGCCGCCGCCGCGGCGAGGGGGTGAGGCGCACTCGGTGGTGCGGGGTCGACCGGGGTGGTCAGGGCTCGTCGGGGCGATGGCCGGTGGGGATGCCCCCGTCCGGGGCGACGCCCTTCTCCGCGCGTCCGCCCCCGTCCCGGCGGTCGTCGTGGCGCTCGGCGCCCGGCTGCTTGCCCTCGTCCTGGTGGGCCTGCCGGGCCTTCAGTTCGGCGAGGTCCTTCGGGGTGGCCACGCTCCTCCCGCCGTGTCGCTGCGCGCGGCTCTGCGGATCACTCATGACCGTCTCCTCGTGTCGGGCCGGCTCGGTCTGTCCTTCCGCGTCTCCCCCGAGAGCGCCAGGGCATGCCTCCGGCCCCCGTGGGCATGGGCACGGGGGTGAACACGGACTCGGGCACGGACACGCATGCGGATGCGGATGCGGACGTACGGATGGGGGTGCGAGCGTGAGCATGGACGGTGGAGGCGACGCCGGGCGGGCGATGCCCGAGCTCCCGACCTTCGGCGTCGAGGAGGAGTACTTCCTCGTGGACCCCGGCTCCGGGCGGATCGCCGACGCCGCCGGGCGCGTGCTCGCGCGAGCCAGGACGCAGGACGGCTCCGCCGACGTGCTTACCGGCGAGTTCACCCGCTACCAGATCGAGGCGCGCACCCGTCCCTGCACGACCGTGGCCGAGCTACGCGCGGAGCTAGGGGCGGTGCGGCGCGCCGCCGTCCGGGCCGCGCGCGCCGAGGGGCTGCGCCTGTGCGCCTCCGGCACGCCCGTCCTCGGCCGGGCCGCCCCGGACGCGGTGGGCGACCATCCGCGCTACCGGGCCGGGCTCGCGCAATACCGCTCGATGATGCGGGACTTCGCGGTCTGCGCCCAGCACGTGCACGTGCACTGCCCGGACCGGGAGTCCGCGGTGTTGGTGGGCAATCACCTCAGGCCGGTGCTGCCGGCCCTGATCGCGCTGAGCGCCAACTCGCCGTACCACGAGGGCGTCGACACCGGGTACGCGAGCTGGCGGACCGCGATCCGTCAGCGCTTCCCGTGTCTGGGGCCACCGCCGTACGCGGAGTCGCTCGCGGAGTGGGACCGGCGGGCCGAGGCCGTCGCGGCCACCGAGGCGATGCTCGATCCGGCGATGCCGTTCTGGGACGTGCGGCCGAACCCCCGGCTGCCCACCGTGGAGATCCGCTGCCCGGACGTCTCCGCCGACCTGGAGACCGCGGTCCGCCTGGCGGCGCTGGTACGGGCCCTGGTGGTCACCGCCGCGCACCGGGTGGCGCGCGGCGATCCTGGCCCCCGGCTGGGCGCGGAGGAGCTGCGGGCCGCCTGCTGGCAGGCGGCGCGCGACGGCGCGGTCGACGACGCGGTCCTCCGGCTGGTGGCCGAGGTCCGCGAGCCGCTGGAGGCGGCGGGCGACCTCGACGTCGTCGAGACGCACGTACGGGGCATGGTGACCGGCGGTACGGGGGCGGACGCGCAGCGGCGGGCGGCCCGGCAGGCCGGACTGAAGGGCGTGGTACGGCACCTGGTGGCGCAGACGGAGGCGGGCACGGAGCCCGAGGGCGCCCGGGAGGCCGTGGAGGGCCCCGCGGGCGCGGGATCGTAGGACGTGCCGCTCCCGGGCAGACGCCACGGAGGGTGACCGGCGGCGGAGGGTGACCGGCGGCCGGGCGGCTCGGCCCAGCGCTCTCCGGGCCGTCCGAGCTCTCCGGCCTGTCCGGGCTGACGCCTCGGCGCCGGTCACGCCTTCAGGTCACGCCTCGGGTTCGGGCTCCGCCAGGGTGATCACCAGGACGTCGCGGTGCGCGGGCCGCCCCGGGTCGTGGGGCCGTACGGCCGACACTCCGTGGAGGGTGCGGCGGTCGTCGCCGAGCAGCAGCGTGCCGGGCTCGTCCATGACCGTATGGAAGAGCGGTACTCCGTCGGGGTGATAGACCGTGCTCTCGCCGCCGTCCGCGTTGCCGCGGTCGACCAGCAGGGACGAGACCAGGGTGACCCCGTCGCGGTGCACGCCCTCCGGGGTGGGCTCGCCCTCCCGGCCCGCGGTCGCCACCACGCGGAAGGGGTGGATCTTGACGGTCCACTCGGGCGGATCGGCCAGCACCGACGCCGCCTCGGCCAGGAGCCCCAGGATGTCCCCGAGGAGCGGGTCGGCCATGAAGGCGTCGGTGAGCGGTTCGAAGTGCCGCTCCCGTCCGACGTACAAGGGGTTGCTGTCCCCCGGTTGGAGGAACGCGTCGTGCGGCCGTGGTCGTCGCTCGCCTGTGCGACTCAGGCCGATGTGGCCGTAGCGGCGCAGCCGCAGGGTGCCCGAGGAGTTCAGGTAGGGGTCGGGGACGAGCTCGTCCCAGTGGCGGTCGAAGGCCGCCCACCGCTCGCGCGTCGTGCCGAGCCTTCGGGCGGTCTCCTCCGCGGGGATGAGACAGGCGCCGGGGTCGACCAGTCGGCGCGTGAACGGTTCGAGGTCGAGTGTGAGGTCCAGGTCGCTCATGGCCGGGCGGATGCCCCGGCTCTCGCCCCTCATGCACCCGCCCGTCATGCACCCGTCCTCATGCACCCGCCCGTCGGGCATCCACCTGTCGCGCACCCGCCCATCGGTGTCCGAGGCGTCCGTAGGCGTCCGTAGGCGTCGCCCGGCGGCAGTCGGCGCCGCGGACGATGTGCCGCTCCCGGATCCGCGCCGTCCCGCCTCCCACCCGTCCGGAGCGGTGTCGTCCGGGCCCTGCGGGCCGGCAGACAGGTGGACAGGGTCCGGTCGTGCGGCGGGACGATCTCGTCGTCCGGGGGTGCGCCGATCCGCGCGCTCGGCGCGGCCGTCTCCGCGTTCCATCGCGGCCATCGCGCGGCCCCGGCGCGAAGCGGTCGGGTGGCGGCCCACCCGGCACCGGGTGAGACTGACTGCCGATGCGTGAAGACGCCCCGAGGACCGACCGGTCCCGGGCGGTGAGCGGCAGCGACCGCCCCCGAGCCGCGGCTCATCTCCCTCACTGTTCGGGTTGAGGAGATCCCCATGTCCATGCCCCGCGCCCCCCGTTGGGAACACGCCGTCGTCACCGGCGGTTCCGGCTTCGTCGGATCCCATCTGTGCGCCGCGCTTCTCGCCGGCGGCACGGAAGTGACCTGCGTGGACGACTTCAGTACGGGAACGCCCGCCAACGTGGCGGAACTGCGGGAGCATCCCGGATTCCGGCTGGTGGAAGCGGATGTCCGCGAGCCGTTCCCGGTGGACCGCGATCCCGATCTGGTCCTCCACTTCGCCTCACCGGCGTCCCCCGCCGACTATCTGCGGCTGCCCGTGCACACCCTGGAGACCGGCAGTCTCGGCACCCGCAACGCACTCGCGCTGGCCCATGCCTGCGGTGCGCGCTTCGTCCTCGCCTCGACCTCGGAGGTCTACGGCGATCCCGAGGAGCACCCGCAGAACGAGCGCTACTGGGGCCATGTGAATCCGATCGGCCCCCGGAGCGTCTACGACGAGGCGAAACGCTTCGGTGAGGCGCTGACCACCGCCGCCGCGCAGGCCCGCGGGACGGACACCCTGATCGTGCGGCTGTTCAACACGTACGGCCCGCGCATGCGCGGCTACGACGGGCGGGCCGTCCCGACCTTCGTGCGGCAGGCGCTCGCCGGCGAGCCGCTCACCGTCGCCGGCGACGGGCGGCAGACACGGTCGCTGTGCTACGTCGACGACACCGTGCGCGGTGTCCTGGCGGCCGCGGCGCACGGCATGCCGGGGCCGGTGAACATCGGCAACCCGTCCGAGATCTCCATGCTCGACCTGGCCCGGTGGATCATCGAACTGACCGGCTCGCGCTCGACCCTGCGCTTCGTCGAACGGCCCGTCGACGATCCCGCCGTGCGCTGCCCGGACATCACGCTGGCCCGCGACAAGCTCCAGTGGCAGCCGGAGGTCACGGCGGAGGAGGGTCTGCGGCGGACGATCGAGTGGTTCCGGTCCCGGCAGACCGAGTGAGACCCCGTCCGTCTCCCGCCCGTCCCCTTTCCCTCCCGTCCTCTTTCCCGCTTTCCCTCCCATCCCCATCCCCATCCCATCCCATCCCCCTTCCCGCCCGTCCCTCCCCCACCTCCCCCACCTCCCCCACCTCCCCCACCGCCCCCTCGCCTCCTCCTCCCGCCTCTCCCCCGGGCGCACCGCGCCGGATTCGACCGGAAGGCCCCCCACATGCGTGTTCTCGGCATCAACGCCCTCTTCCACGATCCCGCCGCCGCCGTGGTCGTCGACGGGATCACCGTCGCCGCCGCCGAGGAGGAGCGCTTCTCCCGGCGGAAACACGGCAAGCGGCCGGTGCCGTTCTCCGCCTGGGAGCTGCCGGAGCAGTCCGCGCGGTGGTGTCTGGAACAGGCCGGGCTGCGCCCCGGCGACCTCGACGCGGTCGCGTACTCGTACGATCCCGGACTGGCCCGGCCCGCCGACACCATGGGCCTGAACGACCCCTGGGACAGCCTGCGTCAGGCGTACGCGCAGAGCGCGCCCGGCTTCCTGGCGACGGCGCTGCCCGGTCTGGACCCGGAGAAGGTCCGCTTCGTCGGACACCATATGGCGCACGCGGCGTCGGGGGCGTTCGCCGCCGAGGCCGCCGAGAGTTCGTCGGTGCTGGTGCTCGACGGGCGCGGCGAGTGCGCCTCGCACCTGGCGGCGCGGCGCGTGGGCGACCATCTGGAGCCGCTGCGGGCCCAGTTGCTGCCCGACTCGCTGGGGCTGGTGTACGAGGAGCTGACCGAGCACCTCGGATTCCTGCGCTCCTCCGACGAGTTCAAGGTGATGGCGCTCGCCTCGCACGGCAGGCCCCGGATGGCGGACGAGATCCGGAAGTACGTGCATCCGACGGGCGACGGCGGCTTCCGGGCCCACGGGGTGCCCTGGGCGGAGCTGTGTCCGCCGCGCGGGGCCGAGGAGCCGTGGACGGCCGACCACGCGGACCTGGCGTCCAGCGCGCAGACCGTCCTGGAGGAGACCCTGCTCGACCTGGTGCGGTGGTTGCACGGCGAGACCCACGACAGCGTGCTCACCCTCGCCGGCGGTGTGGCCCTGAACTGCGTGGCCAACTCGCGGATCGCGCGCGAGGGCCCGTTCTCGCGGGTCTGGGTGCAGCCCGCCGCCGGTGACGCGGGCACGGCGCTCGGCGGGGCGCTGCTGCTGTCGGCGGAGGCCGGCGAGCAGCCGTCGCCGATGCCGGGGGCCGCCCTCGGCCGGGAGTGGTCGGACGCGGAGATCGCCGGGCGGCTGAAGACGGCGGCCGTCCCCTTCGACCGACCGCCGGACATCGCCGTCGCCGTGGCGGAGGTGCTGGCCGCGAACGGCGTGGTGGCCTGGTTCCAGGGGCGTTCGGAGTACGGCCCGAGGGCGCTCGGGCACCGGTCGCTGCTCGCGCACCCGGGGCACGCCGGGAACCTGGAGCGGCTCAACGACATCAAGGGCCGTGAGCAGTTCCGTCCGGTGGCGCCGATGGTGCTGACCGAGCGGTCCGCCGAGATCTTCGACGGCCCGCTGCCCAGCCCGTACATGCTCTTCGTCCACGACGTCGCGCCGGAGTGGCGTGACCGCATCCCGGCCGTCGTACATGTCGACGGCACGGCGCGGATCCAGACCGTGGACCGCCGCCACGAGCCGCTGGTGGCGCGGATGCTGGAGGAGTTCGAGCGGCTGACCGGGCTGCCGGTGGTGGTCAACACCAGCCTCAACACGGCGGGCCGCCCGATGGTGGACGACCCCCGCGACGCCCTGGAGTGCTTCGGCTCGACACCGATCGACCTGCTCGCGATCGGGCCGTTCGCGGTCCGCAGGAGCGAGATGTTCGCCGGTGCCGGGACCAACGGATGGAGTGTCACCGGCAGCGAGGGGCGTGACCGGTGAACGCCCGCGTGTCCTCGCCGAGTTACGCGGTCGTCGTGCCGACGACCGGCCGGCCGAGCCTGCGGCTGTGCCTGGAGGCCCTCGCGCGGTCGGGCGGACGCCCGCCGTCCCGGGTGATCGTCGTGCACGACCGGCCGGGGCGGGACGGCTCGGTGCCCGAGCTGCCGGTGCCGGAGGAGCTGCGCCGGGTCACCTCGGTGGTCCCCGGCCCGGCCCGGGGACCGGCCGCCGCGCGGAACGTGGGCGCGCGCCATGCCGGCGACGTGCCGTGGATCGTCTTCCTCGACGACGATGTCGTGCCGTCCGCCCGGTGGGGCGAGGACCTGGCCCGGGACCTGGCGGAGGCGTCGGCCGGAACGGCCGCCGTGGCGGCGCGGATCGAGGTGCCGCTGCCCCAGGACCGGCGTCCCACGGACGGGGAACGGAACACCGCCGCGCTGGCCACGGCGCGCTGGATCACGGCGGACATGGCCGTACGGCGCGAGGCCCTGGAGGCTGTGGGAGGTTTCGACGAGCGCTTCCGCCGGGCCTTCCGCGAGGACGCGGACCTCGCGCTGCGGCTGCTCGACGGCGGCTGGCTGCTCGCCCAGGGCCGCCGCCGCACCGCCCATCCGCCGCGGCAGGGTGGCCGCTGGCTCTCGGTGCGCCAGCAGGCCGGCAACGGTGACGACGTGCTGATGCGCCGGCTGCACGGCCCGGACTGGCGCACCCGCGCCGGTGCGCCGCGCGGCCGCCTGCCCCGCCACCGGGCCCTCACCGCCGTCGGTGCGGCCGCGCTGGTCTGCGCCGTCACCGGTCACCGCCGGGCCGCCGCGGTGTGCGGCGCCCTGTGGGGTGCCGGTACGGCCGAGTTCACGCTGGCCCGCGTCCTGCCGGGGCCGCGGACCCGCGCGGAGGTCCTCGACATGATCCTCACCAGCGCGGCCATCCCTCCGGCCGCGACCTGGCACTGGCTGCGCGGCCTCGTCGCCCACCACCACGCCCGCCCCCGCCCGCCGGCCCGCCCGCCGGAGCCGGTCGGCACCGCGCTCCCGGTGGAGGCGCGCGAGGAGGCCGTGTCATGACCCTCGAACGGACCGACTCCCCCCTCGCCCCCGGCCGGCCGACGCGGTCGACCGCGCCCCCGAGCGGCGCTGCCGTACGGACGGGCCGCACCGGAGGCGAGCCCGCGGCGGCAGGGGGCCCGGCGGGCCCCGGCGACGGGTGGACGACGGCCGAGCGGCCGTCGGAGGACCGCCCGCAGACGCGGGGTGCCCGGAGGCCGGACGCCGGCACGCTGGCCGAACGGCCGCCGGACTCCCGCACGCGGGACGGGCGGGCGCCTCGACACCGCCCCCGCCCACCGGGTCGGCCAGGCCCTGGTGGCCGCCCACTGCAC
>NZ_JBEXQW010000080.1:0-19800 GCF_040612775.1 Streptomyces sp. NPDC006339
TGCCCGGGGGCGTCCAGCCACACCCGGTACTCCGCCGGCTCGACCGAGTGATCCTCGCGGTTGCGGTAGAGCGGTACCCCCACGTCGCCCTGCCACCCGGTGGGCGTCTGGTGCCACGCGTACAGGCGGGCGCGCAACTCCTGGCGGTCCGGCAGGACCACTGTCACCGGCACCGGGACGGGATCGGAAGAGGACGGCTGCTCGGGCACACCCCCACCGTAGGCGCCCGCACCGACAGGCCCGGCCCCCCGGGCCTGCCGTTCCCGGACGGCGGCGGCGTACGGTCACCGGATGGACGACTACGAGCTGACCGACGGGTCGAGCACTCGACCTCTACCGCCCACCGCGTACGAGGAGCGCCGGCGGGCGACGCGGGAGGCCGTCGCCGCGGTCTGGGAGACGTGGGACATCGAGGCAGCGCCGCCGACCGAGGCCGAGGCCCGGGTCGCCCGCGAGCTCGCGCAGGACGTCCGGGCGAGCATGCACGAGCCGCCAGCGATACCCGGGGACCACCGGCCGCCGCTGCTGCGGCGCCTCCAACAGCTCGTCGGCCTGGGCCAGCTCGTGCGCGCGCTCGTCGACTCCACGCCCCCCGGGCAGATCCGTCCGGAGCTCCAGGACGTCCTGGGCGCCGCCGAGGTCATGTGCGCGGCCTTCGAGGAGCCACTCGCCGACCTGGAGGACTACCTCGTCCGGTACAGCGCCGACCACCCCGACCGACTGCCGGAGCTGGAGCAGCAGCGGCACTCACCGATCACCCCGGTCTCGATCTGGATGGACACCTACTCGGCGCTTTCGTGCATGGGCACCGTCCTCCGCCAGGTGCTCGTACCGATCGCCCAGGCGGCGCGCTGACCCCCTGGGGGCGCTGTACGCCGTTCTGCGGCCCGTACGCACGGCGCCCCGCCCAGGAAACTCCCGGGCGGGGCGAAAGGGCCGTCAGGCGATCTGTGAGCGGCGCAGGCGCGGTGAGCCCTTAGTGCCAGCCCGTGCAGGTGCGGAAGCGGCCGGCCTTCGCCTCGATGCACGCGCGGACCTTCTCGCCTTTCTGCCGGACGTACCAACCGCGGCTCTGGTGGCGGGAGCCCGCGACCGGGTGCCCGGTGCTGCCGATCGCGATGCGGTTGACGGCGACGCGCTTCGGCTTGCCCTTGCCCTTCTTCGCCTCCACCCAGATCGCGCCGCCCTCTTCCGTCATACCGACGGCGCGGGCCTTCTCGCGGCCGCCGCCGGCCTTCTGGATGTGCAGGGTTACGACCATCGCTTTCGGCCTGTCGGGGGCGTTGTAGCAGGCGATGTCACCCGGCCACGTCTCGACACGGGAACAGCCCCTGTCGCGCGCGGTGGTCGACGGCGCGGTCACACCCACAAGCAGCACGGCCGCAGCCGCGCCCATGATCATCAGTCGTCGCATGGACGTACCAACTTCCCGGCGCAGGAAGCGAGTCACGGCCCACGGCTCGTTTCCACCCCCATGAGGGATGCGACAGGGTCGAGGCTGTGACCTGTCAGAACACCGGCCAAGCGGGCCGGAGCTGGCAGACTGAGCCCGCAACCGAAGTAGCCGCCTGCCCGGCGGTGAAGCGAACGGAGGACCCGTGGCCAAAGTCCATTTGGTGATGAACCGCAAAGGCGGCGTCGGTAAGAGCTTGATCTCACTCAATATGGGCGCGGTCTGCGCCGATGTACGCGGCAGTCGGCCGGATGGCGGTCCCTTCGTGGCAGTGGCATCGGCAGACCCGCAGGGCACCTCTCTGTGGCGAGCAGCGCGACTTGCTGAGCTGCCGTTCGACATCTTGGACATCTCTGGGGACGTCGAGAACATCGCGCACTTGAAAGCCCTGCCGTACGCGCACATCTTCGTAGACACCCCAGGGTGGGCGGAGATCAATCCGGCGACCGGTCTTGACCCGCTGGGCACAGACACCTACGGACGGATCCTGCGGGCCCTGCTGGCCCAGGCGGACGACGTGATCGTGCCGATGCTGACGGAACCGGATTGCTACGAGCCGACGTGGCAGACGATCGAGTGGGTCCTCAAGCCGCTGGGCGTGCCGTTCCAGATCGTGATCAACAACTGGCCTCCAGCGGAGGGTCAGGCGTATGTGGACGGGACGCGGGGGTGGTGCGAGAGGCACGGCTATCCAGTCGCCCAGACGGTGATCCGCCGGTACCGGGTGCACACGAACGCGACCAAGGTGGTCACCCAGTACAACGCCAACCGGGTGGAGCTCCAGGCACGCGAGGACTTCTACCGCTTCGCCCTGGAGCACGGGCTGCGGGGGGTAGAGGCGGCGGTGCCGACGCAGGCCGCGACGGACGCTAAGGCGGTGGGCGCGTGACGGCCGGCGGCGGTACTCGTACAAGCATTGCGGCCCAGTTGAGTGCGGCCACGGTGGGCAACGAGGTCGAACCCGAGAAGCGGACTGTCCAGGCCCAGCTTTCCCCTCCCCCTTCACGTCAGGTTGACGAAAAGACTAATAGTCTTCCTGCGGTCTCACACTTCACCCCGCCGGCCACTACCGACCCGGACGAACGGCTGGCGTACTGCGAGGGTGCGATCCTGCACGCAGAACGCGAAACCGAGTTGGCAACCGAGCGGATCACCCAGCAGTACCTACTTTGGGTGGGCGAGCCCTACCGGATCGTCCGAGATGAGGATCTGTACCGGCGGGCTGGCTACCAGACGTTCGACGCCTGGGGCCGCGCGTTGAACGGCCGCAGCGGCGACTACATGAACAAGATCATCCGAATCAGCCCGGTCGTCCAGGCACTCTCAACCATCACCCGGCGCCAGCTCAAGGAACAACCGCTGCGCCCGCTCATCTCCGTGCAGCGCGAGCACGGAGATGAGGCCGTTCGCATGTGTTGGCGCAAGGCGGAAGCCGCAGGCGATCTCACCGAGCGCGGACTACGCCACGCGGCCGTTGCGCTCCGCTACAAGGCCGGCCCCCCGGAACCAGCCTCCCCCGACGCCGCGCCACAGGCGTTGACTTCGTCTGCCCTGCTGAACCTGCCACGGCTCAAGCGGCTCGCAGCAACCGACCCTGTGAAGGCACTCGCGCTATGTCAGAGCGTGCGTGAAGAACTGGACGCGTTTGAACGCGCCCTCAGCACTCCGAAGGCCGGGAACTAGCCGCCGCAGCCACCCAGCCCAGGAACGCGAAAGCGGCCGCTGCCGCCCGGATCGATACGGGCGGCAGCGGCCGCTGCCTATGTCTGCCAACGAACAGCGTGCCCCGGCTGGGGCACCCCGGAACGCCCCAAAGTCTGGGCGGCCCGGCGGTACTGCCCCCAGAACGCAGCCTGGGCGCCGGGCCTCACCCGCGCACGCCATATCGGCGCGGGCTGGGCGTGACCCTATACGAGGGCACCGACGAGGAGGGCGGCGGCGAGGAGGACGAGAGCGGCGCGGGCGAGGTCGGCGGCGAGGCGCAGGGCTTTGTACTTCCGTACGGCGATCTGGGACAGGTGGATGACCTGCGCGGCGTGGTGGACCGGATCGGCGGCGAGGTCGGAGGCGAGTTCCTCGGGGGTGCAGCCGGCCCAGTGCAGGTAGCTGCCGGGCAGGGCTTTGGTGATCCGGGGCCGGATGACGGCGAGGACGGTGAGCATGGCGGCGAGCAGGCCGACCGCGCCGAGAGCGGCGAGGACGGCCGCCGGGCCGGATAAGGCGCCGCCGGGCAGTACCGCGACCAGGACGGCGAGGGGCAGACCGAGCGCGGTGAGCAGCGCGCCCGCTTTGCCGTCGGTGCGGGTGATCTCCGCGAGGACGGCGGCCAGGGCGGCGGTGACGCGGTCAGCCGTGGAGGCGGGGGGCGGGGTGGTGGTCATCGGGGGTGTCCTTCGGTGGTCGGGGTCCAGGTCCAGGGGGTCGTGTCGGTAGCGGCGGTGGCGGCGGCGATGCCCAGGAGGGTGGCGACGTCACGGCACTGTCGCGGCAGCTTGCGGTGCGCGGCCGCGCGGTGCAGGAGCACGGCGAGCAGGGCGGCCTGGGCGGTGTCGAGGATGTGGGGGCGCTCGCCGGCGTCGTCGAGGATCGCCGTGAGGGGCGGGTGGTCGTCGGAGGGGAGCACGGCGCGCACGTGCTGGGAGAGGGCGCGTAGTGCCGTGACGGCGATGGTGTCGACGCCGAAAAAGTCGCTGCCGTGGCTGATGGTCACGTGGCTGGTCAAGGAGGTCTCCTTATAGGGCGGAAGGGGCGTGGGAGGGGTGCTGGGGAATGCGGCGGGCCCGCACCCCAAGGGAGGGTGCGGGCCCGTCAGTGGTGCTGCTGGCCGCGTCAGATGTCGGAGGGCAGGCGGGTGCCGGTCTCGGCGTCGTAGGCGACACCAGTGGGGGACAGGCGGATCTGTCGCGAGGGCGCGCGGGTGCTCTCCGTCCAGGTCCGTCCGCCGACCGATACGCGTACGGTCACGTCGGCCAGGGGGTCGGTCACGGGGATGGCGATCTCCGGCGCCTTGGGATAGTTGAGATCCGGAGTCCGGGCGCTGTGCACGGTCCGGCCGTCCGCGTCGATCCGCAGATACCTGACGTTGCGATTGAAGTAGCTACGGAGCTGGACGACGACCTGGTCGCCGGAGGTGGACCACTGCGCGACCACGTCGACCTTGACCCCGTCGAGGGTCACCTCACCACCGGACCGGCCCTTGTACGCGGCGGCCACGGCCTTCCGGTCCTCGCGCTGCTGCTCGCCGACGGCACCCTGCCAGATCACGCCTGCGGTGAGCGCCGTTGCGGCCACGGCCGCGACGTACGGCCAGACCCGCTTGCGCGGCTCCCCCGGCTGCTGCGGCAGGTGGCCGCCGGAGGTGGTCGGTACGGTCGGAGCGGCGCCGCCGTAGGGCTCCGCGCCGACCGAAGCGGTCGGCGCGGGCGCGGGGGTCTGCCACCAGTCGGGATCGAGGTCCTTGCCCATGCGGGTGACGGTAGCGCGCAGGTGGACGGCCTGGTCGGGGCTTCCGCACAGATCCGCCACCCGGGCGCGGGTCTCCAGCCACGAGACGGCCTGATCCGACAGGATGCCGTGCGCGGTGATGTCCTCGCGCTCCCCGATCGCGGCGAGCTGCGCGGCCTCATTGCACCGGCCCTCCTGGGCGGCCCGGATGACGTCGTGGTGCCGGCGGTCGATCACGGTCGGCGGCATCTCCCAGTCCCACCCGTAGTCCTCGTCCGGCTCGTCCTCGTCCGGGAGCAGCAGGTCGAGGCCGTGGTCCTGGTCCGCGTCCTCGTCCTGGTCGTCGTGCTCCTGGTCGTGCTCCTCGTCGAGGTCGAGGTCGAGGTCGAGGTCATCGGCGTAGGGGCCGGGGTCCTCCTCGATGGCGTGTGCCTGCTGTGCGGCGCGGCGCCGGGTCGAGGTGTCGGTGAGCGCGATTTCGTCGGCGTCGAGGACGGTCTCGATGATGTCGACGTACCCGGGGCCGACCTTCCAAATGGCCTGCCCGGGGGCGAGGGTCGGGATTTCGGCGATGGCCCAGGCGGGCAGGCCGAGGATGGCGCCGACGGCGGCGGCCTCCTCGGGACCGAGGCGCCCGACGTGGGCGACCTCGCACAGCCGGGCCAGGTCTCGCGCCGCGCCCTCGCCGAGGTCGGACAGGGTGTGCATCACCACGTCCATGCTCAGCGCCGCCTTACGGGAGTTCTTCAGCAGCCGCTGAATCAGCCTCGCGGTAGCGGGTGACAGCAGGATCTGCCACGCCTCCTCCAGCACAAAGTGCCGGTGCACGGCCGTCGACTGCGGCAGCCACACGTGCTCGACCCAGCACGCGATCGCAGCCATGAGCGACGGGATCGCCGGAGAATTCCGGTCGAGGCGGGTGAAGTCGAAGCTTGTGATGGCCTGGTCGGTCTCGGGAAGACCAGCGTCCCGGCCGTCGAAGAGACCGGTGAGTGAGCCCTCGGTGTAGCGGGACAGGGCGATCGCGACGTCCTCGCCCCACTCGGCCAGACGGGCGGCCGGCCACCGGCCGTCTTCCGGACTGACCAGTGCGTCGACCAGGCCGCCCAGCGCGGTCGCCTTGGGGTGGTTCAGCGCGTGCTGAAGAGCATGGGTGGACTGCGTGGTGAGGGCGGCCGGTTCGACGGCGGCGACCAGCGACCGGAGCAGCTCCTCGCGTACCTCCCGGGGCAGCAGCGGCGAGCACGGGTTGAGGGTGAAGGAGCCGGCTTCGATGACCCGGCCGCCGAGGGAGCGGACGAGCGGCGCCCACTCCCCCGAGGTGCCGCTCTCGCCGAAGGAGTCGATGACGACGGCCTGGTGGTCGTGCTCGAGGATTTCGCGCCGGATGCGGGCCTTGGCCGTCGACGACTTCCCCGAGCCGAGACCGCCCAGCGCGAGCGAGTTGGTGGAGGGCAGCAGCGCGGTGGGGACGAGGACGGGGGAGAGGCGGAACTCGCGGCCGTCGAGCAGCGAGCGGCCTACCCGGACGCCGGGAAAGGCGGTGTCGGAGGCGACGAGCGGCGCGGTGATCGCGGCGAGCGTCGAGGGGAGACGGATCACAGGATCATGCCCTTCCGGGTGGAAGCTGCGTGCGGGGTGGTCATCAGGTGGGCGCGGTGCTGTTGGCCGGGCAACCAGTCCAGGCCGAGCCGGTGGCGGTCGGCGACCAGGGCGGCCCGTCGCCGCTCCTCGGTCACGGCCTCGGGACTGTCGCCCCACACCGTGAGGTAGGCGTCGATGTCGACGAGGGCGGCGCCCTGGACGAGCGCGCCGTGTGTCGTGCCGCTCGCCAGCTCGTGCGCGTCCTGCTTGACCTTGTCGGTGGTGAACGCGCCGGCCGCGGCTGTCTGCCACTTCGCCGAGCGGCGGGACTGCGCCGCCGAGAGCGGCCGGTAGAGCACGGCCAGGGACCGGTCGGTGTCCTGGCCCAGGAGCAGGCGCGCCATGAGGTCGTCACCGGTCTGGTCGGGCCATGCGGTGATGCGCGCGGTCGCGGCGTGCCGGCCGTCGTCGAGGGCGACCCATCCGGGCCCCCGCCCGGTCACCACCGGGGCCGGGTCCGGGGTGAGCGGCCGCAGGGTGCCGAGCCGGCCGAACTCATCCCCGAGGGTGGCCAGGATCCGGTCCGGGTCACCGGCCAGTCCCTTGGGGATGTGGACCGAGAGCGTCTGGGTGTGGGTGGTGCAGGCACGCACGGTGGCGTGGTGGGTGACGTGGACCTGAACGCCCGCTTCACGGGCCTGCCCGCCTGCGAACGTCAACGCACGGCTGAAAGCCATGTGCCACTCGGCGCGGGCGGTCGCACTCTGCATGGTGCCGTGGTGCGGGTAGAGGCCCCACGTGGCGGTCGTCCCGGGCCGGTCGGTCGCCGACGCGGGGGCGGTGCGCTCGGTCAGGTGCCGGACGCCGACCGCCGCCCACCGGCCCAGCGAGCGGGGCCCGGGGGCCAGGTTGATGACGGCGACGGCGGCGCCGACCGCGCCGAGCGTCCAGGGCGGCGGCGGGGCGAGCAGCGCGGAGGCGAGCACGGCGCCCCCGGCCCCGGCGGTCAGCTTCGTCAACAGGGTCTCGGCGGGGCTGAGTCCCCGCTGGACGGCGGGGATGCGATAGCCCGGGGTCAGGGAGTACATGGCGGGTCCTCCTGGAGGTCAAAGGGGGGTGGCCGCCCACGTGTGCGGGCGGCCACCGGGAATTGCGGGTGCGGCTACGGCTGCTGCGGCGGCGGCCCGGCCGGGCGGGCGGGGCGCGGCCGGGTCGGCGCCTGCTGCACACCCGCAGCCGGCCCCCGGGGCGCCGGGGGTGCGGGAGGCTGTGCGGCGCGGGCGTCGCGCCGAGCCTGGTGGAGCTGTGCGGCGCGGGCGGCGCCCTCGCGAACCTGCGCGGCGGCGGAATCCGCGGTGAGCCGACCGGGGCGCGGCTGCTGCCGTACGCCGTAGGCGGCGAGCAGGACGCCCCGGTCCTGGCCCATCGCCCGCCCGGGGGTATCCACGGTGCGCGGGCCGCGCGGGATGTCCTCCCGCTCGTACACGTCCGGGGCACCGGCGCGCACCACCGCATGAGCGATGGGGCTCGAGGTGCGCTGCTCGACCACCGCCCGCGCCGCACGTGCGATGCGGGGCCCGAAGTAGGGCACCCCGTGAAAAATCATCCGCAGCATGAGCGCGTCACACGCGACCAGCAGCACGCCGTCCATGATCACGCTGCCCTTGACCAGCGGCACGAAAGGAGCGGCGATGAGCAGCGCGAACGGCGCGAACAGCAGGCCGAGCAGCCGCTGTGCCCACCGCTTGACCGCGTCCATGTCGCCCCCTCGCGCCAGCGACGCCAGCACGAGGGGGGCGATGCACACGAAGACGATCATCCCGGGCTGACGGGTCATGAACACGAGCGCCGCGAACGCGAGGGCGACGACCAGCGCACTGACGATGATGAGCACCGACAGCGGGTGGCCGGCCTCCTTCTCCAGGTCCGCTTCGATCGCCCCGAACAAGGTGCCCTCGTTGCTGCTGAACGCTGCGGTGAACGCTGAGCTCACCGCCCGGTTGAGCAGCATGACGATCCCGGGCACGGACGCCATGCCCGCGACCGCCGCCAGCGTCCATCCCGTGGACGCTCCCATCTGCCGCAGCCGGGGCGAGCCCTGCCAGGCCGTCAGACCGCACACCACCACCACGCACATGAAGATCGCGATGGCCAGATGCTGCCCGAGCCAGAGAAACGGCGCGTACAGCGCGTTGTCCGCCTGGGCCGGCGCCCAGGCTTCCTTGGGCGCTAGAAGATCCGTGAGGGTCTGGATGAGGTCGTGGGCGAGCCTCTTGACCTCGTCGGCGGCGTCACCGATCGGACCCTTGGTCATCGGGTCCCTCGGCTCGGGCACGGTGCCCTCGCAGAAAGGGCGGGCCTGCCCCCTGATCAGGTGGCACGAATCGGGGCGCGGCGTGTCGGGCATCGGCTCATCCCTTCGCGGTGGTCACGGTCGAGAAGAGCTGGTCGCCGTAAAGCGCGAGAATCACCGCGACGAAAAGCGTGCCGATCGCCGCCCCGCCCTTCTGGAGCGCGGACTTCGGGTTGCCCGGGATCTGAAGCATCATCCGGATCGCGACGACCGCGATAACGGCGGCGACGGCCTTGGTGACCAGCCCGGTACCGGTCAGACCGATGGTCTGGAAGAAGTCGGTGAAGCCGCCGGACATGTCGATCGGCTTGGCGAGGGTGATGTTCTTCGGCATTTCAGATCTCCTTGCTGTGACGGGAAACGGGGCGGGCGACGTCGTAGAAATCCGACATCGTGTCCATAAGGGCGTAGCGGACCTGGGCGCCGGGTCGGGGTGCCTCGATGATCCACCCGCCGCCGACGTAGATGGCGACGTGGTGAATAGCGGCTGCACTGGGCCCGTAGAAAACCAGGTCCCCGGGGCGGACATGCCCCGGCTTTACCGGCTCGGATGCGGCGTACTGCTGAGCAGCGGTGCGCGGCATGCTGATTCCGGCTTTGGCGTAGGCGTAGACCACGAGACCGGAGCAGTCGAAACCGACAATCGACTGTCCCGAACTTCCGTTGGGCGAGCAGCAGATTCCCGTACTGGGGCCGCTGGCATTTCCGCCACCCCACGAATACGGTGTGCCGAGCATCGACTCGGCCGCCTCGATGACGGTATATCCCTGCTGCGCGCTCGTGGCTCCGCCGGAGCTCTCGATGTTCGCGCTGATAGCGCGAACATAGTTCTGCGTCTCCCGGATGGGAGGGACGCCCCCGTGTTTGCGGACGGTGGCGCTTCCTGCGTTGTAGGCGGCGAGCATGTTGTTCTGCGGATTTCCGGGAACGTCTTTCACCTCTTTGGCGATTGTGCACAGGTACTTCGCCGAAGAGGGGATGGCATCCTCGGGGTCCCAGACGTCGCGCTTCCCGTCGCCGTTTGCGTCGATCCCGTGACTTTCCCAGGTCGACGGCATGAACTGCGCGATTCCCTGCGCACCAGCGGGCGACGTTGCTCGCGGATTAAACTTCGATTCCTGGTACAGGAGCGCGCCGACAAGATTCGGGCTGACCTCGGGGCAGGTATTTCCGGCCTTTTCGACCAGGCTCTGGTATTGGGCCGGGACGGCCACGCTCAGCGCCGCTCCCCTCGGGCCGGAGCCGCTGCCCTGGACGAGCGCGGCGACGATGACCACCGCGGTGGCCCCGACGCCGATTGCGACGGGCGTTGTGCCTCTCACGGGATACTTCCCCCCTCACTGCCTGTGATGGTGTTTTCGCTGGTCAGGACCGGCATGGCGACCGGCAGGCGACCGGCAGGCGACCGGCAGGGCAGCCGGTCGGACCGGCGGGCGGTCCGGCCGGCTGCCGGTCCCTCGCCGGTCGTCCGCCGGTCCTCGGCCGGTCTCGATGCCGGTCACAGCTCGGCCCTGGCGACCGCTTCGAGGTCGGCCAGCCGGTAGCCGCGATTCGCCCCCTGGGGGCGGTACGACTTGACCTTGCCGCCGAATAGGGCGCCGAGCTTCTGCCCTTGCTGCAAGGCGTCCTTTTCCGTGATCCCGAATGCAGGCGCCAGATCGGCCGTGGGCATGAAGTCGACTCCCGCAGCACGCATCATCTCGATTGCTTTCTCCAGCGGAGAGAGCGGCGCCTTCTCCACTTCTACCGGCTTTCTCCGGTCGTAGACTTCGTCCACGATTTGCCAGATGAATTCGTCGGAGAAGTTGAATCCGCGCAGGAGCGTGGAGACGCCGTTGGCGTAGAGCACGCCCTGACCCTTGATGTTCGGGTCGAGGAGTGCGGGGTTGATCGGTGCGACCGTTTCGAAATACGTGTCGCCAAGGGCGACCTTTGCGGTCCCGGACGATGCCACATACAGGCACAGCCGATAGAGGAACTGGTCCCTCACTTTCACGGGAATCGCATTGTCCGAGGGGCGCTGAGTAAGCAGCACCGAGGCAATGCCGGACTCCAGTGCTTTCGACACCAGAGACCGCGTCTTCTCCGTGATGCGCCGGGCGTTCTCCGCCCCTTCCCTAGAGCCGTCGTGGGTGAAGAAGTCGGCCGCTTCGTCGACGATGAAGAAGACCGGCTTGAAAGTGGGAGCGGGCATCCGTGCGCGGATCGCCTCCTTGGATTTCATATAGCGGGCGTCGGCTCGGTCGTTCAGTTCATCGACCATGCTTTCCAGGACGGCCGGATCGTCGGACGACTCATAACGAGTGGCGATCTTCTCGAACCGAGTCAGCCCGCAGAATTTGCCGTCGAGGAGATACAGGTCGAATTCCCGGTAGGCGATCAGCAGACAGGCAATCAGCCCGTTGACGAGCGTGGTCTTGCCCATCTGGGTCATTCCGGCGACGATCAGCGACGCCCGCTCAAAACTCGGCACACCGCCCAGTTCACCGGTGACCTCGTGACCGAAAGGGACACCGGCGAACGTCTCGATCTCTCGCCGGGTCGGTGCCGGGAAAGGCTGCGTGAACGGCGGCTCGTGGAGCTTGAGCATTTTCACGCGGCGTTCGGTGTCGCGGCTGCGCTCCAGTTTCATGTGCATCCGGGTCACGCCGAGCACACCGGCCAGAGTGTCCAACTTCTTTTGGACGTCCACGAACGTCTTGCCGGGCGGCACAAGGAAGTCGTAGACCGTGGCATTCGCGGCCTCGCTGATCCTGGCCTCGTCGGCGCGGATCACCTCATCCTTGCCGATGATGCCGGCCGTGATGAGCGCCGCCGTGAGCTCCGGGTGCACCGGCACGGCCTCGGCCTCGACCTGGCCGTCCTCGTCGGCCTCGGCGGCCTTCCCCGGCTGGGAGGCGGCCGGGGTGCCCGCCTCGGCCCATCGCCGCACGAGGACCGTGCGGGCCTTCCACACGCCGTATCCGAGGCCGATGAGGGCGCCGGCGGTCACGAGCAGCGTGGCGGGCCACGATAAGCCGAGCTTGTCCTTGATGGCGGCCAGGACGGCGAAGACGATGACCAGGCCGCCGATGGCGCCGGCGGCCTGCCCCCACATGTCTTCCTCCTGGGCTTTCGCCTTTGTCTTGCTCACTGTCCTGGAGTCCTTCTCCTTCGTAGTGACGCGGGCACGCAGGGTAACTCTCGTTACGGACATGCCTGCTGGGGTTTGTGGTGCTCACCGGGTCTGCGCCGGGGTCTGCGTGCGTATCGCTCGCCAGACGCTCGCCGGGTCTGCGCCGGGGTCGACTGCATGGTCCGGCAGTCGCGACACAGCCAAGACGACCGGGCCGTCTTGGCTGCATCGGTGGTGCCGGAATCTGTCAGATCAGACGGCGGGTTCGGGCTCCTCGTCGGCGTCCTCGGACGTCTCCTCGGCCGCCACGGACGCCCCGCCGCGGTGGCCAGCCGGTTCCTTGGAGCGCAGCTCCCCCCACACCTGGCGGATCCGCTCCTCGCTGCCGACGAATCCGGCGGCGCGGTACTGGTCGCGGGCCTGCCGGTAGGACAGGGGCGGGTCGTCGCTGTAGCGCAGGTGACGCAGGACCACGCCCATCTGCGCATCCGTCAGCGGCTCGCCCGGCACCGGTACGCTGACACCCGCGACGGCCGCGAGGTCGGCGAGAGCAGCGGCGTGTGCCGCCTGCCGTGCCGCCGTGCCGCCGTCCGGCACGCCCTCCGTGCCGCCCTGCGTGCCGGTCGACGGCGGCAGGGCGCTGACCTGCGTAACGGTCGCAGAAAGCTCCGTGCCGGGCAGGGCGGCGAGCGGGTCCCAGGATTCGAGGTCCGGGAGGCGGATCGCCGCCACGGACGCGGGGAGCAGCTTCTTCGCGAGGGTGGATTCGGTGGCCTGCGCCTGCGCGTGGAGCTCCAGGGCGGTGCGCTGACGGCTCGCCAGCACGGCCTTGCGGTAGGCCGTCTCGGCCTCGGCCACCTGCTGCTCCAGGTCGGTGGCGACGGCCAGGAGCTCGATGCGGTGCGCGGCCTCGGCCGTCATCACCTCCAGCCGGTCGGCGACCTTCTGCCGCTTGTCGGCGAGCTTCTTGCGGGTGGCCTCGGACACCCGCCGGCCAAGCGCGGGCAGGGTGAGCCACCACGCCACCTTCGTGGCGACGATCGCGATCGGGGTGAGGACCATGGCCAGGTCGAAGTGACCGTTGCCGTGCATGATCAGGTCGGTGGTCGGCATGGCCGTGAGCACGGCCGTTAGGACGAGTCCCGCGCGCTGTGCACGGGCCGCACGCCTGCGGTTGTTGCCCGCGAGGATCTCCGCGCCCGTGACGACGACCCACAGGGCGTCGAGCGCACCGACCATCGCGTAGGCCCAGGCGCCGAAGGGGGGCTCAAGGATCTTGTAGCTGACGACGACGGACAGGACGGCGACGCCGAGCGTCACCGCTCCCAGTACGGCGAGGACGACGTCTCGCCAGCTCCAGACCCGCCCGGCGGGCGCGTCGTCGTCCTCGTGGCGGGTTGTGCCGAATCGGATCACGTGCAGTCTCCTACTCTGAGGGCTGGCCGCCGACGTCCCTCGCACATTCCGGGCGCGAGGGACGTCGGCGGGTCCTGGGGGTCGGGGGAGTGTCAGCGCTGACGCGGCACCTGGCCGCGCACCGGGGTCCCGGACGGGCCCGCCTCGGTGGTGGGCGCGGGAGGGGCCGACGGCGCGGCGTGGGGCAGCTCGTCGAGCTCCAACGACCAGTGCAGGACGTTGGCGCGGGCCCACTCGGGCGCATCGGCCGTGAGCGTGGCGCGAATGTCCTTGTAGACGTCGTAGCGGCCCCGGCCCGGCGGGACGTTGGCGGTCGAGGACCATGTCTTCACGTCCATGCCGGTCGGCGTCGGGAGCTGAAGCGTCAGAACGAAGTGGTAGAGCGTGGTCACGGTTTCTCCCTCGGTGTTCGGAGCCGGTCTGTCCGGTTCCCCTGGACGCCGCACGGCCCTGCCCTGGCGGAGGGCGGGGCCGTGCGGGTCAGGCAAGCGGCAGACGCGGTCAGTCGAAGCGGAAGCCGCTCCTTCTAGCGGCGGTTGCGGTTGAGATAGGCGTCCTGGAGCCGGGTGAAGCTCTCCCACAGCCGGGCCCCGGCCTGACACCGCGTGGTCGCGGTGCAGGTCGGGCACTCGGCGTCGTGGGAGCGCACGGCCGACGCGGCGCGCTGGTAGCGCTGGTGCAGGTCGTCGGGCACGGTCAGCGCCCGGCCATGCGGCAGGCGTCGCAGGTGCCGCCGTTCCAGTCCTCGAACCAGGCGCCGCAGTGCTGGCACTGACCGGAGGCGGCCGCGACCGTCGCGGCGGCGGTGGGTGCCGGGGCGGCGCCCGCCGGGCAGTTCGTTCCGTCGCACGACCACCGCGTGCACAGGGGGCACGCGTCGTTGGCCATTGCCGGGCGGTACAGGGTGAGCACCGGCTGCCGGGTGTAGCCGGGGGCCATCTCCTGGAGCGTGCGTCGGGCGCGGCGGCCTGCGCGCTCGGCGCGGGCGTCGCCCTCGGCGGTCATGTCGTCGAGCAGCGCCACCAGGCGCTGTACCGACGCGGCCGGCGGGACCTCGATGCCGAGGGTCGGACGGGGGCATGCCATGCTGATCATGGGTCCTCCACACAGGACTCGGACGGCCTCGGGGCTCTCACCCCCCGGGGCCGTCGCTGTTGGCGGAGCGGGCGTTGCCCGGCTCCGCGCGGCACGTAAGTGCCGCAGTACCCCGGACCGGAGTTGCACCGGTCGTGCTGCTCTACGGGGCCGCGATCTTCGCCCTTGTCTCACCGCGCGGTCGGATCCCTTGTCCGCCCGTGAGGGCGGCAGGGGAAAAGGTGCTTCGGAAGCTGCCTGCGCGGCAGGGCTGGCTTGTCGCCGTTGCCTGTCCCGCATCTCACCTGCGGGCTGGTGGTCCGCATCACCCTGCGGACGGGGCCGGGGCCCAGAGGACTCACCGCGCCCCCGCGATGTGCGGAGGACGGGGCTGGTCGTAGTTCCCGGGATGTCCCATATGGAGTTCTCAAGTAACCAGCGCTTCCTTCCGGCCGTCATCACACGGCCGTCCGGGCGTTTCGTGCGGTGGAGTGCCTCTCCGGCGCCCCGGGGTGTCCGACATCGCTGGGGACGGGGCCCGTCCTCCGCGCCGAGATGCCTAGTACTGCACTAGGCCATCTCGCTACGTTTCCGCAGGTCAGCGCATGGGGCTCCCCCTTCTCCGAGGCCGGAGGGGAGGCGTCCCGGGAACAAGGTAGACCACTAGCGCCACGCAGCGCTAGTGCTAGCGCTGCGTGTCTACGTGGCTTAGGCTTCTGCGTATAGCGCTGCACTCGATGGCGAGGCGGCCCGAGTCATCAGAGAGGAGAGACGGAGATGGCTCAGACAGTCGGATACGCAGAGATCGCGGCGCACTACCGCCAGCAGATCCAGGACGGTGTCCTTAAGCCAGGCGACACCATGCCCTCGATGAGGGAAGTCGGCGAGCGCTTCGGCGTTGCGCAAACCACCGTGAACAGGGCGTTCCGGGTGCTCAAGATCGAAGGACTGACGCTCCCTAAGGCCGGCGTCGGTACCGTCGTGGCGGGCCCCATCAGTAACAACATCCAAGCTCGCGTGGCCCTGCACGCCTCCACTGGTAAGGCGCTCGGCGGAGGGGAGTCGTCCCGAATCCTCGAGGTCGGCACGGTCGGAGCAGACGAACTGGTCGCACCCCGCCTTGACGTTCCCCCCGGCACACCGGTCCACGTGCGTCGGCGAGTCGTAAGCCGCGGTGGCGTGCCGATCCACTTCAGCAGCTCGTACTACCCCGCGTACGTCGTGGCTGTGACACCCGAGCTGGCAGAGCCGGTGTCGACAGGCGCCTCACGCGAACTCGCGGCCGAACGCCTCGGCGCCGCCCAGGACCACGTCCTTGAAGAGGTCACCTCACGGCACGCGACCGAGGCGGAGAAGCGCGCTCTCGGCTTGACCGTCGCCGGTGACATCCCGGTTACCCAGGTGGTCCGCACGGTGTATCTCGCCGATGACCGGGTGGTCGAGGTCGCCGTGAAGATCACCAACGGACCGACGATCCTGCGGTGGATGAGCTCCCTGCGATAACGACGTCCCTGGGGCCCGGCAGGGTCTTAGGAATCGCGGCTGCTCATGCACCCAGCATGAGGGGCCCCAGAACCACAACAGGCCCGCCTCGCGGCGGGCCTGCGGGGCCGGTCCGGGGTGGAGCCCGAGAAGCCGGCCGAAGCACACGAGATCGAAGGTGAGGTGCGCTCCTCTTGAGCGTACGAGATGTACAGCGCGACACGCCACACCGCCCCGGTTTCAACGTGCCGGAGGTGGCCCGGTGAGCCTGGACGATGTGGCCGCCGCCGTCGACTTCCTGTGCAGGCACGGGATCATCTCGCGCGCGGGAGGTGAGCTGTGATGACTTCCTTCGGCGACAGCGTCTTCGAGCGGGCACAGGAGCTTCCGGAGGAAGCCGTCCTGCCCCGGCCCGTGGTGCAGAACCCGGAACTCCAGCCCGAGGACATCGGGGTACTGGCGGACCTGCTGCTCCTCCCTCCGGACGCCCAGGCGACCGCCAAGGCGCTCGCGGCAGGCATGCGGGCGCGCGGCTGGAAGATGAGCATCGACCGGTTCGAAGTGATCGCCAAGCGGCTGACGAAGGCTGGCCACGTGCTCCGCCGATCCGTCTACAACCCCGAGACGAAGCGTCCCGAGTGGCGCTACCGGGCGTACCGGAACCCGGCCAACAACCCCCAGTACGTCACAGCGGGCACTGCCGCGTTGTTGCAGGTCAGCAGCGAAATCGGGGAAAACCCGGTTCCGAACGTCACCCCTGTGAGGGAAACCGGGAAAAACCCTGTTTCGCCTGGTCAGAGCCGGAATCGGGTTTTTCCCGGTTCCGGAGCGGAATCGGGAAAAACCCGGTTTCCCTCGGACGACGTTTCCGCAGGTCAGAGCCGGAATCCGGAAAAACCGGGTTTCCCTCCTCCCCCCCCACACCCCCCGGGGGAGGTAACTACCTCCCCCCCCAAGCCCCCCACGAACACCACCGGTCACGTGCCGGCTTCGCCGGAGGGGGAGGGGGAGGGAGTCTCCGACTCGGAAAAGACGGGAGTGCCCACCCAGCACTTCGCGGCCGAGGACCTGAAGGCTGCGTCGCACTTCCTCCAGCGGATGCCCGCGCCCTGGACGCAGGGGCGGCCGAATGCCGAGCGGCTGGCCCCGCACTTGCTGGAGGCCATGGAGGCTCAGGGGTGGCCGTCGATCCATGAGGTGGACGTCCGGCTGCTGGCCGCGCACGTCGGCGCCCGGCCTACCGGTGTGACCAGCCCGTACCGGCTGCTGCTGCGGGACCGGATCCCCAACCTGCCCTTGTTCCAGGCCGTTTCCGGCTCCGGCATCCCCGCCCAGGGCTCCGGTAGCGGTCCCGGGCCGGTGCCCGCCGCCGATCCCGGTTACAAGCCGGTGCCTCCGCCCCCGGACGTCGCGGCGATGCTGGCCAGCCTGCGCAAGCCCACTATCTGACACCCGTACACGCAGCGCGGCCGCCGGAAATCCTCGCCAGGCCCCGGCGGCCGCATGATCCACGAAGGACCACCGTGAGCGTACCCAGCCAGACCATCCCCGCCGAGCCCGACTGGGCCGACGACGACCAGGACCGCCGCCGCTCCCTGGAGCGGATCCCGCCCGGCGGCCGGCCGGACGACATCTACGCCGAGCAAGCCGTCCTCGGCAGCATGCTGCTGGCGGAGGACGCGGTCATCGAGGTCCCCGACGTCCTGCACGCCGAGGACTACTACAAGCCCGCGCACCAGACGATCCACCGTGCGATCCTCGACCTCCGCAAGCGCGGGGGTGAAGCGATCGACCCGATCACGGTCGGCAGCGAGCTGCGCAAGCGCGGCGAGCTGGACCGCGTCGGCGGCGCCTCGTACCTGCACACCCTGGTGCAGTCGGTGCCCACCGCCGCGAACGCGACCTTCTACGCCGAGCAGGTTCGCGAACAGGCGGTGCTGCGCCGCCTGGTGGAGGCCGGTACCCGGATCGTCGCCATGGGCTACTCCGGGGAGGGCGAGACCGACGAGATCGCCGCCGCGGCCGCCGCCGAGATCGCCGGTGTGGTCGAGGCCCGGGGCGGCCGGGATGACGACTTCCGCCTTCCGCGCGACACCCTCGGCGCCACTCTCGACGCCATCGAGGCCGCCGGCTCCCGCACGGGCATCACTGGCGTCCCCACCGGCTTCGCTGACCTCGACGCCCTGACCCAGGGCTGGCAGCCTGGCCAGGTCATCATCGTGGCCGGGCGCCCCGGACACGGAAAGTCCACCGTGGCCATGGACTTCGCCCGCGCCTGCACCATGCCGCGCAACGGCGCCGGGCAGCCGATCGAGGGCGCCGGACGGCCGGCCGCGTTCCTCACGCTGGAGATGAGCGTGGACGAGCTCAACCTGCGCGCGCTGTCCGCCGAAGCGCTGGTCGGCCTGCACCACCTGCGCTCCGGCCACCTGGACGACGAGGCGTGGAAGAAGCTTGCCCCGGCCGCGAAGCGCTACGGCGAATCCGAGCTGTACGTCAACGAATCTGCCCGCTCCCTGCCCGAGATCCAGGCCAAGTGCCGCCGCCTCAAGCACCGCGTGCCCGGCCTCGCGCTCATCGTCATCGACTACGTCCAGCTCATCACCAGCGGCACCAAGCGCCGCCACGACGTCCGCGAGCAGGAAGTCTCCGAGATCAGCCGCTCCATCAAGCTCCTTGCCAAGGAATTGCACCTGCCGATCGTGCTGCTCGCCCAGCTCAACCGCGGCCCCGAGATGCGCACCGACAAGGTCCCGGCCGTCTCCGACCTGCGCGAGTCCGGTTCCCTGGAGCAGGACGCCGACATCGTGATCCTGCTGCATCGCCCCGACGCCTACGAGCCCGAGTCCCCCCGCGCCGGCGAAGTCGACCTCATCGTCGGCAAGCACCGCAACGGAGCCACCGCCCGGATCACCGTCGCCCACCAGCTCCACTACTCCCGGTTCGTCGACATGGCTCACACCTGACCCGAGAAGCCGCCTGTGCGGCGATCTCCGGGCCCCGGACCCTGTCCCGAGCCTCTTTGGTCGTCCGGGGCGCTGAAGATCGCTCAGATCGCCTTACAGCGCCTCTACTTCGCCCGGGGGGCGGTCTGCCCCCGGCTCCCTCATCTGGAGGACCCATGCGCTACCACTACGTCCTGACCGTGGAGGTCCCCGGCGTCGGCGTCACGACCGCGATCGAGGCCCCGCGCGTCCTGGTGTCGATCCTCACGCCCGCCCTCGCCCCGGCCGCCGACGCCGCCGCCCGCGCCTGCTACGCCCTGCGCGGCGCCCCGGACCCGGCCACCCTCGGCGCCCTCCGCGAGGCCGCCATCGATGCCGCCGACGCGTTCACCTACGCCGCCGCCGCCCACTTCGCCTGACCGTTCCGGAGGACACCGACGATGAGCATCGACGACGCCCTGACCGGCGCGCTGGCGGGCGCGTTCACCCGCCCGATGCCGAAGTCCGCGGGCGCCCAGGTCCGTTACCTGGTGCGCCAGCACAAGGGCAGCACGAAGGCTGTGGCGGAGCTGCTCGGCGTCTCCCAGCGCACCGTGGAGCGCTACGTCCGTGACCAGATCCGGCGCCCGCGTGCCGACCTCGCCGCCCGCCTGGCCGGCGAGGTCCGGCGCCGCTGGCAGCCGCAGGTCCGCGCGAGGGCGCGCAAGGCCGCCGCCACCACCGGCGGCCTGATGGTCGACGTCCGCGCCCGATTCGGTTTCACCGCCGCTCCCGGCACCACCGACGACGCCCGGATGCGCCACCTGACCCTCGCGCTCCCGCCCGGACAGGCCGCCCGGCTCCTCGACGCCCAGGCCGCCGGCGCCACCGACCGCGACCTCCAGCAAGTCACCGGGGACGTCCTGGGAGAGGTCTACTTCCGCGACGGCGGCCA
>NZ_JBEXQW010000081.1:0-19533 GCF_040612775.1 Streptomyces sp. NPDC006339
TTCCGCGCGGGTGCGGGCGGCCGGAGCCGTCTTGACGTGATCCTGATGTCCTCCTCCGGCCCCCATTCCGGGGGCCGGGCCCAACGCCTTCACCGTCGTCCCTCAGGCAGCCTCGGACAGCGCCGTCCGCTCCTCCCGCCGCCGCTCACGCCGCAGTCTGCGGGCCGTGCTGCTCGGCTCCGAGACGACGCCGTTGCGCTGGTACCACACCTGCCGCGTGATCCATACGTCGAGCACGCTCCAGGTCGCCACCACGGTGCTGCCCACCGCCGTCAGCGTCACCGGGAACGCCAGCCAGGACCCGGCGATCGAGCAGAAGAAGGCGACCATCGCCTGAATCAGTGTCACCGAGGCGATCAGCAGGGCCCGGACGGCGGCCGCCCGCACCGGATCGGGCATCCGGCGACGGCCCTTCTCGTCCTCCACCCACAACTGCCGCACCGGCCGGGCCTCGTGTTCCATCGCGCCTGTCACTCCCCACCAACGATGTCTCCAGGGAAGCTGCTGCCCGTCTTGAGCCGCTTTACGCGGACACACCCTCCCCGGTACAGAATGACGTACGAGGGAGGGAAAAGGTTTCGCCGGGTCCCCTTCCCGGCCACCCGCCACCCGGTGCGGAACAAACAGTTCCAGCCATCATGGGGAAGACGGACCCCAGCGCCCCGCGCGGGGCCCCGCAAGGTGTCCTGCGCCACAGTGGCGGAACCCAACTACCCGAATACCGGGACATCTCATGATCAACACTCACTCGACCGGCTGAAAATCGCCCGGACGCGTCTTCGAGATGGCTGTGATGCAGTAGTAGGCTCGCGCCGCCGTTTGTTGAATCTGAAGGTTGACGCCGCGTGTTGACGCCGGGCGTGACGCCATGACGATGTGAAGGACCTCCGTGGCCGCGGAGGCCGAGCTGGGGGAGGCCATGCGCTTTCGCGGGAAGTCCATCCGCAGGAAGATCGTGGCGTTGCTCCTCGTGCCGCTCGTCTCCCTCACCGGCCTGTGGGGTTTCGCGACGGTCCTCACCGGCCGCGAGGCCCGGCAACTCCTCGACGTCGCCTACATCGTCGACAAGGTCGGCTACCCCATCGAGGACACCGTCCGCGTCATCCAGAAGGAACGCCGGCAGTCCCTCGTCTACCTCGCCGACCCCCGCGCCGCCGACGCCCTGACCGAACTCCGCGTGCAACGCGAGGCCACCGACCGCCAGATCGCCCTGATCCGGCGCAACGCCACCGACCCCGGCGTACGCGGCGAGATGAGCCCCGTCACCGCCCAGCGGCTGACCTCCGTCCTCGACGCCCTCGACGGCCTCTCCTCGCTGCGCCGCTCCGTGGAGAACCGCAGCATCGGCCGCATGCAGGCCCTCGACTTCTACAGCCGGCTCGTCGACCCCTGCTACAGCTTCCTCCTGACCCTCCACGCCCTGGAGAACGTCGAGATGGACAAGCAGGGCCGCGCCCTCGTCGGCGTCACCCGCGCCCGCGAACTCCTCTCCCGCGAGGACGCCCTCGTCGTCTCCGCGCTCATCGCCGAACGCGTCACCACCGAGGAAGTCCGCGCCGTCACCGACCTCGTCGCCGGCCGCAAGGTCTTCTACCAGGCCAACCTGGAGATCCTGCCCGGCTCCGAACGCCAGCGCTTCGAGAAGTACTGGACCGGACCCGAGACCGCGCCCCTGCGCAAGGCCGAGGAGTCGATCATCGCCGCCGGCGCCACCGACGACCCCAAGGCCGTCACCGCCGAACGCTGGCAGGAACACACCACCCCCGTCCTCGACGCCCTCGCCCGCGAGAACACCGCGGCCGGCGACCGCTACCAGGACCGCGTCCAGCCCGCCGCGTACAGCGTCCTGCTCAAGGCCGGCGTCGCCGGCGTCCTCGGCTTCGTCGCCCTCCTCGTCTCCGTCGTCGTCTCCGTCCGCATCGGCCGCGACCTCGTCCGCGACCTGCGCCTGCTCCGCAAGGAGGCCCAGGAGGTCTCCGGCGTCCGCCTGCCCAGCGTCATGCGCCGCCTCGCCGCGGGCGAGCACGTCGACGTCGAGACCGAGGTGCCGCACCTGCGCTACGCCGAGGACGAGGTCGGCCAGGTCGGCCAGGCCCTCAACACCCTCCAGCGCGCCGCCGTCGAGGCCGCCGTCAAGCAGGCCGACATGCGCCGCGGCGTCTCCGAGGTCTTCGTCAACCTCGCCCGCCGCAACCAGGTCCTGCTGCACCGCCAGCTCACCCTCCTCGACACGATGGAGCGGCGCACCGAGGACACCGAGGAACTCGCCGACCTCTTCCGCCTCGACCACATGACGACCCGCATGCGCCGCCACGCCGAGGGCCTGGTGATCCTCTCCGGCGCCGCGCCCTCCCGCCAGTGGCGCAAGCCCGTCCAGCTCATGGACGTGGTCCGCGCGGCCGTCGCCGAGGTCGAGGACTACGAGCGCATCGAGGTCCGCCGGCTGCCCCGGCTCGGCGTCGCCGGCCCCGCCGTCGCCGACCTCACCCACCTCATCGCCGAACTCCTCGAGAACGCCACCGTGTTCTCGCCGCCGCACACCGCCGTCCAGGTGCTCGGCGAACGCGTCGCCAACGGCTTCACCCTGGAGATCCACGACCGCGGTCTCGGCATGAACCCCGACACCCTGCTCGAAGCCAACCTGCGCCTCGCCGAGACCCCCGAGTTCGAGCTCTCCGACACCGACCGCCTCGGCCTCTTCGTGGTCAGCCGTCTCGCCCAGCGCCAGAACGTCCGCGTCTCGCTCCAGCCCTCCCCGTACGGAGGCACCACCGCCGTCGTCTTCATCCCGGCCGCGCTGCTCACCGACGCCCCCGAGACCCAGGGCGCCGGCTTCCGGCTCGACCGCAAGAGCCTGGACCGCACGAGCCACGACCGGGGGGACTCCGCCGGCCCCGAGGGCCTCACCGGCGGCCGGCCCGCCCTCACCAAGGTCCTCGACACGGCCCTCGACGGCCCCGTGGAACTCGAAGCCCCGCTGGGCGCCGACGGCCTCGACGAGCTCCTCGGCGGCTCGGCCGACCTCCTCGACACCGAGAGCGAGCGCGGCGGTCTGTTCCGGGCCCGCGAGCACCGCCGCCGCGGCGACCAGCACCAGGGCCAGAGCCCGAAGCGGAGCCGGCACCAGCAGGGCCCGGACCGCTCCGGCGCCCGGGCCGACGACGACACGCCCGCCGGGCCCGTGCCGCTGCCGCGCCGCCGCCCGCCGACGCTCGTCGTCGACCACGGCCGGCGCCTCGACGAGCCGGGCCGCGCGCACCTGGCCGCCCGCCCGGCTGCCGAGAAGGACGGCCGCGACGGCGGGGGCGGCCGGGACGGCGGGGACGGCTCCCGCCCGGCCTCCGCGCACCCGTCGCCCTCGTCGAACGGCGCACGCCCCGCGGACTCCTCGGGCTCGCGCACCGACGACACGATGGAGCTGGCCCGGGTCCGCCCCGGCCCCACGCTCGTCCCCGTACCGCAGGAGGGCCCGGCCCCCTTCGGGGGCCTGCCCCGCCGCGTCCGCCAGGCCAGCCTCGCACCCCAGTTGCGCGCCGCCGACGAGCGCGGCGAGCGCACCGCCACCGGGCGCGACGGCGGCCGGAAGGGCGCCACGACCGGCTCCGGCACCGCCGGCGCACCCGACTCCTTCGAGCGCGACGCCGAGGAGGTGCGCAGCCGCATGGCCTCGATGCAGCGCGGCTGGCAGCGCGGCCGCCGGCAGAACGCCGAAACGACAGCACCAGGAACGACACCCGAGGGGGACGGTCGATGACCGCACCGAACGCCGCAGCAGCCCACAGCTCCGCACACGGCAACGGGGAGCTGAACTGGCTCCTCGACGAACTCGTCCAGCGCGTCGGCTCCATCCGCAAGGCCCTGGTGCTCTCCAGCGACGGCCTGGCCACCGGCGCCTCGCAGGACCTGTCCCGCGAGGACGGCGAGCACCTCGCCGCCGTCGCCTCCGGCTTCCACAGCCTCGCCAAGGGCGTGGGCCGCCACTTCGAGGCGGGCAGGGTCCGCCAGACCGTCGTCGAGCTGGAGGACGCCTTCCTCTTCGTCACCGCCGCCGGTGACGGAAGCTGCCTGGCCGTCCTCGCCGACGCCGACTCGGACGTCGGCCAGGTCGCGTACGAGATGACCCTCATGGTCAAGCGGGTCGGCGCGCACCTCGCCACGGCGCCCAGGACCGGGCTGCCGACCGGGGGATGAGTGAGGGGGAACGGGGATGAGTGACGCAGACCGGGCCGGCGGCCGGACCGGGGCCGCCCACGAGGAGGCGCCCGGCCACTGGTTCGACGACGAGGCGGGCCCGGTGGTCCGCCCGTACGCGATGACCCGCGGCCGCACCAGCGCCGCGACCCGCCACCGGCTCGACCTCATCGCGGTGGTGGTGCCCGAACCGGCCGCCGACGACCCCGGCCGCGACCAGACGCTGTCCCCCGAGCACGTGGAGATCGTCGAACGCTGCTCCGAGCAGCCGCAGTCGATCGCCGAACTCGCCGCGGGACTCGACCTCCCCGTCGGGGTGGTACGGGTCCTCGTCGGTGACCTCGTCGAGGACGAGCTCGTGCACGTGACCCGCCCCGTTCCGCCGGCCGAGCTGCCGGACGTGAGCATCCTTCGCGAGGTGATCAATGGCCTTCGGGCGCTCTAGCTCCAGCCGCCGGCGGCAGCCGCCGGTCGAACCGGTGACGCTGAAGATCCTCGTCGCCGGCGGCTTCGGAGTCGGCAAGACCACGCTGGTGGGCGCGGTCAGCGAGATCCGGCCGCTGCGGACCGAGGAGGTCCTCAGCGAGGCGGGCCGGCCGGTCGACGACCTGCACGGCGTCGAGGCCAAGGCGACCACCACCGTCGCCATGGACTTCGGCCGGATCACCCTGCGCGAGGACCTCGTCCTCTACCTGTTCGGCACGCCCGGCCAGGACCGCTTCTGGTTCCTGTGGGACGAGCTCGCCCAGGGCGCGCTCGGCGCCGTCGTGCTCGCCGACACCCGGCGCCTGGAGGACAGCTTCGCCGCCATCGACTACTTCGAGCGGCGCGGCATCCCCTTCACGGTCGCCGTCAACTGCTTCGAGGGCGCCCGCCGCTACGCGCCCGAGGCCGTCCGGGGCGCGCTCGACCTCGACCCCGAGGTCGAGCTCCTGATGTGCGACGCCCGTGACCGCGAGTCGGTCAAGAACGTCCTCGTCGCCGTCGTGGAACACGCCCTGGTCCTCGCGGACGGCCCCGCCGCCCTGACGACCTGAGCACCGCGCCGCGCGCCCGACCGCCGGCGTCCGGCTCGCCCACCGGGCCACGGCCGGCCGTCGGTCTCGCGCACCGCGCGACCGGCCGCCGGCCGCCGGCGGCAGAGCGTCGACCGCCGGGGGCTCAGCGCACCGCGACCACCGCCGAACCATGGCCGAACAGGCCCTGGTTCGCGGTGATCCCCACCCGCGCCCCCGGCACCTGCCGGTCGCCCGCCGTGCCCCGCAACTGCCAGGTCAGTTCGCAGACCTGGGCGATGGCCTGCGCCGGTACCGCCTCCCCGAAGGACGCCAGCCCTCCGCTCGGGTTGACCGGGACGCGCCCGCCGAGCGCGGTCGCCCCCTCCCGCAGCAGCTTCGCCCCCTCGCCCGCCCCGCACAGGCCGATGTCCTCGTACCACTCCAGCTCCAGGGCCGTGGACAGGTCGTAGACCTCCGCGAGCGACAGGTCCTCCGGCCCGATCCCCGCCTCCTCGTACGCGGCGCGGGCGATCGACGCCCGGAAGGGAAGCGGAGCGGGGGAGACGGCCACGGCCGAGTCGGTCGCGATGTCGGGCAGGTCGAGGACCGTCCTCGGATAGGTCGGGCCGACCGTGGACACCGCCCGGATACGGACCGGGTCCGGGTGCCCGTGCCGCCGGGCGAACGCCGTGCTCGACAGGACCAGCGCCGCGCCCCCGTCGGAGGTCGCGCAGATGTCGAGCAGCCGCAGCGGATCGGCGACCACCGCCGAGGCGGCCACCTCCGCCGCGCTCACCGGCCTGCGGTAACGGGCCAGGGGATTGAGCGCGCCCGCCGCCGCGTTCTTCACCTTCACCAGGGCGAAGTCCTCGGGCGTGTCCCCGTACAGGGCCATCCTGCGCCGGGCGTAGAGCCCGAAGTAGGCGGGGTTGGTCGCCCCGAGCACCCGGAAGCGCAGCCAGTCCGGGTCGTCGGGGCGGTCGCCGCCCGCCGGGGCGAAGAATCCCTTCGGCGCCGCGTCCGCGCCCACCACCAGGACCACGTCCGCGAGCCCGGCCAGGATCTGCGCGCGGGCGGTGGCGATCGCCTGCGCCCCGGAGGCGCAGGCCGCGTAGACGCTGGTCACCCGCGCGCCCTGCCAGCCGAGGGCCTGCGCGAAGGTGGCCCCCGCCACGTAGCCGGGGTAGCCGCCGCGTACGGTGTCGGCGCCGACGATCGACGTGACGTCCTGCCAGTCCAGGCCGGCGTCGGCGAGCGCGGCCCTCGCGGCCGCCGTCCCGTACGTGACGAAGCCGCGCCCCCACTTGCCCCAGGGGTGCATCCCGGCCCCGAGCACGGCGATGTCGTTCACGCTCGCGCCTCCCCGGAGTCCCCGAGGCCGCCGGGATCCCCGGACTCCTCGGAGCCCGCCACCGGCCGCCAGTGCCAGGTGGTCCAGATGTGCTCGGCGTCCTCGTGGAGCACACCGGGCACGAGCTCCACCTCCGCGCCCACCGCCAGATCGGCCGTCCGCACGCCCGGGGCGGCCTGCCCGAGGACCACCATGGCCTCGGCCGCGAGCTCCACGGCGACCAGGGTGTACGGCTCCCAGGGCGCGTCCGGGTCCGAGACGTACGGCGCCGGCGGACGGTAGCGGCCGTCGGTGTACGACCAGACGCGGCCGCGCCGGGAGAGCGGCGTCTCGGTCAGCTCGCCCCCGCCGGGGCAGTACGGATTGCGGCACCGGTCGTCCTCGCGGGGGAAGAAGACCGACGCACAGGCCGAGCAGCGGGTGCCGAGGAGCCGGAACCCCTCCCCGGGCGCCGATCCGTCGGCGTGGTCGGTGAACCAGCCGGTCACCACCGGTCTGCGCGCCCGTGCCATCAGCAGCTCCTCACGACGTCACTACCTGACGGATCGTCAGAAGTGTGGCACGGGCGGCTCGGGCCGGGAAGACGTCAGTGCCCCGCCACCGACCTGCGGGCCACCGGGAAGTCGAAGAAGGCCGACGGGAACGGTTCCGGCTTGAAGGTGAAGTGCCACCACTCCTCGGGCAGGTTGACGAAGCCCTGCTCGGCCAGAGCGGTCCTCAACAGGTCCCGGTTGGCACGCTGGAGTCCCTGGATCCGCGGGTCGTCGGTGTGGGAGAGGGTGTCGAAGCAGTCGAAACCGGTGCCCATGTCGACGGAGTTGTCCGGGAAGCGCTCGTCCTGCGGCCGGAAGCACTCCACCAGCGGCTCACCGGGCACGTACGGCCGGGTCGGCGCGGCGGGCAGCCGCACCACCGTCAGGTCGACCGTCGAACCCCGGCTGTGGCCGGACTTCTCCGCGATGTAACCGTCCGCGAACAGCCGCGACTTGTCGACCAGCGGATAGAACTCGCGCTTCATCCGCTCGTCCTCCAGGTCCTTCGCCCAGCGCACGAAGTGGTCCACCGCCCGCTGCGGCCGGTAGCAGTCGTACACCTTGAGCGTGTAGCCCCGCGCCAGGAGCTTCACCTGCGCGCGGTGCAGCGCCTCGGCGGCCGGCCGGGTCAGGATGCACACCGGCTGGCGGTAGCCGTCGATCCGCTCGCCGACGAAGTTGTGCTCCGTGGTGTAGCGCATCTCCTGGAGGATCGTCGGGTCCACCCGGTCGAGCGCCACGAACTCCCGTGGCGACTTGGGCTCCGGCGCCGCGCCGGCCGGGGGCGCGGTGGCGGTGGCGGTCCCGGCGAGCAGGCCGGCGAGGGCCAGCGCGCCGAGGGCGCGGAGAGCGGAGACACGGGCCGTCAGTCGCTTCAGTCGCTTCACTCGCTTCAGTCCTGTCATGTGCACCATCTATCAGCTACGGCAGCGGCGGAAAAGGCGGATCGCATACGGTCGGCCCGTGACCGACTCCTCACCGCACTCCCACTGCCCGTCCTGCGGCACGCACTATCCGGCGGGGTCCGCCGCCGCCTGGCCCCGCACCTGCGCCGCCTGCGGCACCACCGCCTACCGCAACCCGCTTCCCGTCGCCGTCGCGCTGCTCCCCGTCACCGGCGCCTGCGGCACCGCGCTCGTCGCCATCACCCGCACCATCCCGCCCCAGTCCGGCCGGGCCGCCCTGCCCGGCGGCTTCATCGACTTCGGCGAGGACTGGAAGGAGGCCGTGGTGCGCGAACTGCGCGAGGAGACCGGCATCGAGGCCGCCGCCGGCGACGTACGGCTCGCCGACGCCCTCAGCTCCCCGGCCGGCCACCTCCTCCTCTTCGGCCTCCTCCCGCCCCGCCCCGCACACGCGCTCCCGCCGTCCGCCCCGACCGACGAGACCAGCGGGCACCACCTCCTGTACGGCCCGGAGGACCTGGCCTTCCCGCTCCACACGGAGGCCGTGCGCCGCTTCTTCGCGGGCGACTACTCCTGAGCGAGGCCCCGCACCCGCACCGGCAGCCCCGGCTCCTCCGTCCCCTCGTCCGTCACCCGCTCCACCACGACCCGCCCGTCCACGCGCCGCGACTGGTACCGCTCGATCTCCGCCTGTTCCCACCCGTCGCCGGCGTCCCGGACGACCAGACCACCGCCCGTACGCCCGGCCGGCGGCGCCCACACCTCCAGGGCCGGCTCGTCCGCCTCGCCCCGCACCGGGATCACCGCCCCCGCGCGGGCGAGCACCGGAACGCGGGACAGCGGCGCGTCGAGCAGCACCTGCCCGGGCCCCTCGTACGCCTGCCCGGTCGCCGTGTCGTACCAGGACCCGCGCGGCAGCCGCACCGCCCGCCGGTCCGTGCCCTGGGACAGCACCGGCGCGACAAGGAGAGAGTCCCCGAGCAGGAAGGCGTCCTCGCAGTCTCGCAGCGCCCGGTCCTCCGGCGTCCCCCACCACACCGGCCGCACATAGGGCGCGCCCGTCATCCGCGCCAGCCGCGACAGGGTGACGAAGTACGGGCGCAGCCGCTCCCGTTCCGCAAGCGCCGCCCGCGCGTGCTCCAGGACCTCGGGACCGAACTCCCAGGGCTCGCGCCGGCCCGCGTCGAACGCCGCGTGCGTGCGGAACAGCGGCAGCCACGCTCCGAGCTGGTACCAGCGCAGGAACAGCTCCGGCGACGGGTCCCCGTCGAAACCGCCCACGTCCGGACCCGAGTACGGCACCCCGCACAGCCCGAGCCCCAGGACGAGCGCCAGCGAGGCCCGCAGCCCCGGCCAGCCCGTCGCCACGTCACCCGACCAGGTCCCGCCGTACCGCTGCATCCCCGCCCACCCGGACCGCGAGAACAGGAACGGCCGCTCCTCCGGCCGCAGCGCGCACAGCCCCTCGTACCCGGCCCGCGCCATCGCCAGGCCGTACACGTTGTGCGCCTCGCGGTGGTCGCCGCCGCGGCCCTCCAGGCGGTGCCGGGCGGAGCGCGGCAGCGTCCGGTCGCCGAAGGGGGCGAAGGCGACCGGCTCGTTCATGTCGTGCCAGACCCCGGAGAAGCCCTGCTTCAGCCGCTCCTCGTAGAGCCCGCCCCACCACGTCCGGGCCCGCGGATCGGTGAAGTCGGGATAGACGCACTCACCCGGCCACACCACCCCGCGCACCTCCTCGCCCCGGTCGTCCCGCACGAACGCCCCGGCGGCCCGCCCCGCCTCGTAGACCGCGTTCCCCGGCTCCGCCTTCACCGCCGGATCGACGATCGACACCAGCCGCACCCCGCGCTCGCGCAGCTCGGCCGCGAGCCCGGGCAGATCGGGGAACCGCTCCCGGTCCACGGTGAACACCCGGTGCCCGTCGTAGTGGTCGATGTCCAGGTGCAGCACGGACAGCGGCAGCCCCCGGTCCCGGTAGCCGTCGACCACCCGCCGCACCTCCCGCTCGCTCCCGAAGCCCCAGCGCGCGTGCTGCGGGCCGAGCGCCCAGGACGGCGGCAGGGCGGGCGCGCCGGTCAGCGCCGCCCAGCCGTGCAGCACGCGCGCGGGAGTCCCGACGATCACCCAGCAGCGCAGCGGACCGCCCTCCATCCGGACCTCGCTCGTCCCGGGCCGGTCGTGCCCGGACCCGGCGCCCTCCTCGCCCTCGGAGAGGATCACCCGCCCGTCCCATGAGTTGTCGTGGAAGGCCAGGTGCGTCCCGGCGTCCGCCACCACGAGCTGCACCGGCATGGTGATGTAGAGCGGGTCGTCGCCGGGGGAGAAGGCCGCCGAGGGGTCGGTGTTCCACAGCCGGTACGAGCCGTCCCGCAGCCGCGGCCCCGAGGCCCGGCCGCCGAGCCCGAAGAACCGCGCGTCCGCCGGCACCTCGCTGCGCTGCACCCAGCGCGCCGCCCGGCGCGGCTCCGCTTCGTCCGCCGCCGCCGGACCGCGCGCCGCCCCGCCCCGGGCCTCCGCGTCGCGCACCGGCTCCCACCAGCGCGGCGGCAGGTCCCGGCGCAGCACCACCCCGCCCGGGGTGCGGACCTCCACCGCCCCGTGCCGGGACACCGCGACCGTCACCCGCTCCGACACCACCCGCCAGCCGCCGTCCGTGTCCGGTTCCAGAACGGCCCGCGGATCGGGCTCCGGCGGATCGCCCGCCAGCGCGTACGAGGGCAGCGGCCCCACCCCGTCCCAGCCCCAGAAGACGGTGCCGTTCGCCGACACGGAGACCCGCAGCTCGGAGCGGGCGAAGCGGATGATCCCGCCGCCCGGCGACGGCTCCGCCCCGCTCACCGGCCCCGGCACCCTGGCCCGCTCCGCCCCCCTCGGCGGCAGCGCCCGCGCGTCGGCGCGGTGCCGCCGCCACGCCGCCCGCACCGCCCGCAGTCCCTGCACCGAACCCAGCACCCTCATCGAACGCACCAGCTCACGACCGTCCATGTGGATCACCCTGCCATCCGCGCAGGGGCGTGCGAGGTCCGTTCAACTGCCGTTCACCCGTGGTGGGAGCACATATTCAGCTACTCGACCATGGGCGGGGAACCCTGGTGCGAAAGAGGATCACATGGCATCGTCCCTGTCAGCCGCGTCACGCGCACACCCCCGCACGTGCGCGAGACACACGCCGACCCCGCGTACAGCCAGGGAGCCGACCCATGACATCAGCGCAGACCGAGCCGCTTTGGCAGCCTGACGAGGACCGCGTCGCCGCGGCCGCCGTCACCCGCTTCCAGGCGTGGGCGGCGGAGCGCCACGGAGCCCCCGCCGAGGGCGGCTACCCGGCGCTGCACCGCTGGTCCGTCGAGGAACTCGAAGCCTTCTGGGCGGCCGTCGCCGAGTGGTTCGACCTCCGCTTCTCCACCCCGTACGAGCGCGTCCTGGGCGACCGCTCCATGCCCGGCGCCGACTGGTTCCCCGGCGCCACCCTGAACTACGCCGAGCACGCGCTGCGCGCCGCCGAGGAGCGGCCCCACGCCACGGCCCTGCTGCATGTGGACGAGACACACGAGCCGAGGCCGATCACGTGGGCCGAGCTGCGCCGCCAGGTCGGCTCGCTGGCCGCCGAGCTCCGCCGTCTCGGCGTCGAGCCCGGCGACCGGGTCTCCGGCTACCTGCCCAACATCCCCGAGGCCGTCGTCGCCCTCCTCGCGACCGCCGCCGTCGGCGGTGTCTGGACCTCCTGCGCGCCCGACTTCGGCGCCCGCAGCGTCCTGGACCGCTTCCAGCAGGTGGAGCCCGTCGTCCTGTTCACCGTCGACGGCTACCGCTACGGAGGCAAGGAGCACGACCGCCGCGACACCGTCGCCGAGCTCCGCGCCGAACTGCCCTCGCTGCGCGCCGTCGTGCACATCCCGCTGCTCGGCACGCCCGCGCCCGAGGGCGCCCTGGCCTGGTCCGACCTCACCGCCGCCGACACCGAGCCGGTCTTCGAGCAGGTCCCGTTCTCCCACCCCCTGTGGGTGCTCTACTCCTCCGGCACCACCGGACTGCCCAAGGCGATCGTGCAGTCCCAGGGCGGCATCCTGATCGAGCACGTCAAGCAGTTGGGCCTGCACTGCGACCTCGGCCCCGAGGACGTGTTCTTCTGGTACACCTCCACCGGCTGGATGATGTGGAACTTCCTCGTCTCCGGCCTGCTCACCGGCACCACCGTCGTCCTCTACGACGGCAGCCCCGGCTATCCCGACACCGCCGCCCAGTGGCGCGTCGCCGAGCGCACCGGCGCGACCCTGTACGGCACCTCCGCCGCGTACGTCATGGCCTGTGCCAAGGCCGACGTCCACCCCGGGCGGGACTTCGACCTGTCCCGGGTGGCGTGCGTGGCCACCACCGGTTCCCCGCTGCCGCCGGACGGCTTCCGCTGGCTGCACGACGAGGTCCGCGCCGATCTGTGGATCGCGTCCGTCAGCGGCGGCACCGACGTCTGCTCCTGCTTCGCCGGCGCCGTCCCCACCCTCCCGGTGCACATCGGCGAACTCCAGGCCGCGGGCCTCGGCACCGACCTGCAGTCCTGGGACCCCTCCGGCAAGCCGCTCGTCGGCGAGGTGGGCGAACTCGTCGTCACCAACCCCATGCCGTCCATGCCGATCCGCTTCTGGAACGACCCGGACGGCAGCCGCTACCGCGACAGCTACTTCGAGATGTTCCCCGGCGTGTGGCGCCACGGCGACTGGATCACCATCACCGACCGCGGCTCGGTCGTCATCCACGGCCGCTCGGACTCCACCCTGAACCGTCAGGGCGTCCGGATGGGGAGCGCCGACATCTACGAGGCCGTGGAACGCCTCCCGGAGATCCGCGAGTCCCTCGTCATCGGCCTGGAGGAGCCGGACGGCGGATACTGGATGCCCCTGTTCGTCCACCTCGCCGAGGGCGCCACCCTGGACGAGGAGCTCATCGGCCGCATCAAGGCGACGATCCGCGCCGAGCTCTCGCCGCGGCACGTGCCCGACGAGATCATCGAGGTCCCCGGCGTCCCGCACACCCTCACCGGCAAGCGGATCGAGGTCCCGGTCAAGCGCCTGCTCCAGGGCACCCCGATGGCCAAGGCGGTCAACCCGGGTTCGGTCGACAACCTCGACCTGCTGCGCTTCTACGAGGAGCTGGCCCGCACCCGCCGCTAGCCCCGAAGGACGCTCCCGACCGGCAGCCAGGACGAGGGCCCCGCGCACGCGCGCGGGGCCCTCACGTCTCCGATCTCATCCTCCGTAGGTGGCCTGGGCGTCGCCGAGCACCGCCGCGAAGTCCGCCGCCAGCCGCTCGGCGTCCGCGGGCAGGAGCGCCGCCGTCGTGATCCGTACGCCGGTGGGAGCGGCGATCCGGAAGCGGGCCCCGGCCGCCACCCACCAGCCCTGCGTCCGCAGCCCGTTCACCACGGCCGACTCGTCGCGCACCGGCACCCACACATTGAGCCCCGAGCCCTCCGCCGCGCGGATCCCGTACACGGCGAGCGCACCGCTCAGGGCCCGCCGCCGCTCCGCGTACGCCGCCTCGCCCGCCGCCACGAGCCGGGCCACGGCCGGGTCGGAGAACAGCCCGGCGACCGTCTCCTGCAGGACGTGGCTGACCCAGCCGGACGTCATCAGCATCCGCCCGTCGTGCCGGGCGATCGTCACCGGGTCACCGGCGACCGCGGCCCACCGCAGGTCGACGCCCAGTCGCTTGGAGACGGTACGCACCTGCGCCCACCGCTCCAGGCCCGCGGCGGCCAGCGTGGGGGCGACGGGTCCCTCGATCTCCACGGTGTAGTCGTCCTCGACCACCAGCACCTCGGGGAACGCCCGCAGCAGCGCCGCCAGTTCGTCCCGGCGGGCGGGGGAGAAGGCGGCCCCGGTGGGGTTCTGGGCGCGCGGGGTGCACACCAGCGCGCGCACCCCGGCCCGCAGCGCCGTCCGCAGGGCCTCGGGCACGATGCCCTCCCGGTCCACGGTCACCGGCAGCATCCGCAGCCCGAGCGCCGGCACCAGGTCGAGGAGATGGTGGAAGCCCGGATCCTCGACGGCGACCGCGTCCCCGGGCCGCAGCTCGACCGAGAGCAGCCGGGCGATGCAGTCGAGGGACCCGTGCGCGAAGGTGACCCGCTCCGCCGGAACCCCGTCCCGGGCGAACCAGGCGCGGGTCAGCTCCTCCAGCGCCGTGAGCCGGGGCGCGGCGCGGTGCGAGCCGAACACCGGCCGCACCTCGGCCGGCGGTCTGAGCACGGGCAGGAACGCGGGATCGGGGTGACCGCCGGCCAGGTCCACCAGGCCCTCCGGCACGCGGGGCGGGCGCCGTGAGGCGACCGAGGGCGCCTCGGCCACGACCGTGCCGCCGCGGCCACGGGTCACCACCAGGCCCCGCCGCCGCAGTTCCTTGTAGGCCGTCGCGACCGTGCCGGGGCTGACGCCCAGCTCGTCGGCGAGGCGCCGTACGGGAGGCAGCGCGTCGCCGGGCGCCAGGTCGCCGTCGGCCACGCCGCGTTCGACGGACGCGGCGATCCCCTTGGCCGTCTCCCCTTGGATCGAATATTGTGTTGCCACGTACGAAAGTATGTATCAATACAAAACTCGCGTCAAGGGGGAACCGAGTGAGCCGCCCCGCCTCATGGCACCGCACCGCACTGGACCGCATCCCCGGAGGCCGCGACGGCCGCCGCATGCTCCTCGTCAGCATCATCGACAAGACCGGCACCGGCCTCTGGGCCGGCTGCACCGCCCTCTACTTCACCTACGTCTCCGGTCTCGGCCTCGGCCAGGTCGGCCTCCTCATGACCGTCGCCGGCGGCGTCGGCATCGCCGGCGCCCCGCTCGCCGGCCGCCTCGCCGACCGCTTCCCCCTCGTCCGCGTCATCGTCGCCGCCCAACTCCTGCGCGGCGCCGCCCTCCTCGCCCTCCTCACCACCGACCACTTCCTCCTCCTCACCCTCTACTCCGCCCTCGGCGCCCTTCCCGACCGCGCCGGCAGCGTCCTCATCAAGCTCTACGCCGCCCGCGTCGCGGGCCCCGACCGCGTCCGCTACCAGGCCATCCAGCGCACCACCGTCAACATCGGCTGGTCCATCGGCGGCCTCGGCGCCGCAGCCGCCCTCGCCACCGGAAGCACCCGCGCCTACGGACTCCTCCTCCTCGGCAACGTCCTCACCTACCTGGTCATCGCCCTCCTCACCCTGCGCTGCGCCGAACCCCCCGCCCCCTCACGCGTCGCCGCCACCGCGACCGACACCCCCAGGACCAAGCCCGCCAATCCCTGGCGCGACCGCACCTTCCTCGCCTACACCGCCACCGAAGCCGCCCTCTTCCTCGACGACACGATCCTCCAGGTCGCCGTCCCCCTCTGGATCGTCCACGCCACCGCCGCCCCCGCCGGCCTCGCCCCGCTGCTCCTCGTCCTCAACACCGTCCTGGTCGTCCTCTTCCAGGTCCCCCTCGCCCGCTTCGCCGCCACCAGCCACGCCGCCCGCCGCCTCCTCATCCCCCTCAGCGGCCTCTTCGTCCTCGGCACCCTCGCCCTCGCCGCCTCCGCCGCCGGCGGACGCACCCTCGCGATCACCGCCCTCGCCGTCGCCGTCATCGCCCTCACCTTCGCCGAGATCATCCACGCCACCGCCTCGTGGGAACTCTCCGTCGCCCTCGCCCCCGCCGACGCCCAAGGCGCCTACCTCGGCGTCCACGGCACCGCCCACTCCACCCAGCGCTTCGCCGGACCCCTCCTCGTCACCGGCGTCATGAGCGCGGGCCCCCTGGCCTGGCCCCTGCTCGGCCTCGCCCTCGTCGCCGCCGGCGCCGCCCAGCACCGCCTCATCCGCGACCGCCTCCCCAAGCCGACCAATCCGTCACTGTCAGTGCCGACGGTTACGGTGAGTGAGCACTGATCGACAGAGCTCAGGGGGAGACATGACCCGGCACCACCACACCACCACCACCGCACAGCGCCGCGCCCTCCGCCGCGAAGTGGCCGGCACCCTCGCCCTCCTCGCCGACGAGGAGGACTTCACCGCCATGCGGCAGTACGACACCTTCACCTTCGACGACCACACCCACTACCTCCAGGAGGTCGAGCGCCTCCTCAAGACCCTCGCCGCCCAAGGCGGCCACACCACCGTCGCCCTCTTCGACCCCGAGGAGTACGCCGAATACTGCGCCGACACCGGCCTCGACCCCGACCGCCCCACCAGCCGCAGCCGCTACACCGCCGAACGCGCCGCCACCGGCGCCCGCGTCACCTACACCGGCCAGCCCCTCACCACCCTCGTCCCCACCCTCGTCGACACCGCCGTCCGCCGCGCCACCTGGGAGTACGCCACGATGCTCCTCACCGACGCCGGCACCTGCGCCGACTGCGGCCAGGACATCGGCACCGCCTCCTTCGACCGCGCCTCCCACCTCCTGCTGCGCCTCCTCGACGCGGCCGGACCCGGCACCCACCACCTCGTCTGCAGCGTCCCCGCCGCCGACGAGCAGCTCCTCGCCACCCTCCACCTCACCCGCCCCAGCACCGGACCCGTCCGCCTCGACAGCTCCCAGGGCGCCGAGTTCGTCACCGTCCTCGCCGCCGGCATCGCCCTCGGCACCCCCGGCGGCGTCGTCCTGCGCACCACCACACCCGGCGCCCCCGACCGCCTCCACGGCTGGCGCCTCCACGACGGACGCCTCCACCCCCTCACCGAGGCCGAGGTCTTCGACGCCTACTGCACCGACGCCCGCACCGGCGAACCCATCGCCCCCGAACCCCACGTCGACTACCGCGCCGGCTTCCCCCTCCACCCCGACGACGACCCCCACCCCCACTGACGCCGAAGGGGCTCCCCGCCATCAAGGCGGGAAGCCCCTTCAACACCCACGACCGGGGATCACTCCCCGGACAGCACCGCCTGCGCGGCCATCCGCGCATCGTGCGCCGTGTCCGCCGCACGCGCCGCCGCGGCCGCGCGCTCGCACTGCGCCAGCGTGTACTTCGCCAGCGTCGCCCGCACATACGGGATCGACGCCGCCCCCATCGACAGGGAGGTCACCCCGAGACCCGTCAGCACACACGCGAGGAGCGGATCCGACGCCGCCTCACCACAGACACCACAGCTCTTGCCCTCGGCCTTCGCCGCCTCGGCGGACATCGCCACCAGGTCGAGCAGCGCCGGCTGCCACGGATCCTGCAGCCGCGACACCGCACCCACCTGACGGTCGGCGGCGAACGTGTACTGCGCCAGGTCGTTCGTCCCCAGCGACAGGAACTCGACCTCCTGCAGGATCGAACGCGCCCGCAGCGCGGCGGACGGAATCTCCACCATCGCCCCGAACTTCGCCCGCAGCCCCGCCTCACGGCACGCGTCGGCGAACGCCTTCGCATCCGTGCGGTCGGCCACCATCGGCGCCATGACCTCCAGATACACCGGCAGACCCTCGGCGGCCTTCGCCAGCGCCGTCAACTGCGTCCGCAGCACCTCCGGGTGGTCGAGCAGCGTCCGCAGACCCCGCACACCCAGGGCCGGGTTCGGCTCGTCCGACGGCGTCAGGAAGTCCAGCGGCTTGTCCGCCCCGGCGTCCAGCACCCGCACCACCACACGGCCCTCGGGGAACGCCTCGAGCACCTTGCGGTACGCCTCGACCTGCTTCTCCTCCGACGGCGCCCGCTCACTGTCGTCCAGGAACAGGAACTCCGTACGGAACAGACCCACACCCTCGGCACCGGCCTCCACCGCCGCCGGCACGTCCGCGGGACCACCCACGTTCGCCAGCAGCGGCACCTTGTGCCCGTCCGAGGTCGCCCCGGGACCACTGGACGCGGCGAGCGCGGCCCTGCGCTCCTCGGCGGCCTTCGTCAGCGCCGCCTTCTTCTCCTCGCTCGGGTCCACGAAGATCTCACCGGTGGAACCGTCCACCGCGATGACCGTGCCCTCGGCCAGCTCACCCGCACCCGGCAGCGCGACCACGGCCGGCACACCCAGCGCACGCGCGAGGATCGCGCTGTGACTCGTCGGCCCGCCCTCCTCGGTCACGAAACCGAGCACCAGCGTCGGGTCGAGCAGCGCCGTGTCCGCCGGCGCCAGGTCGCGCGCGATCAGCACATACGGCTCGTCGCTGTCCGGCACACCCGGCATCGGCACACCCAGCAGGCGCGCCACGATCCGGTTCCGCACGTCGTCCAGGTCGGCCACCCGGCCGGCCATGTACTCACCGGCGCCCGCGAGCAGCTCCCGGTAGTGCGAGAACGCGTCGTAGATGCCCCGCTCGGCCGTGCTGCCGACCGCGATCCGGCGGTCGACGTCCGCGATGAGCTCCGGGTCCTGGGCGATCATCGCCTGGGCCTCGAGCACCGCCTGCGCCTCGCCGCCGGCCAGATTGCCCCGAGCGATCAGGTCGGCCGCGACAGCCTCCACGGCCTGACGGGCGCGCCCCTGTTCGCGCTCCGCCTCATCGGCCGGAATCTGCTTGGCCGGCGGCTCGAGAACCGCCGTGCCCATGTGCCGGACCTCGCCGATCGCCACCCCGTGGCTGACACCGACGCCTCGCAGCGTTGTCTCCATCTCACCCGTCTCCGATAGAGCGGCGGCCCTGCCGCCGCGTTGAATGTCGTGCGCGCGCGGATACGCGCGCGCGTGCCCGTGTGTAAGGGACGACCCGGCGGTCAGTTCCAGCCGAAGAGCTGGTCGCCGGACTTCACGTCCTGGTCGTCGACGACATCGGAGAGGGAGTCCGCGGTGGCTTCGAGGGCCACGACCGGACAGATGGGCGACTTGCCGGCGGCCTCGACCTCGGCCGGGTTCCAGCGCACGACGGCCTGTCCGCGCGTCACGGTGTCCCCCTTGTTCACGAGGAGCTCGAAGCCCTCCCCGTTGAGCTGCACGGTGTCGATGCCGAGGTGCGTCAGCACACCGTGGCCCTCGCCGTCGACGACGACGAACGCGTGCGGGTGGAGAGAGACGACGACGCCGTCGACGGGCGAGACGGCCTCGGAGGGCTCACGCACAGGGTCGATGGCGGTGCCGGGACCGACCATCGCACCGGAGAAGACGGGGTCGGGTACTGCGGCGAGACCGATGGCGCGTCCAGCGAGTGGCGACGTCACGGTTGTCATGGGAAGCCTCCCAGGGGCGGAGATGGTGTGGCGCCGTCACTGCCTGTCCTGGACGGCGTACTGTTCAGAAGCCTATGTCATGGGAAGTCCCGGTTCCGCATGAGACGTACCAGGACGTACCAGTTGGGCGGACCTAGGGACTACCGGCAACGATTTGCCTCTAGTGGCGGTGGGATGTACTGTCGTACTCCTGCCTGACCCCAACGCGACGTTGAGTCGTGGGTCGGCAGCACCTATCAAGCCAGATCCTAACCCCAGTGGTCTACACCTCTGCATGCCTGCGGAGGGGTGGTCGGGGGGAGTGAAAAAGCCTGGTAGTGTTTGACCCCGCCGAAGGGCCCGAAACGACGAAAGTCGAAATTGGACCCGGAAAGCACCGAGGAAATCGGATCGGAAAGATCTGATAGAGTCGGAAACGAAGGAAGCGCCCGGAGGAAAGCCCGCGAGGGTGAGTACAAAGG
>NZ_JBEXQW010000082.1:0-18860 GCF_040612775.1 Streptomyces sp. NPDC006339
AGACGGAACCGGTGGCCGTCAAGCTCGGCGTATGGGTCTCGAACACCAAAACCCGCCGCGACAAACTCACCCAGGAACAGCGCGCCGCGCTGCGGAAGCTGGCGGTGGATTGGGCGGCGTAGAACCGCACCCCCATCGGGCCAGCGACCAGCGGGTTGGAATAGGCGACCGGGTCCATCAGAGTGTCGGGGATGACGGTGGTGTCATCGGTCAGGACCGCCGAGGCGCACAGGCCCGGGTCGCGGCCGATCTCGGTGACGCCTTCCAGGCAGGCCGGCAGCGGCATAGCGGACACACGGCACCCGACCGAAGAGCGGTGGCGGAACGGCAGCCCGACGGGGCCCGGGGCGACGGCACATCCCGGGGAGATGCCGGGCAGCGGGCAGTCAAGCCCGGCTATACAACCGCGCTGGCACCGGGTGGGGACGCCGAGGCAGCGGCGGCACGGCGGGGGCTTCCGAACGCAGGGCTCGCGGCGGTGAACGGCGGGCCGCAGCAGAGTAGGAACCCCATAGGGCGACGACTCTTCTCCGCACACCCGCCGCCTGTCGCCGTCCCGGAGCCGCGGTTCGGCCGCCTTCGGGCCGCCGCGGCGAGGCCGTGCGGCGCTGCCTCGCCCCGGCGCCGCCGCCGTCCGCTGATTCTCCTGCGCGCCTTGCGCCCGGCCGTGCCATCGTCTTGAGGCTGTCGTCAGCCGCCCCGCCACCCGGCAAACCGTCTACAGTCGCCGCGCGGTCATCCCGGAAGGCTGCGCGGTCAGCGACGCCGGCCGCCGCCGATGCGGCGGTCGTCGGCCAGTGCGGTAAGCGGGCCGAACTCGCGGGCAAGCTGGCTCCACGTCAGAACCTCGCCACAGCGAGCCGGGAACTCCTTCGGGTTGAACTCGGGCATGGTCCAGGTGCCAGTGCCCCGGTCCCGCAGCCACAGGTCCCCGTCACCGTCGACCACAGTCGGCGGGACCGGTACGGGCTCGGCCTGATCGGCGGGCTCCCAGGTGACCCGGCCCGGATGGGAAACGCGGCGCAGCTCGGTGGTGGCCAGCCGCGCTGCCAGGTCACGGGTGGACTCTTCGGCGTCCTTGACCGACGCGAGTCGGAATGCGTCGTCGAGTACGGGCAGGGCTGGATTCTTGCTGCGCTTTGAACTCATACGCTGACTACCTCCGGTGGGGGGCGTCACATCCGTTATGGCACCCCGTAGAGCAACACGGTATCCGAGGCCGGAGCCGGGCCGGCTACGACCACTGTCCAGGTGGAGGCGCTGGCACACCGGGCGGTGGGGCTGGGTGGGTGACATGGTCCTAGACCTGGCGCAACCCGTGGTGGTAGCGGTGGCAACGGGCGACGGGACACGCCGTATCGGCACGGCGGCGCGGGAGGGGACGCGGGACCCCGCGGGGCCGGGGCCAGGGCGGGGCCGGGGCGGGGCCGACTTCATCGAACACCGCCAGGGCGACACCGAAGACCAAGACCAGGAGCCGCCGCGGGCCGGGGCGGGCGCGCGCAGCGCTGCGGGGGTGGGGGCCCCGGCCGTACTGCGGTCCCGTCACCCGGGGACCGGGGCCTATCCCACGTACTCCATACCGGAGCAGACTGGGAGCGAGCCTAACCGCCGCCCGCCGCCCGGGGCCCGGCGCCCCGGGCCGGGCCGGCTGGGGCCACCGGGGCGACGACAGCGGCTTGGGCACCACCCTCGACCCGGAGTGGGGCGCCGCCGACACCACCTGGAACTGACCCGGCAGACAGAGGCCCCGTCCGCAGGAACAACCTGCGGGCGGGGCCTCGTCGTACGCGCGCCGTCGGCCACGACTCGGGGCGCTTGTGCTCACGGGACCGCACCCCACACCTCACCGCGGCGGCTACTTCGGCGGGCCGCTCGACAGAGCCGGCGGCCGGGGCGACATTGAGGCAGCCGGCGTCGGGCTGACGGCAACCACGTCGTCGACCGACAGGGCCACAGATAGTGCCCGGCGAGCAGCACATCGTCTGGCGGCGTACTGCGGCCGACCGCCCGGAGCACACCGGCCGCGTCGAGGCCGCCCAGCACTGAGCGTCTGCGACCGCCGTACGGTTCCGGTGATGGCACCGGGCACCGCCTCGGTGGAGTCCCGGCGGCGCACCTTGTAGAGGCCGCGGGCTCCCGGCAGATAACGCTGTCCGCTCCCCCGGATCACGAGACCCTCGACGCCGGGCACCTGCGTCCAGGACGTCAGCCACTCCTTGGCCGTCGCCGGGTCCGTGGTCTCAGGGCGCCCAGGCTGCGATCGGCGAACAGCCGCTCCAACCGCGCGCGCCCCTCGCCGTACGGGACGTGCCGCAGCGCTCGGCTCGCACTTCCGCCAGCGGACGAACTCGCAGTCGCCGAGCGCGTTCTTGAACGGATGACCGGGCTGGCTGGATCAGCGGGACGGGAGGGAAGCCAGAGAGCGGTCCCACTCGTCAGCCGCGTGCAGCAGCGTTGCGGTGTCCAACCTGATCTCCGCGACGTACTGGTAGATGTCAGCCCCATCATCACCCTGTTGCCACGGAGGTGCCGCCTCCAGAGACAGATGAACGCGGATCACCGCGGTCCCGCTCTCGATTCGATGGGCGAGGCTGAAAGCCACGACCGGCTCAATGAACCACGTGTCCGGCGACAGCTCGCCTTCGGCATCAGGTTCGGTGACGTCCACCGTCCCTGCGGCCACCGCGCGCAGCCACGCGGACACCTGGCGGGCCTCATCGGTGAGCAGACACGGATCGGCGAAGGACCACTTTCCCTCAGGAGTTGCCACCGTGCCCTCAATGACCAGCCAGTTGTCGTCGTACGAGTCGCCCCGAACGGTGGCGAACTGATAGCGCACTGGACGGAGGTCAACACTGCTGGAGAGATCGTTCAGGAGCACCGGGCCAGCATGTCATGCGCTGGCCCTGTCGGGCCTGCCATAGAGAACTACACGGAGGGCACCCGGCGGTTGCTGGGTGCCCGCCCGCCTGGCGTCCCTTGCCTTACCCGACTCTGGTGATCAACGGGGAGCACGGCACATTCACTCCGCCAAGCGGCACACGGCGGTTTGCTCGATGCCTCCATGCCCCATTTCAACAGATCGACGGCTCCAGCCACCTGATCAACCTGGACGGTCCAGTCAAGCAGCCAAGGCGATTACTGCTTTCGTCATACGCCAGCCCCATCCTTCACCGCTGTAAAGCAGGAGTACGCCAAGTCTCGCTGAACGTGACTCACGTCGCCGTTGATCGTTCGCGCGGTATGAGCACTCGTAAGGCCATGCGCATCGTTGGTGTCACCGCAGCGGCCATCGGTATCGCAGGTGCGGCAGCGAGCCCCGCCATGGCGGGCGGCGTCGGTGACTTCCTGTCACCCGCTTTCGGGACCACCTGCATGAACAAGCACGACGCCCACTCACGCGGCAGCACCACCCACGGGACAGGAATCAGCAACGGCAACCTTGCCGGCCTCCCCATCGGCAGTCCAGCCAACCAATGCGGAGGCGCGGACCTCCTTCCCAAGCGTCCGGACGATCTCGCCCATCTGGCTAAGGAGAAATTCGGAGAAGCTACCAGCGACGTCATGTGACGACGACGCTCGGATCTGCGAGCCGCTCAGGCTCGTCCGGTCACCTGCTTTCACCGCAGTGGGACGGCCAGGGGCGCCTGTTCGCAGGTGATTGAGTCGTCCGTGAAGCACGAGGACGAGGCGGGCACCTCTGCGCACGGCGTGCCCTCCATCATCGTGGTCAACCGGCCGTCCGCCTCGCGCAGGACGACGCCGGCGAGTGCCTTCGGTGCGCTGCTCTTCGCAACCTGGCCGGCGTGGCGGCGGATCGGGCGGCGAGCGTGGCCCGGTCAGATCGAGGGCAGCCATCACCGGGTAGGGACAGCGGACTCAACAGGGCTCGGAGCTCGGCGCGCGGTCCCGCACGGGGCATTCGGCAGCCATCCTCGTCCCTGCAAGCGCCCTACCGGCTCTGCCAACCGGCTCCCGCAGAGGCATGGCACACCACCGGCAGCGCCCCTCCGGCACCCCACGAGGCGCCGAATCGGTGACAGACCCCCGGCACGGTTCGAGCCCCGGCCGACCCGTTCGAACGCTGTTCGGACCGCCGGTCCGCTGGAGCTGTCCGGCAGCGCTACCTGCGCGGGTGGGCCTCTCAGTGGAGGCGGGTCCAGGGCTTGTCGCAGATCAGCTTGTCGCCCGGGCTGACGCAGGAGGTCTCGTACACGTGGCCGTCAGTGGTGATGGCCTTGATCCAGACGTTCTCTCCCTGCTCGCTGAGGGTGATGTCGCAGGCGCGTGCGGGGTAACCCCCGTTGTCGGACAACTCCTGCCACCGGACGTTCTTCGCCTCCTTGTCCCAGGCACCGGCGTAGGCCCGGCCACCGGAAAGAGCGACGGTGTGCTCCTCATTCCCATTGGGGGCGAAGGAGTCGATGGCCTGGCAGTTCTGCCCGCCATGGCGGGGCTCAGAGGCGGCATACGCCGGCGCGGTCAGGGCGGCCAGGGCCACAACGAACGGGGCCACGACGCCCACCGTGCGGCATGCGCTGAAAGTCATTGTTCCTCTTTACTGATCGGGAATGGCCCGCGACAGTCACAGGCTCAAATCCCACATCGGCGATAGGGGCCACCCCCTGAAGACGGCTGCTGTGATGATCACCCCCGTGGACGTGTAGTTCTTCCCCACGTGGCATCACTTGGCCCAACGCCACATCGGCCAGGATGCGACATCATCGGCGAAGCGTCGCTCGCGAGGCCTGGATCCACCGTCCGTCACGCCGGACTCGAAGCGTCGAATTCGGCCTGAGGCACTGCTAAGTGCCTGTCACCAAACCCTCAACCCACAGCCGGCGCTCCCGTAGGTCGTCACAGGTGATGCAGCGGAGCGGGAATCGTTTCGGCGGTATGAGCACTCGCAAGATTCTCGGCACTGTCAGTGTTACGGCGGCGATCGTCGGTACCGGGGGGATTCCAGTGGTCGTCGCAACACGGAGTCGGTTTGATCTTGCGCCGGCAGTCTCAACACTGCGGTGCGGGTCTGGCGTGAGAGCCGTACCGGCCGGGGGGCAGAGTCAGGTCGGGCTGGGGCTGGCTCTGGCGGCAGCGCTCGCACCGCCCGTCCCGGCGCCGCCTGTACGAGGCCCCGCATGCCGGGCGGGTGCGGCACAGACGGTGTTCAGGGCGCGCCCACGGTGTGGGTCAGCCGCCATGCTGGCCTAGGACCTCCTTAGCTTTCACGACGAGAGAGTGATAGAAGGACTGGGGGAGCGCGTCGGCACCCCCGCATTGGTTGGCCGGGCCGCCGATAGGGAGGCCGGCCAGGTTGCCGCTCCCAGTCCCAGTCCCGTGTGTGGTGCTGCCATGTGCTTGTACGCCGTGCTCATTCATACAGGTGGTCCCGAAAGCCGGTGACAAGAAGTCACCGACGCCTCCCGCCACTGCGGGGCTCGCCGCCGCAGCGCCGATGCCGACCATCACCGTGGTGACAGCAGCGGTGGATCTGACCCTGGAAATACTCATGCCTTGCGAACGATCAATGACCACAGCCGTCACCTTCGGGCGAGACCACACCTGACCCGGCCGGGGCGCCGCCGGCCCCACCACCGAGAACGGGAACGGGAACGGGAACGGGAACGGGTCAGAATCACGTGGACGCAGAAAGGCCTCACCGAGCGCCAGGAGTCCGCCGTCCTCCACAGCCCGAACGCCGCGAAGGATTACGTGGCCTACAAGGCCGCCGAGCCCGGCGTGAGCGACGTCTGGACTCCTTCGCCCAGCTGTAGACCCGGCCGGGCCCGGGCCGGCGGGGCGCTTCTTTGCATCTGCGGGAACACGAACGGATCCACATCGCTGACCGGCTGGGGAGAAGGCAAGCATCCGGACCATCACCGCGGAGCTGGGCCGCGGCCCGTCGGCCATCAGCCGGGAGATCCAGCGCAACCGGCGGCTGGCTACTGCATGACGCTGCCCGATTCTGGTGCGGATTTCATGTGCTTGCCTTTTGACCCGTTCCGGGCGTCGGTGCCGGCGTGCGGGTCTCGAGGAAGTGTCGCCTCAGTGTCCACTCCGCGACGCGTTTCCCGGTGGCGCTGCCGACGATGTCCGCGGTCCTGGTGTGGATTCCGGACCAGACGCGCCCGTCGACGACATCGCGGAGATACTGCGCGGAGCGTTCGTAGTGCCGGGTGGTGCCGGTGCTGACGGAGTGGATGTCGAGGTCGACCCGCGAGGTGCCGAGAAGCGTTTCCAGAGTCCGCATGAGCGCTCCGGCCGTAGCGGCATGGCCGCTGAGGTAGTCGGGGTGTTCGGGTGTGGACAGGAGGGGTTCCCAGGCCGGGTCGGCCCGGGTCGCGGGATTGCCGTCCCTGTCGGCTTCGCGGACGGCCGTGATCGGCCGCCACGTGGCGTAGTGCAGCTTGGCGTCCCAGGCGGCGATCATCGCGTCCATCATGACGGTGTTCGCGGCGGCGTACAGCCGGGCGGTCTCGGTGAGGTCGAAGCGGTGTCGCGCGGCGTGGTCGCCGAGCGCCCGCTGGATGTCGACCCGCGCCACGAACAGCGCCGTCTCCGTCTGCCATGCGCTCCGCCGGGAGGCGTTCTTCGCCCCGTAGGCCTTCACTTCGGCGAAGTCGCGCGCGTACCGCAGGGAGGCCGGTTCGGGGGGCGGTCCGGGGCGGAACCGGCCGGGCTCGTCCATGAGGAACGGGCGGAGCCGACCGATCCACGCCGTCGCGAAGGGCCCGTGGCGAGGCGGCGCGGGTCGCCAGCCACCCGGCGTCGACGAGGGAGAGAACGGCACGGAAGCGCCTCGGCCGTCGTCGGCGCGTAGTGCCATGAGGTGCTGCGCCGCCCGCTTCCCGAACGCCACTCCCGCCTGCTCGCCGGGCCCGTCCGGAACTCTCGCCAACGAAGCCGTCCACGCGCTTCTCAGATGGGGGGCGGCCTTGGGAAAGCCGGTCAGGAGCACCTGGTACGCCGCCGTCGCGGCAGCCGCCTCGGCCGACGCGCCGCGGGGAGCGGCCGCCCGCCAACGGTACGAGGCATAGCGGCCCTCGATGCCCACCACCGCGTTGTACATGGCCAGTGACACGTACGTGTGCCACACCGCCTCCTCCGGAGCGCGCAGCGAGCCGGCCGGGTCCACGGTCGCGGACACCTTCTGGGTCCATTCGCTGATCACCTGGTGGACGGCCGCCGCCCCCCGGGCAGGTGTCTTCGCCTCGGCGCCGTTGCTGCTGAGCGTTCCCAGCAACAACAATGCCGCGACGGTCGCCGCTCCGCCTCTGCGCTTTCCGATGCGCATGGAGTGTCCCTTCCTGTCCAGGCAGCTCGCATGACCCGACAGAACACATGACACCTGCAGGGGAACAGCAACCGCCGAACCCGCCGTCCGGGCGTGCACGCCACCCACTCGGGGCCGGGGCGCCACCCAGCCACGCTCACAGTTGCCCTACTGCTGTCGGGTCTCACCGTTCTGGGCTGCACCGGTCAGGCCCTGGCCGATGACGGACCAGTCCCCGGCCTCCTCTCGGTCCAGCTCCCTATCCACCCGGGAAACGTCTGCGCCGTCGACGTCCTTGGAGGGGTGCTCGACCAGCTTTCTGGCAACTCCTGCACCAGCGGCTGAGTCTCGGGCTGGTCACCTTCGCAGGCCGGTCGGCAGGACACCCCGGGCGCGCCTCAGGACCTCGCCTCGGTGATCGGAGACGCACTCCGGGCCCGGGACGGCGTACGGCAGGGCAGTCGGAGCAGCATGAGTCGCAGGTGCATGACTTTGATACCTAATTTGTGCTCATGACCCCGTCGAAGCGCGTAACCACGGTTCTTTGCAGTTTTGTGCTCAGCGTCGCCCTCCTCGGCGGCGCCGCCGCGGCCGAGCCAGGGCCCAGTTGGCAGCAGCAGTGCGACAAGAAGGTGGGCGTGAAGCTGCTCGGTATCCCCGTGCTGGACCTCCTCACCGGGGGCCCCTGCTGACCTGGCTATGACCCGCATGACCGCGCCCCGCCCGGGAGATTCCGGGCAGGGCGCCTTCCCGTTCTGGCTCACCGGAACGAGTGGACGTGGGGCGGGCCGCGCTGTGGTCGCGCCCCGCCCCGTAGGGCCCCGGGCGGCCGGGGGCCCGCGTCACCGGAGGGTCGGCTCCCGGTGTTCGGGGGCGAGCTGGGTGCAGCGGACACCGTCGGCAGGGTGCCACTCCATCGCGGGTTCGGCGGCCCGGCCGTGCTCGGCGCACCACGTGGCAGGGGTCAGGCCGCCGCAGTCGTGCCGCCAACAGACGCACTCCGGGCCCGGAGCGGCGTACGGAAGGCCGTGGCGGACCTGGCCGCCCGTCGGGCGTGGCGAGGCGGCGCCCCGGAGACGGGCGGGCCACGCCAGGGTGATGCGCAGGCCGCCGGCCCCGGCCCGGTAGCGGTCGATCACCCGCACCTCACCCGAGACGGCGAGCGGGCTGGCGCCGGGCGCGGTCAGCCGGCTCACCGAGACACCGTACTCGCTGGCGGCGAACTCGGCCAGGGCGTCGGCGTCGTCGTCCGTGGTCCACGCGGTGAGCCGGTCCTCGCCGTCGGCGTCGTCGGCCAGGTCCAGCCACGGGTCTTCGAGGCGGAACGGGAGCTTGCCGCCGCCGGTTCCGGCCACGAGCAGCGAGGCCACCGGAAGGGTGGCCGGTACCTCGATCTTGTCGTGGGCGAGGAACCAGTCGACGACCGCGCGGAACTCGAACTCCGGATGCACCTCCGTGCCGCCGACCGGGTCGGGGAAGTCGTCGTGGCGGCGGTACAAGTGCACCACCGCGGCCCCGCCCGCCCCGGCGATCCGACCGACCTCCACCAGCAGCACCCGGTTGTCGTCCGGCGCGGCCGGCTCCAGGGCGGCGGTGCGGTACGCGCCGCGGTGGGATCGGGTGTGCGTGCGGCATGGGCGGTGGCTCCTGGACGCGGGTGCCGACCAGGCCTGGAGCATCTGGACGTGCGGCATCTGCCGGAAGTAGTCACGGCGCAGCCGCTCCCGGGGCGCAGGGGGCCCGGCACGGGCCTGTACACCCCTCTCCCCCACGAAAGCCACGGGGGTACCACGGGGCCCCGGAACCGTCCACGGGCGGTCTCGGGGCTCCTCACGGCGTCCGGATGTGACCGCTACGGCAGCGGGGCTTCGTCCTTGCAGAAGTCGGGGTAGGCGAAGCAGAACAGCGGCGCGGGGTTGAGGTCGTCGAACCCGATGCCGGGCGGCGGCGTGTCCGCGGTAGCCATCGGAGCACCGCCAAGGAGCAGGCCCGCAGCCAGCAGGCAAGCAGTGACAGTCTTCTTCACAGGTACCTCCCAGATCGTTTTCTGACGTACAACGTGCGCCTGCATTTTTCGACACGCCCGGCGAAGGACCTTCGCGACACTCCGCGACCCGCGATGAGCACCCGGGCCTGTACCCCCCTCTCCCCCACGAAACCGTGGTCCCGGCGAGGGACACACCCCAGGCGGGACGAACGTCCCGCAGGGCGCCGTACAGGCGTCTTCGGCCTTACCTGGTGAACGACACGCACTTTCACCGGCACAACGCCACCCCTGACACCGGCACACCCCAGGCCAGACCCGGTGAAGACCAACGGCGCACACAGTGCACAACACCCGACGCCCATCAGGCAGGCGGACGCCGGGCAGGTCATCAGGTCGGCCTGGGCAGACCGACCCGGGTCCTCACCGGGCCCGGCAGCGCCACGGCCCCGAACTGATACAGCGGCTCACCCGCCAATCACCTGCCGTCTTCGCTGGGTACGAGCTTCCCAACGCCCGGGCTGATGTTGTTAGCGATGGCGAAGCTGTCGTGGAAGCTCTCGTTGACGAGTTCGAGGGTGAACTGGACGGGCCCCGAGGGGAAACCGGGAATCGTGGACTCCGCCTCCGCCGCGTTCGCAGCGGGAGCCATGAACAGCCCGGTTACTACCGTGACGGTGCCAATCGCAAGTTTGCCGAAGAGTCGCATGCGTTCCTTCGTCCTTCGCATGTCGCGCTATCAATGATCTCTGCTGACCTCAGTAACGCTCAAACTGCTGACGCGTCACCGCTGCTGACGGCTGTAGAGCACCGCAGGACGTCGGGCGAGCCCCGCCCAGGAACACCCAGACGGGGCGGAGAACGCGGGAGACGCCCGTCTGCGGGCGGGAGCGGGGGTTCGGTGGCGCTGCCCGCACCAGTACCCAGGACCCGGCGGGCGCCCGACGCCGGCACGGGGCGAGGACTCCGCGGGCGCGTAGCTCGGCAAGGTCGGGCAGGCGGACGCCGGGAAGGTCGTCGATGAGGTCGGCCTGGACGGGCTGGTCGTCGCCGTCCTCACCGGCAGGACCAAGCACGTACGCGGACAGCTCTCGACGAGCCGGGACATCGACATCGTGAAGCGGTCGACCTCGAGGAACTCGACCTTGGCGCCGCGGCCGGGCCGGTACAGCACCGCGTCGGAGATGACGCTGCGGACCTTGTCGACGGGGTGGGCGACTTCGACGTCCCAGTCCATGAGGGCGGCGTTCCACTGCACCAGGGTCTCGGTGACGGCCAGGCCGTGCTCGGCGAGGCCGGCGGCTATCGCCTTCTCGCCGGTCGCCGCGTTCGGGCGGATCGGGATCTCACCGCTCTCCAGCACGGCCCGCTGCCCGGCGGCCGTCAGGTGGTACACGTTGCTGCGGCCGGACTTGCCGTGGCCGACGAACCCGAGGGTCTCCAGGTCGCGCAGCGCCCGGCAGACGTAGCCGTCGCCGACCCTGTTCCCGGTCGTCACGGTGGCGATCCGTACGCGGGCCAGCATGCCGATGGTCAGGCCACGCTGACGTGGCGTGGATGTCAGGGGTCTCACTCCTTTCCCCGCCGGATCGGAGGCAGGAGTAGAGGTGTCCTGCTCTCCCGAACCCGCTTGCCCGGGGCCGTGACCTGCGGTCTCGTCCCCATCCTCGCGGCCAGACGCAGGCCCTCGGCCGAACCCGGACGGAGACCCGCCGAGCTGCCCGTCGGCAGGCCCGCCGACGGGAGTGTCCTCGGAGTCGTCGTTGCGGTTGTCGTACACGGTGGTGCTCCTCGGTGAACGCGCGGACCTCATCAGGACCGGGGTCCGCTCTCGCCTTCTACAGGTGTCGATCCAGGCGGCCGTGTGACACTCGCGCCGCGATCAAGCCCCTGGGCGAGGCGCTGGGCAGGATCGGTGTCCTCTGATGGTGAACTTGGACCGCCTGCCATTGAAGCTGGACGGATCGAACGGGTACGTGCGCGTGGACCGGGCACCCGGATGGCGGGCCGTAATCCGTTACCACGGAGGGGACGGGAAACGACATGTCGCACATGCAGTTCTTGGCCAAGGGAGCAGGTCAGGGCTCCCCGTCCTTCTGGATCATCGCCATCGTTGTGATCGTTATCGTCGGGGCGGCGTTTCTGGTGACAAGGGCGCGCAGGAGATAGAGCGCGATGCTCAAACCGTCCAGCTTCGATGGCAATCGATCCAACTTCGATGTCAGAGGACAATCGGCCCGGAGCTCCAGGACGTCCTCGCCGCGGCGACGGCGGCGGCCTCCACGGCCCGGCGCCGCCTGGGCCTGCCGGTGGACACCGAGCGGGAGCCGGCCGCCGCAGTCGTGCCGCCAGCAGACGCACTCCGGGCCCGGGACGGCGTACGGCAGCGCGGCCGGAGCAGCACGACTCGCAGATGCTGACTTTGATACCTAATTTGTGCTCATGACCCCGTCGAAGCGCGTAACCACGGTTTTTGGCAGTCTTGTGCTCAGCGTCGCCCTCCTCGGCGGCACCGCCGCGGCCGAGCCAGGGCCCAGTTGGCAGCAGCAGTGCGACAAGAAGGTGGGCGTGAAGCTGCTCGGTATCCCCGTGCTGGACCTCCTCACCGGGGGCCCCTGCTGACCTGGCTCCGACCCGCATGACCGCGCCCCGCCCGGGAGATTCCGGGCAGGGCGCCTTCCCGGTCCGGCCCGGAACGAATGGACGGTGGGGCGGGGTGCCCTGGTCGCGCCCCGCCCCGTGGGCCCCGGGGGTGGTGTCACCGGAGGGCCGGCTGCCGGTGGTCGGGGGGCGAGTTGGGTGCAGCGGCTGCCGCCTCGGGGTGCCACTCCATCGCCGGTTCGGCGGCCCGGCCGTGACCGACGACGGCGACCTGATCGGCGAACTCGACACCACGCAGGCCCACGGCGGCGCCTTCGTCGCCGCCGGCACAGGGTGAAGGCGCCGATCTCTTTCGACGCAGCCGACGAGCCAGGCTGCCGCCCGAGTCTGATCGCTCCGTCGCCGCGTCCGTCACAGCCGGCCATGTGGCCAGGTCAAGTTGGTGGTCCTGCGGTGTCCCACGTGACCCCGAAGATCCCTTCCCGTTGAGAAAGGCAGCGCGCGGAAACCACCGGCGCACCCCCATCGAAGGGAACCACCATGAACACTCTTCGGCGTGCCGTGAAGACCACCGCCACAGGCCTGTTGCTCGCCGCGGGAGGGGTTGCCCTCGCGGCGCCCGCCCACGCGGACGTGCACGTCGACCCGCTCTACGGCACGGTCGACCTCGACATCAACGGGGCCTTGGAGGTGGGCGTCGGGGAAGAGGGGAACGTCCTCAGCGTTCCCAACCCCGTCAGCGGCGTCCTCTGAGACCTACTCCCCCGGACCCGAAGCTCCGGCAGACGAACCACGGCTCGTCAGAGCGCGCCTACGACTGCGACGACATCTGAGCAGTGGGCCCGCAGGATCGCTGTGATGCTCGCCGTGGCGGCAGCGCGTTCGGCGGCCGCGAGGGCGCGGGGGCCGCGAGCCGGCGGGTCAGGCAGGGCGGCGGGTCCGAGGGAGGGGCGTCGGGGCGGTGTGCTCACCGCCCGCGGTCTGTCGAGAAAGACGGGGCCGGTCCCCCCGGGGTGGACGGGGGACCGGGGTAGGGGGCGTCGGTAGGCGGGGCGGTCAGGCGCTGCTCTTGGCCCTGTCGAGGACCGTCTTGTAGGCGATGTCGTCGTACTGGGTCGCCTGGACCTGGAACGCGATGCCGGTGAACTGCCGGTAGAACATGTCCGCGGTGGAGGCGAAGAGAATCCGCTGCTTTCCCGGGGCCTGGTCCGGTGACCACTGGACCAGCATGCGCTTGGTCTGCTGCGCGCCGTCGGCCCCTTCGTAGGCGAAGCTGTAGGCGGCCCAGCGGCATTCGGCTGGGGGCAGGTCGGCGAGGAAGTCGTCATACACGGTGGAGCTGGAGGTCTTCTCAACCACGTACTCCGTCCCGGCCATCGTGAAGACGACGTACGTGTGCTGGCCGTTCTTCAACAACTGGTACTCATACAGGCAGGCTTCGTTCATCGAGATGGTCATGACGCCCCTTCATCACTGATCGATACGCTGAGCGACCTGATGCTAGCGGAGCGCGATCATGGCGATGCCCGCTTCCGCGCAATCAGCACGGCCTGCTGCCCCGTTTCTTCTGCGTGCTCCACGGGTCCCGGTCCGCCGGGCAAGAGGGGCCGGTCCCTCGCGCAGGGGTGAACAGGAGACCGGAGAGATGGAGGCAGCCCGGCGGTACCGCCCCCTGCCCGCTGTCTGGGCGCCGGGCCTCGCCCGCACACGCCGTATCGGCGCGGGTGCCCGGGGCTAGATCGGTCGGGCGAGGGTGCCGGCGGTGAACGGCTGCAGGGCGTTCTCGGCGGTGGAGAAGAGCGAGTCACCAGACGGAGTGATGGCCTGGTTCAGCGACTCGTCCAGGATCGATCCGCCGCCCTCTCCCTGGCCGAGCTCGCCGGCAGCGTGGGCAGTTCCGGTCAGGGAGAGGGCGGCTCCGGCGAGTACGAGAGCGGCGAGTGCACGCTGGGTGCTGTTCATGCCGGGCCAACGATTCCGCGCCCGTACGGTCACCGCCGAGCAGGTCCTGGCGGTGTGTCACCGCCAGGAGCCGGCAGGTGCTGCGGGGCCGGGTCAGCCGAGGCGGAACTGCTGGTGGTCCCCGTCGCCGCCGGGCCACTGCACCAGGGCGGTGCCGTTGTCGGTCTCCTCGCCGTTCACGGACAGGAACTGGCCGCTGTTGCGGTTCTGCAGGGCGAAGTAGCCGTTGTCCTTCTGCACCAGGCGCCATTGCTGGTGTTCCTTGCCCTCGCTGTAGCCCCACTGCACGATGTCGGCGCCGTTGTCGTGGCTCTCGCCGTGCACCGACAGGGCCTTGTTGCTGTGAACGGCGCGGATGACGTAGTAGCCGCCGGTGGTGGCCTCCAGGTTCCACTTCTGATGGTCACCGTCGGCGAAGGGCCACTGCACCACGGGAGTGCCGTTGTCCTTCTTCTGACCGTGGACGGACACGGCCTTGTCGCTGTGACGAGCGATCAGCGCGGCGGTGAAAACAGCAGCCATCGAGGCTCCTCAACTCCATACGTGCCAGGACCGGACCGGGGTGTGCCGGCCCGCTCGTGATGCCGCGACCACCTTGCCAGCCACATCCACCTGAAAGCGGTCCTACCGGGTTTAAACCACACCCGACGGCGAACCAGCAGCCCGCCCGCAGGGGCCGGTCTGCGCGGGCGCACATCCCCCACCACCACACACCCCTCACGCACCCCCCGCGAACGCGCAGCACCTCCAGATCGGCAAGGTGAAAGCCGGAAAAACCGGGCCGACACCGGCTGCGCGGCGCACAAGCTGGCCCAGCTCTCCCGGAGCAGACTGCGGGCCGCCGCCTACGTGTAGTTGGCCTGGCGGGAGCAGGGCAGCGAGGAAGAGAATGTCAGGCTCGCGGAGTTCCGCCCCGACGGCCCCGAGCTGGCACGGCTGATCGGTGTGTTCGGTGCGCCGCTGCTGACCGACTACCTCACCGCCGTAGCCGAGGAGCGCGCCGACTGCGAGTCCGCGTACTTCCGCAGGTGGCTGGTGACGGTGGCGAGCCGGCCGGTGCCTCGAGCGGTGGTGCCTCAAGGGGCGGCGGCGCGCCACCGCGTGGATCGCGGCCGGGTTTCTGATCGAGTGTGTGCAGCAGGGGGTCGGCCCAGACTGCCTTCGGCGCAGTGGGCGGCTCCGGCGGAGGGCCCACACCTACAGGATCGGCGACTGCCGCACCGGCCCAGGGTTTGGAGTGGGCAGCGGCGTAGCAGTCTGTCGGGATGGGCCAGGGGCCGTGCCGGAGACGGCATGGCCCCTCGCGCGGGATCCGGGCGCTGGTCATGGCCAGCGGGTATGCCGCGCCGTCAGGTGGGGGCGGCCGAGGTCAGGGCCGGGGTCGGTGGAGACCCCTCCGCCCCCGCACCGCCCCTCGGCGCTGCCCTTGACTGAGCCGAGGCTCCGAGGCGCGAGCGGAGCACGTCTACGTCTCCGGCGTCGCCGCGTGCCTTCGCGCACGGATGCTCTGGAAAGCAGGAGCAGGGTTCCGGGCGACGTCTGTCTATTCCAGTTCGGGCACCGACCAGGTGCCCGGCCCCTGGGGCCCGGCGTCGAGTGTGCGGATCGTCCGGCCTTTCATGTGGATGCAGCGTAGGGGGGCGATGAGGAGGAGGATGCGCTCGCTGCGGATCGCCTCGGGGTCGTAGGGGTGGCCCCGGTAGGCGAGGCTGAGCCGGTCGGCGTGGTCCCGGGCCTGGGGGCCGTGGATGGTCTGTTCGACGTGTCCGCGTACTTCGAGGAAGTGATGAGCATCGGCGCCGTCGATGAGCAGGAGCGTGGCGCGTGGGTCACGGCGGACGTTGCGGTACTTGCTGCGGTGCCGTTCGGTGTTGACCAGGAGCCGTCCCGAGCGGTGTTCCACCCAGACGACGTGGGACTGAGGCTGGCCGTCGGGGAGCAGGGTCGTCAGGACGGCGGTGTGCGGGGGGCCGGCCAGGCTGCCGGCGACGGAGGCGAACGTGTCCGCAGGGTCGGGGTTGTTCACGGGCGCCTCCACGCGTTGAGGCCGAGCGTGCTGATGACGTCGTGCTCGTACTCCTCGAAGGTGCGGTCCTGCTGGGCGTCGAGGGTCGCCTGGGTGTCGGCGCCGACCGGTCGGCGCAGGGGCGGGTGTTCGGCGTTGAGGATCTCTTCGACGGCGAGGGCGACCTCCTGCGGGTCGGGCTGGTATCCGTCTGGTTCCCACGCGGCCAGGCCGGCGCTGTACTCGGCGCGCAGCCGGCCGTAGGGGCAGTCCTCGGGGGCGGGGCGGGTGCTCCGCCCGTTGTGGGTGAGCCGGCTGGGGTAGCGGCCCGGTTCCACGAGGGACACCGCCACGCCGAAGGGCCGCATCTCCCAGTGCAGGGATTCGGCGAGGCCCTCCACTGCGTACTTGGAGGCGCAGTAGGCGGACAGGAAGGGGCGGGCGGCGCGGCCCAGGAGGGAGGAGACGAAGACCAGGTGGCCGGCGCGGGCTTGGCGCATGGCGGGCAGGACGGCTCGGGTGATGCGGTAGGTGCCCACGACGTTGGTCTCCAACTGCCAGATGAGGTCTTCCTCGCTGGTGTGCTCCATGGGGCCGGCCGTCTCGACGCCAGCGTTGTTGACCAAGGCGTCTAGGCCGCCGGTGAGGCGGCCAACCTCATCGAGTCCTCGGGCCACAGAGCCGGGATCGCGGATGTCCATGCGGATGACGTGCAGGTCAATGCCTGCCTCGCGTGCTTCGTCCCGCAGGGCCCGCTGCGCGTGAGGGTTGCGGACGGTGGCGATGACGCGGCGCCCCGTGGCGGCCAGATGCAGTGCGGTTGCCCGGCCCAGTCCGCTGCTGCAGCCGGTGATCAGCACACGGGCCGTCACAGCGCGATGTCCTGCGACGGCAGCCCGGCCAGCACGGCGCCGGCCATCTGATAGGTGCGCTCACCGGCCAGGGCGTGCTGCCCCAGGGTCAGGATGTCACGCAGCCTGCGCTGCAGCGGATGGTGATCGTGCACCGCCGCGCCACCGCACGCGCGGAACAGATCCAGAACAGCGCTGCGGCACATGTCGGTGACGTGAGCGATCATCAGCCGCAGACCGGCCCGCTCCCGAGCTCCCGGCCGGTCCCCGGCCACGAGAATGGCCCACAGGTCGCTGACAGTGGTGTAGGCGTAGGCGCGTGCGGAGGCGATCTGTGCGTGCGCCCGCGCCAGGGCCTCGTGCATCGGCGCAGACTCACGCGGCAGGCCGGCGGTTGCGGGACGCGTCTGGCTGGTGAGCAGCGTGGTGAACTCCTCCAGGGCTGCGCGGGCGCATCCCAAGGCCACGCCGGGGGTGTTGCAGCGGTACATCACCGGACAGCGGTAGAGCGGGGTGGTCCGCCGCGGCCGGTCGAAAGAGAAAGTGTGCTCCCGGGGCACGTGCACGCCTTGGGCGTGGTAGCGGAAACTGCCGCTGCCCTCAAGGCCGAGGGCCTGCCAGCTCTCCTCCTCGACGGTGCACGCGGTGTGGGGCAGCAGGGCGACGATCCACCGGCCGTCTTCGTCTCCGCCGCGTACGCGGCAGCCGCTGGCCAGCCAGCGGGCATGCTTGCTGGCACTCCCGAACGGCCAGCGGCCGCAGACGGTGTAGCCACCTGGCACGGGTACGGCTGTGCCGGCCGGTTCCACGAAGCCGGCGGTGATCGCGTCGGGATCGGCGGCGAACATCCCCGCCGCGGTATCCGGGTCGAGGAAGGAGGCGTAATAGCCGCCGTCCGATCCGATGCTGGCGTACCAGCCGAGGGAGGCGTCCACCTCGGCGAGCCGCTCAACGGCCCGCAACTGCACCAGCGGCTCGGCCTCCAGGCCCCCGAGATCCGCGGGGAGAGCCATACGGAACACCCCGGTCGCGCGTAATCGCTCCACCACCGGATCGGGCAGGCAGGAGACCGGCTCCGGCCAGGCGTCCAGCAGCCGTCTCAGATCCGCCACCGCTGCGCCGACAGCCTGAAGAAGATCCGACCGCGGATCACCTAAGGAAACAGTGCCCATCCCACCCCCAAGGTCTCCTGAACCGAGCCAAGTCCGCGGGCAGTGTCCCCCAACCCCACCCACCGCGAAAGAGCGCGTCACCCCCCCGGCTACCGCCCCGGCGGCCCGCAACGGGGCCCCGTACTACTCGCCGTTGGCATCGCCGTCTCCCCCTGACGAGTCGACGCTCTGCGGAGGGGGACCGGCTCCGGCGCAACCACTCGCCTGTCTCGAGCTACGGCCCGGGGCAGGCGTGGGTGCGCTTCTGCGGCCACAAAGCGGTGGAACGGCCCATCCCGGGGTTACCGGGCAGAGGGGTGCGCTGGTGTGAGGCGGTCCAGCCGTTCAGGGCCCTTCCACCGGGCCGGGAGCGTTGCCTCGGCCGGGCGGGCGGTCTGCGCGGCGGTGGACTGGTTCTTCGGCATGACGTACTCCTCTGCCGGACCGGGCCACGCCCCCCGGTACCGGCTCGTACGACTGCCGTAGATCACTACGGAACGCAGAACGGGAAAGGGGCGGGCCCCGCAGGACCTTGACCTCCGCGTCCGGCGGCGTGGCTCCGGAAGCGGGCGGTGATCGGCAGTCCGCCACTAGCCGGGCAGGATGCTCACCGGCATGGCAGCACCGACCGAAGCCACGAGCCGCCGGCGCCCTCGGCCTCGTCGGCCTCCTCGGGGAACCAGTACAGGGTGAAGAGACCGGCGTCGGCGATCGCGTGGTTCAGCCACGATATTTTCAGGGCCATGGCCCGAGGATGCCCACCAGGACCGCTCCGAAGTCCCGACCGCGGCCACCGTCCAGGCCAATTCCTTCGGATCATCCTGTCGTTGGCTCCGGCCGCCTCACCGGGTGGGCGGAGGCGGGATCACCCGCAGGTGATCGACACTATCGCGTTCGAGTACCGCACCGGGACGCCGTGAATGGGGCTGCCCGAGGCGTCGGCTCGCGGAAGGCGCCCACAACCGGCTGCGAAGTGGGCCGCCGACGGCACCTGGAAGACGGTGCTCACCGCCCTCCTGGCAGGCCGATA
>NZ_JBEXQW010000083.1:0-18703 GCF_040612775.1 Streptomyces sp. NPDC006339
ACATCAGGTCGTGGCGGACCTCAACACCGCCCGCAGCCTGGCGGACACCCTGCAGGCCGTCGCGGACGGCATCGTCGCGGGCCTCAACTATGGGCCGCCGCACAGGGAGGGGAAGGGCCGTGTCAGCGCACCCCGAGCAGGTGCTCCAGGGCGAGCTGGTCCAGCCGCTCGAAGGCCATCGAGCGCTCCGCCGCCGCGTTCGCGTCGAAGGTCTCGTACGCGGTCGGGTCGGCGAGCAGGCCCGCGAGCCCGTCGGCGGCCGTCGGGACGGCCAGCTCGTCCAGACGGGAGGCGGCCAGGGCGGCGACGACCTCGGGATCCGCGCGGAAGGCGGCGGCACGCTCCTTGAGGATCAGGTAGTTGCGCATGCAGTTCTTCGCGGACTCCCACACCCCGTCGAAGCCGTCGGTGCGCACCGGCTTGAAGTCGAAGTGGCGCGGGCCCTCGTAGCCGGCCGTCTCCAGGAGGTCGACCAGCCAGAACGCCTGCCGCAGATCGCCCGCGCCGAACCGGAAGTCCTGGTCGTACTTGATGCCGGACTGGCCGTTCAGGTCGATGTGGAAGAGCTTGCCCGCCCACAGCGCCTGCGCGATGCCGTGCGGGAAGTTGAGCCCGGCCATCTGCTCGTGACCCGTCTCCGGATTGACGCCCACCAGTTCGGGCCGCTCCAGGCGCTCGATGAAGGCCAGCGCGTGCCCGATGGTCGGCAGCAGGATGTCGCCGCGCGGCTCGTTGGGCTTGGGCTCGATCGCGAAGCGGAGCTGGTAGCCCTGCTCGGTGACGTACTGGCCGAGCAGGTCGAACGCCTCCTTCATGCGGTCGAGCGCGACCCGGACGTCCTTGGCCGCGCCCGACTCGGCGCCCTCCCGGCCGCCCCAGGCGACGTAGACCGAGGCGCCGAGCTCGACGGCCAGGTCGATGTTCCGGAGGGTCTTGCGCAGCGCGAAACGGCGCACGTCGCGGTCGTTCGCGGTGAAGGCGCCGTCCTTGAAGACCGGGTGCGTGAAGAGGTTGGTCGTGGCCATCGGCACCTTCAGGCCCGTCCGGTCGAGCGCCGCCCGGAAGCGCTTGACGGCCGTCTCCCGCTCGGTTTCCCCCGCCCCGAACGGAATGAGGTCGTCGTCGTGGAAGGTGACGCCGTACGCGCCCAGGGCGGCGAGCCGTTCCACCGACTCGACCGGGTCGAGGGCCGGCCGGGTGGCGTCCCCGAAGGGATCACGCCCCTGCCAGCCGACCGTCCACAGGCCGAAGGTGAAGCGGTCGTCGGGGGAGGGGAGGAGGTTCTGCGGCATGTCCGGCTCCTTCGCGAGGCTGGCCGTCAGATTTGTTTTCTGAGATAACTAATACAGCCGGGGAGCCGTCGGGCGCCAGAGCCCGCACCCGGGGAACGAGAGGTGGCCCATGCCCGAGCGCCCGGTGGTCATCGGCGTCGACAGCTCCACCCAGTCCACCAAGGCCGCCGTCGTCGACGCCGAGAGCGGCACCCTGCTCGCCCTCGGCCGCGCGCCGCACACCGTCACCGGCGAGAACGGCGCACGCGAGACCGACCCCGAGATCTGGTGGCACGCCCTCGCCCAGGCCGTCGCCGACGGCCTGCAACAGGCCGCCGTCCCGCCCGCCGCCGTCACCGGCATCGCGATCGCCGGACAGCAGCACGGCCTGGTCGCCCTCGGCGCCGACGGCCGCCCGCTGCGCCCCGCCCTGCTGTGGAACGACACCCGCTCCGCCCCCCAGGCCACCGCCCTCACCGCCGCCCTCGGCGGCCCCGACGCCTGGCTCGCCCGCACCGGATCCGTCCCCGTCGCCTCCATGACCGCCGCGAAATGGCAGTGGCTGCGCGAGCACGAACCCGCCACCGCCGACCGCACCACCGCCGTCCGCCTTCCGCACGACTTCCTCACCGAGCGGCTCACCGGCACCGCCGTCACCGACCCCGGAGACGCCTCCGGCACCTGCTGGTACGACACCGCACGCGCCGGCTACGACCCCGAGCTGCTCGCCCTCCTCGGCCTCGACCCCGCCCTCCTCCCCGAGGTCGCGCCCACCGCCGCCACCCGCGCCGGCGGCCTCACCCGCGGCGCCGCCGAGACCCTCGGCCTCCCGCCGGGCATCGCCGTCGCCGCCGGAACCGGCGACAACATGGCGGCCGCCGTCGGCCTCGGCCTCGGCGGCGCGACGACCGGCGCCGGCCTCCTCGACCACCCCGTCGTCAGCCTCGGCACCTCCGGCACCGTCTTCGCCGCCACCCGGACCAGGCCCGCCAGCCCCGGTCTCTCCGGCTTCGCGGCCGCCGACGGGGGCTACCTCCCTTTGGGCTGCACCCTCAACTGCACCCTCGCCGTCGACCGGATCGCCGCCCTCCTCGACCTCGACCGCGAGGACGCCGCACCCGGCGACGGGCTCGTCCTCCTGCCGTACCTCGACGGCGAACGCACCCCCGACCTGCCCCACGCCACCGGCCTGCTCACCGGCCTGCGCCACTCCACCACCCCCCACGCGCTGCTCGGCGCCGCCTACGAGGGCGCCGTCTTCACCGTGCTGCGCGCCCTCGACGAACTCCTCGCCGCCTGCGGACTCGACCCCGCCGACCCCGCCGTACGCGACCGGCCGCTGCGGCTGATCGGCGGCGGCGCCCGCGGCCGGGCCTGGACCGAGACCGTCCGCCGCCTCTCCGGCCGCCCTCTCGTCGTCCCCGCCGCCACCGAACTCGTCGCCCTCGGCGCCGCCGCCCTCGCCGCCGCCGCATCCACCGACACCGACCCGGTCGCGCTCACCCACGCCTGGGGCACCGGCGAGGGCGAGACCCTGCCACCGGTGGCCCGGGACGAGGAGACCTGGAACCGCATCGAGGGGGTCCTGGACCGGGCGGCGCGGACGCTGCTGAGCTGAGCGAGGGGGGTGGGGGCGCGGGGGTGCGTACGGCGGCGTACCGGCGGCGCACGGAGGCGCACGGAGGCGAAGGCGTCGGTGCGCCGGCGGTCTGGCCGGGAGGCTGCCGGTCCGGGACGGCGGTGTATCGCCGGCGCACCGGCGGTCTGCCCGGGACGTCACCGCGCGGCCTGGGACCCGCCGGTGCGCCCGGGCCCGCGGGAGCCGGGTGCGCTGCCGGCTGCGCGGTGGGGACCTGGTGATCTCCCGCAGTGAACGGGGCCTCGCCGGTCTGCCCGGGGCCTTGCCGGTCCGTCGGGCACTTCGCCGGGCTGCCCGCCCGGGCCGCTGCCGGGCCGGGACGTCACCGCCTGGCCGCGGGTACGGCGGCGCTCCGAGCCGAAGGCGTCGGCGCACCGGCGGTCTCCCCGGGACGCCGTCGGTCTGGGACTTCCGGTCTGCCCGGCACGTCGCGGCCCGGGACTCGCCCGTGCGCCCGGGCGGCAGGAGCGGGGCGCGCCGCCGACTGCGGGGTGGGGACCTGGCGACGTCCGGCAGCGATCGGGACCTCGCCGGTCTGCCCCGGACCTCGCCGGTTCGCCCGGCCCCGGCGGTCGCCCGGGCGCGCCGACGGGCCGCGCGGTGGGACCTGGTGACGTCCCGCAGCGATCGGGACCTCGCCGGTCGGCCGGGGCCTTGCTGGTCCGTCGGGCACCTCGCCGCTCTGCCCGGGACCTCACCGGCCCGCCGGGCACCTTGCCGGTCCGCCCAGGCCGCCGCCGGGGCCTGGGGCGCACCGCCGAGCCGCGCGGCGGCGCACCCCGTCACGTCCCACGGCGCCCGCCCAGACGGGGCCCCCGCGGGGGCGGGAATCAGTACGCCGGCACTCGGGCGAAACGCTCCGTCACGTGCAGGTCGGACTCGATTCCGGCGATCGCGGCCGTCAGCTCCGGCAGGACCTCCGTGACGCATTCCTCGCGGGACCGGCGGCTGGTGTGCAGGGCCACGTTCACGGCCGCGACGACCCGGCCGGTCCGGTCGTGCACCGGCATGGCGATCGAGCGCAGTCCCACCTCCAGCTCCTCGTCGACCAGGGCATGGCCATCCCGTCCCACCCGCCGCAGGATCGCGTCGAGTTCGGTGCGCCCGGTCACCGTGTACGGGGTGAGGGCACGCAGGTCCGAACCGGCGAGGCGGGCGGCGCGCTCGGCCTCCGGCAGGCCCGCGAGCAGCACCCGGCCCATGGAGGTGGCGTACGCGGGGAAGCGGGTGCCGAGGGTGATGTCCACGTTCATGATGCGGCTGGTCTCCACCCGGCCCGTGTACTGGACCTCGTCGCCGACGAGCACGGCGAGCGACGTGGACTCGCGCACCCGCTCGGCCAGGGCCGCCAGATGAGGCTGGGCGATCCGGGTGAGCGTGGTCCGCGACAGGGGCGCGAAGCCCAGCGAGAGCACGCCGGGAGTGAGCCGGAACGTCCGGCCCTCGCTCGTCACACAACCGAGGTGCTCCCAGGTGATCAAGGCCCGCCGCGCGGTGGCCCTGGCGAGGCCGGTGGCCTGCGCGACCGCCGTCAGCGACAGCGCGGCACGGCCCTCGCCGAACGCGGTCGGCACCGTGAGCCCGCGCGCCAGCGACTCCACGAACCCCCGCCCGAGCTCCTGCTTCGACGAGCCGGTCCAGGAGGCGAGCCCGCTCGGGGCGGCGGCCGGCGTCGCCGCGGGCGCCTCCCGCGCCTCCCGCAGCTCCCGCTCCATGGCGTCGGCCGCCGTCCGGAGCCGGGGGAGGAGCGCCTCGCGCAGGGAGGCGGCGTCGTGCCGGCTGGTGTGGCTCACGGTGCTGAGCACGCACGCGATCCGGCCGTCGGTGCCGCGTACGGGCACGGCGAGCGCCACCAGCCCCGGCTCGACGAGCTGGTCGTCCACGGCCCAGCCGTCCCGTCCCGCCGCGGCAGCCCGCTCCTCGAAGCCCTCGGCCGCCCCCTGCCGTACCGGCACGTCGGCCCGCCGCTCGCGCCACCGCTCCCACGCCGACGCGTTCCACTCGGAGGCGAACAGAGCCCCGGGGGCGGTGCGTTCGGCGGGCAGCAGGTCGCCGATGCGGAAACTCACCGACATCGCCCGCCGCCGGGTCGACTGGTGGACCAGGCGGACGCCGTCCCCGTCGGCGACCGCGAGCGACACCGACTCGTCCAGCGCGTCGGCGAGCGCGTCGGCCCGCCCGCCGAGGAGATCGGGCAGCCGCACGGAGGCCAGATAGGCGTTGCCCAGGTCGAGCAGCCGGGGAGCGAGGACCACGTCCCGGCCCTCGATCCGTACGTAGCCCATGCGGGCCAGCGTGCCGGTGATCCGGTCGACCGTGGACCGGGCGAGCCGGGTGGCGCGTTCGAGCTCACCCACGGGCATCCGCCCGCCCGCTTCGGTGAGCCGGCGCAGCACACCGACCCCGCGCAGCAGCGGCGTCACCGCCTCGGGCGGTGCGTCGGCCGGCCCGTCGGCCGTCGTGTCGTGCGTCGCCGGCATCGGCCCTCCGAAGTCGAGGCGAAGAGCTCTTCACTATACGAACATCGGGGCGGAGGCCGGGGCAGTCGGCCACGCCGACGGACGACCGGACCGGGCGGAAGGCCCACGGCGCGGACCCGCCGTTCGACGGCCGGGAGCCCAGCGGTGGGCGAGGAGTCCCGCCGCCGGCAGCAGCGTGTCGTCAGCAGCCTGTCGTCGTGGCCGGACAGCGCCTCCACGAGGCCGGCGTGCCCGTCGTCGCCTGCGGCAAGCCGCTCTGGCCAGACCGCCAGGGTCGGTGGCGTCGCCGCCGACGACCGCACCGGCGCCCGTGACATCGTGCGCGGCGCCGCATCGCCACCGTCACCGGACCGCTCGACACCCCCGCGGCGTGGAGCGCCTCGCCGGCTACCGCGAGACTCTCGCCGACTGCGGGCTGCCCTACGACCCCCACACGGGCGGGGTGGACGCCGCCCGTGCGGCTGCCGGGCGGCTAGGAACGGCGGCGCGGCTTGCCGGAGCGCCCGCTCTTGGGGGCCGCGCCCCCGCCGCCGGTCCTGCGGCGGCCACCGGAGCCCTGGGGCTTCTGGCCCTGGCCCTGGCCCTGCTTCGGCTTGTCGGCGCGGCCGGACCGGGCGCCCTTGGCGTTCTTCGCCGCCTTCGCGGTCCTGTCCGTCTTCGCCGCCTGCTCGTCGGAGCGGCGGCCCCGCGAGCTGTTCACCGTGCGCCCCCGCACGATCCCGATGAAGTCCTCCACCAGATCGGTGGTGGCGTCCTCCGGCCACGACAGGGCCACCTGCGACTGCGGCGTCCCCGTCAGGGGCCGGTACGTGAGGTCCTTGCGGTGGTGGAGCCGGGCCAGGGACTGCGGCACGACCAGCAGGCCGATCCCGGCCGCCACCAGCTCGATCGCGTCCGCCGTCGTCGCCGGCCGCTCGAAGGCGGGGCGCCCCGGGGGCGTCTCCCAGTCCAGGGTGTCGTCGAGCGGATGCAGCACGATGTCGTCGGCGATGTCCTCGACGGTCACCTCGTCCGCCGCCGCGACCAGGTGGTCCTTGGGGACCACGACGACGGTCGTCTCCGTGTACAGGGGGATGGCGCTGAGCTCCGTACGGTCCACCGGAAGCCGGAGGAAGCCGGCGTCGGCGCCGCGCTCGCGCAGCAGCCCCGCCGCCTCGCCCGGCGCCACCTGCACGAGCTCCAGCGGCACGTCGGGCCGGCGCTCCTGCCAGATCCGCACCCACTTCGCGGGCGTCACCCCCGGCACGTACGCCAGCCGGAAGGGGGCCACCGGGGCGGCGGAGGGCGCCGGGGAGGCCGAGGGAGCGGGGGAGGAGGGTGCGTCCGAGCCTGTCACCAGGCCAGATTACCGGCCGTGGTCGGCGGGGGCGCACCTGACCGATATTCTTGTCGGTATGACGCAGCAGCAGACCGCCCAGACGATGAAGCCCGCCACCGCGGCCAAGAAGCTGGGCGTGTACCTCGATGCCACCCCCGCCGAGTTCCGCGAGGGTGTCGTCTCCCGCTCCGAGCTCACCGCCCTCCAGACCGATCCGCCGGAGTGGCTGCGCGAGCTGCGCCGCAACGGCCCGCACCCCCGACCCGTCGTGGCGGCCAAGCTGGGCATCTCCATCTCCGGACTCGCCCGCGGCGGCGTGACGGAGGCCCTGACCACCGAGCAGATCGAGGCCCTCAAGGCCGAGAACCCGGAGTGGCTCCAGAAGGAGCGCGCCACCCAGGCCGAGGTCCGCAAGGAGGCCGTCCGCATCAAGGAGAAGCGCGCCGAGCAGGCCGCGAAGGCCGCCGACCGCGACTGAGCCCCGCCCCGAGTATTTCGGGTGCGGCGGCCGCGTCCCCGGTGGTGGAATCGCCGGATGCGACGCGAGACACCGACGACGACGGTCGACCGGGGGCGGTTCGCCGACGCGGTGACCCCCTGGGAGGACCCCGCCTGGCGCGAGGCCGCCCTCGGCTGGGCGGAGCGGCAGCTCGCCCGCCACGGACTGAGGGAGACCGGCGCCCGTGAGGTGCGGGTGCGCCCCTGGTCGATCCTCATCCGCTTCCGGACCGGAGCGGACGGACGCGATGCCGCCTGGTTCAAGGCCAGTGCGCCGGCCAGTGGCTTCGAGGCGGCCCTCGGGGACGCGCTCGCGCGATGGGTCCCCGAGCACGTCCTGACACCCCTGGCGGTCGACCCCGACCGCGGCTGGTGCCTCCTGCCCGACGGCGGGCCGCTGTTCCGGGAGGTCCTCGACAGCGGCGGCGCCGGGCCGGAGGACTGGCTGGACGCGGTCGGCCAGTACGCGCGCATGCAGCGCGCCCTGACCCCGTACACGGACCGGATGACGGCCCTGGGCGTCCCCAGCGCCCGCACCGGACACCTGCCGGAGCTCTTCGACGACCTCGTCGAGAGCAACCCCACCCTCGACCCCGCCGCCCGCCGCTCCCTGCGGGACCGCCGCCCCCGCCTGCTCGACTGGTGCGCGGAGCTCGACGCCGTCGGCGTCCCCGACTCGCTCGACCACTGCGACCTCCACGACGCGCAGCTCCTCGCCTCCGGCACCGGCCGCTACACGTTCTTCGACTGGGGCGACGCCGCCGTGGCCCACCCCTTCGCCAGCCTCCTCGTGCCCGCCCGCGCCGTCCGCGAACGCCACGGGCCCGAGGCCATGACCCGGCTCCGCGACGCCTACCTCGAACCCTGGACCGACCTGGGCCCACCCCTCCCGGAACTCCGCCGCGCCGCCACCCTCGCCGTCCGCCTGGCCGCCGTCGGCCGCGCGGTCTCCTGGTTCCGCCTCTTCCCCGGCACCCCGGCCGCGGACTGCCACGAGGCGAGCGCCTACTGGATCGAGGAACTCTTCACCGAGCCGGACCTCCTCTGAGGCCCCTCGCACCGATCACGCCGACCGGCGTCGGGCGACGAGGTGCAGCAGTCGAGCGGTGTGCTTGTACGGGGTCCGATCGGCGGTGGCGATCTCGAGCCGCTCCAGGTGGGCGTAGTACGCGGGGTCGTGCTTGAGCGCGTCGTCGGGGATGTAGTCGCAGAACACCCGGATCCCGTAGTGGTGCACCTCCTCGCAACCGAGCGCCCGGAGCGTGTCGCCGAGCTCCTCGGCGGTGTGCAGACGCAGCTCGGCGTCGAAGAGGTCGGTGTGCACGGTCGTCGCGTCGAGCGCCGCGTACACGGTCTCGGGGTCCATCGTGCGGACGGCCGCGCGCAACGGCTCCGAGTGGCGGTTCATGGTGATCACGGACAGGATCCCGCCGTCGCGGAGCGCCGAGAGCGCCGTGCGGAGCGTGCCCGTCGTGTCCGGGGTGTAGGGCAGCACACCGTGGCAGAGCACGACGTCGAAGCTCCCGTCGGCCACCTCCCCGGGCAGCGCCGCGACATCCGCCTCGACACACGTGACGCGGTCGGCCACGCCCGCCGCGGCGGCACGCCGGGAGGCCGTCGCCAGCATCTCCGGCGCGTAGTCGACGACGGTCACCCGGTGGCCGCGTGCCGCGATCCGGACCGCGTCGCCGCCGTCGCCGCCGCCGAGGTCGAGGACGCGCAGCGGACCGGCGGCCGTGCCGGCGAGGTGGCGCGCCAGATTGGCCTCCGCCACGGCGTACCGCAGCCGCCCCCACGGGGCCTCCTGCCATTCCCGCCACGTGTCGAGCGCGGTGTCGAAGTGCGCGGGTCCCGTGGGCTGTTCGGCGGTGGGTGACGTCTCGGTCATGCGCCGACCCTAGCCGCCTCGCCTTCCTCGCTTCCGTCGCCGCCCCGACCTCGTTCCGCTCCGCGCGGAACCACGACCGTCGCGAGCAGCGGAAGCGCCCCCAGAACCAGCCACGGCACCGCGCCGCCGACGTCGAGCAGCGCCCCGATCGGTGCGCCGGCCGCGAGGACGAGGAGACCGGAGAGGGAGGAGAGGGCTCCGGTGAAGAGGCCGAGGCGGCGCTCGTCCACGAGGTCCGGCAGCAGGGCCCGCGTCGCGGGCAGCACCAGCATCTGACCGAGCGTGAGCAGCACCGTGAAGGCCACCGCCGCCGCCGGGCCGGGCAGCTCCCGCAGCACCGCCGTCGCGCCGAACGCCCCGGCGATCAGCAGCAGTCCCGCCCGCACCATGCCCGTCCGGCTCAGCCGCGCCGCGGCCAGCCGCTCCAGCGGCGCCGAACCGCACACCACCAGCACCGACGACAGCGCGAACAGCCAGCCGAGCGCCGCCTGCGATCCCGTCGCCCGGTCCAGCTCCGCCGGCAGCGCCAGATAGAGCTGGTTGTAGGCCAGCAGATAGGTCGCGTACGCGAGCGCGAGCAGCAGGAAGCGCCGGTTGCCGAGCACCAGCCGCCCCGCCGCCACCGCGCCCCCGCCGGCCGCCGCACCGGTCCCGCCCGCCCCGCCGCCCCCGGGCATCAGCCACGCGTGCGCGGCCAGCACCAGCACGAAGACGGCCGCCCCGACGAGGCAGGCGGTGCGGAACGCCCCGTCGCCACCCGCGTACAGCAGCAGCGTGCCGATCACCGGGCCGAGCAGGGCACCGGCCTGACCGCCGGCGGAGAAGCGTGCCAGCGTACGGGTGCGGCGGGGGCCGCCGGACCGCTCGACCCGCAGCGCCTCACGGGCGATCTCGGACTCGACGGCCGGGGAGAACAGCGCCGCGGCGAAACCGACGAGCACCACGGCCCCGACCACCGTCCCCGCGGTCGCCGCCCCTGCCAGCCAGCAGAACCCGGCGACACGCAGCGCGCACCCCACCAGGACCACGGGCCGCGGCCCGTACCGGTCCGTGAGCGCCCCGCCGACGACGAACAGGCCCTGCTGGCTGAAGGTGCGCAGCCCGAGCACCAGCCCCACCATGGCCCCGCCGAGCCCGAGCGTCCCGCCGAGGTGATCGGCCAGATAGGGGACGACGGCGAAGAAGCCCACGTTGAAGGCGAACTGGCTCGCTATCAGAAGACGCGCGAGCGGCGTCATGGCACCAGCCTTCCGTCCCGCATGCGCAGCACCCGGTCGCAGACGTGCCGGACCGCCGCATGGTCGTGGGAGATGAACAGGAAGCCCAGACCCAAGGTGTCCTGGAGTTCCATCAGCAGATTGAGGATCCCCGCCCGCAGGGAGGGATCGAGCGCGGAGGTCGGTTCGTCGAGCACCAGCAGCTCCGGCCGCAGCGCCAGCGCGCGGGCGATCACGACCCGCTGGCACTGGCCGCCCGACAGCTCGTGCGGAAACCGCCGCCCGTGCGCCGGATCCAGGCCCACCAGTCCGAGCAGCTCGTCGGCCCGGTCCCGCCCCTCCGCGGCGGACCGGCGCCCGTGCACCCGCAGCGGCTCAGCGATCTGGTCCCGCACCCGGCGGCGCGGACTGAGCGAACCGTAAGGATCCTGGAACACCGGCTGGAAGCGGGGCCGCAGGGGCCGCAGCTCGCGTTCCCGCAGGGCGGTCAGCTCGACCCCGGCGAACCGCACCGACCCGGCGTGCGGCCGCAGCAGCCGCAGCACCGCCCCGGCCGTCGTCGACTTGCCGCAGCCCGAGGGGCCGACGAGACCGACCGACTCTCCGGCGGCGACCTCGAAGGACACCCCGTCGACGACCGGCCGCGCCCCGTACCGTACGACCAGGTCGCGCACCTCCAGGAGAGCGTGCCCCTGGCCCTTCCCCGCGCCGTTCACGCCGCCTCCCCGAACGGGTGGTGGCAGGCGACGGTGCGGCCGTCGACCTCCCGCGGCGCCGGCTCCGTACGCCGGCAGAGGGCGCCCGCGTACGGACAGCGGGACGCGAAGGAACAGCCCGTTCCCGCCGCCCCCGGCGCCGGCGGGGCGCCGGCGAGCACGGGCAGCCGCGAGCGGCGGGGCAGCCCGGCGGACGGCAGCGAGGCGAGCAGCCCGCGCGTGTACGGCGCCACGGGACGCCCCAACACGAGCTCCGCGGCCCCGACTTCGACGATGCGCCCCGCGTACGCGACGGCGACCCGGTCGGCGTGCCGCCGTACCGCCTCCAGATCGTGGCTCACCAGCAGCAGCGCCGCCCCGACCGCCGCGCACCGCTCCCGCAGCAGCGCGAGCACCTGCTCCTGCCGCTCGGGGTCGAGCGCCGTCGTCGGTTCGTCGGCCACCACCACCTCCGGACCGTTGACCAGGGCCATCGCGATCACCGCACGCTGCCGCATCCCGCCCGACAGCGCGTGCGGAAAGGCGGCGGCCGCGTCCGGGCCGAGACCGACCCCGGCGAGGGCCCGACGGGCGACGGCCAGCGCCTCGCCCCGCCGCACCCGTGCCACCGCCCGTACGGCGAAGCCGAGTTGGTCCTCGACGCGGTGCACGGGGGAGAGCGCCGACAGCGCGTCCTGCGGGATCCAGGCCAGGCGCCGGCCGAGATCGGCCGGGGCGACGGGCCCGCCCCGCAGCAGCACCCTCCCGTGGACCTCGGCCCCGCGCGGGAGCATCCCCAGCAGCGCCCGCGCCGTCATGGACTTGCCGGCGCCGGACTCGCCCACCAGGGCGAGCACCTCACCGGCCCGCAGCTCGAAGGAGACGCCGCGCACGGCCTCGCCGTCGGCGAAACCGATCCGCAGACCGTCCACCCGGAGCAGGGGCGCGGCGCGGTCGGAGCGGTCAGGGGAGCCGGAGCGGTCAGGGGGCGGGTGGAGCGGCAACGGGCCGGTCCTTCCTCGGTGCGACGACGGAACGGAGACGGATGCGGAGACGGATGTGGAGACGGAGGCTTGGGCGACGAACGCCAGGGCGCACCCGGAGGCGAAGGCGAGGGCGCGGACCCGAACGGGGACGGGGACGGGGACGGGCGCGGGTCCCGGAGCGGCCCGGGGCCGCGCCGTACGACGACAGGGAGACCGCGAGCGCGGCGAGCAGCGCCAGCGCCACCGCCGGGGCGAGCGCGGCGACCGGAGCCCGCTCGACGTAGTCGGCCGACTCGTCGAGCAGCAGCCCCCATTCGGGCGACGGCGGCCGGGCCCCGAGGCCCAGGAAACCGAGCGACGCCAGGGCGAGCGTGACACCGGGCAGCCGCAGCACCGCGTGCCGGGCGACCGGCCCGGCCACCGACGGCAGGACGTGCCGGGTCCAGATCCACAGCGGTCCGGCGCCGATCGCCCGCTGCGCCACCAGGAACCGCGAGGCCCGCGTCTCCTGCACCAGTGCCGCCGCGTGCGCGGCGAGCGGCGGCCAGGACACGAGCGTCACGGCGAGGGCCGCCGCCCCGCTTCCGGGACCGGTCACGGCCGCGACGAGCAGGCCGGTGAGCACCGGCGGCAGGGCGTTGGCGATGTCCGCGAGCCCGCCGGCGACGCCGGGGACGAAGCCGAGCGCGAGCGCGATCAGCCAGCTCAGGAACGTCACGGCGACGGCCGTGCCGACCGTGGCCGCGGCCCCGTGACCGAGGCGGGCGAGCACGTCCCGGCCGAGCGCGTCCGCACCGAGCGGATGCGCCGCCGAGGGCGAGGCGAGCCGGGCCGCCAGATCGACGGCGTACGGATCGCGCAGCAGCCCCCAGCCGATCACGCCGGCCAGGACCGCCGCCAGGACCAGCGGTACGGCGGGCGGGACGCGGTGCGCGCGGGGCGGCGGCAGCGCGAGCCCGGCCTCGCGCAGGGCGGGCCCGAGGAGCCGGCGCCGGACCAGCGCCGCGGCACCACCGGCGAGCAGACCGAGCGCGAGCAGGGCCAGCACGCACCCCTGGAGCAGCGGCAGGTCCTGTGACGTGGCCGCGCCCAGCGCCGTACGGCCGATCCCCGGCACGGCGAACACCGTCTCGACGGCGACGGCGCCACCGGTCAGACCGACGGCCACCATCCCGAACTGCCCGGTGAGCGCGGGCAGCGCCCGGCGCAGCGCGGCGGCGGTGATCCGTCCCCGCCCGGTTCCGGCGCCGCGCCACAGCTCCACCCAGCGCTCGTCGAGGACGGCGGGGAGGGCGTCGGCGACCAGCCGGCCGAGCAGCGCGCCCGCCGGAATCCCGAGGGCCAGCGCGGGCAGCACCAGATGGGCCGGGCCCGCCCAGCCGGAGGTCGGCAGCCAGCCCAGCCACACGCCGACGGTGAGCAGGAGGACGAGGGAGAGCAGGAACTCGGGCATCGCCGTGAGCACCGCGGCCCCTGTCCCGCCCGTGGCCCGGCCCCGCGGGAGGACCGGGGCGGCGAGCAGCGTCCCGACGACCACCGCGACCGCGAGGGCCGCGCCCATCAGGGTCAGGGACACGCCGAGTCCGGCCGTCACCGACGGCAGGACCTCGGCGCCCGACACCCACGAGACTCCCAGGTCGCCGTGGAGCAGTCGGCCGAACCAGGCACCGAGCAGGCCGGCCGGGCCCGCGTCCAGGCCGAGGTCGGCGCGGATGGCGGCGAGCGCCTCGGGCGTGGGGGCCTGCTCGGCGGACCGCGCGCGCAGCAGGGCGAGCGCCGGGTCCTTGCCGGACAGCCAGGGCAGCAGTCCGACCGTGGCCACGGCGGCGGCCAGCGCGAGCGACCGGGTGACCCCGGCCCGTACGCCCGCGGCGCGAATCCCCACCGACCGTGGCCGGGTGGCGGCCGATGCCGTCCCCGGGGCCACCGCCGAGGCAGTCGCCGGGCCCGGAGCCGGAGCCGCCGCCGGAGCCGGAGTCGGAGTCGCCGTGGTGCCGTCGGCCGGGCCGCGAAAGGCGTGCGGCGTCACCGTACGTGGGTGTCGACGGTGACCAGTTCGCGCTCGCGGGGATCGTGCGCGGCACCGACGACGCGGGCGGCGTCGCCCTGGATCACCCGCTCGTGCAGCAGCGGCACGGCCGCGTCGGTGGACAGCACGGCGGCCTCGGCGGCGATGACGGCCCGCCTGCGGGCGTCGCCCACGGCCGTCGCCGAGGCGGCGGCGAGCGCGGAGTCGACGGCGGGGTCCGCGAGTTGGGAGATGTTGAAGGAGCCGTCGCCCGCGAAGTCGCTGTACAGGTAGGCGGCGGGGTCGCCGGAGTCGAGCACGGTGGCCCGGGAGAGGACGAAGGCGTCGAACTTGCCCGCCAGGGCGTCGGCTTCGATGTGCGCGTACTCGCGCACGTCCAGCTTCACCGTGAACCCGGCCTTGCTCAAATGCTGTTGGAGCAACTGGGCGACCTCCGGGAGTTCGGCGCGGTCGGTGAAGGTGCCGATGGTGATCGTCGCGCCCTTGGGATCGGCCGGGGCCGCGCGCCGTACCGGTGCGCGGAGCTTCGCCGCCCAGGGCAGCGCCGGTCCGAGCAGTCCGCCGGCGAGGTCGGCCCGGCCCTCGTAGACGCCGGAGACGAGCGTGCGGGCGTCGACGGCCTCGCGGGCGGCGGCCCGCAGCGCCGGGTCGCGGAAGGGCCCGCGTTCGGTGTTCAGGTAGAGGGTGTTGGTCCGGGGCATGGGGACCTCGGTGATCAGCTTCCTGTCGAGGAGGCCGGCCTGCGAGACGGGGACCGCCTCGACGATGTCGGCCTCGCCGCTGCGCAGTGCGGCGGCCCGGGCGGTGCCGTCGGGCACGTAGCGCACGTCGATGCCCGCGGCCTTGGCGCGGCCGCCCCAGTAGCGGTCGTAACGGTCGAGGGTCGCCGTCGCGGTGCCGTCGGCGCGGACGAGGACGAACGGCCCGGTCCCGGCGCCGACCGGGTCGACGGTCCTGCCCTTGTACGCCTTGGCGGCCAGGATCGACAACTGCGGCGAGCTGAGCCGCTGCGGTACGAGCGGGTCGTCCTGGGCGGTGGTCACGGTGACCGTACGGGGGCCGGTCGCCCGGACGGTGAGCTCGACCCCGTCGAGGATGCGGGGCTTGGGGGATGCCGTGGCGGCGGCGGTGAGGGAGCGGACGACGTCGGCGGGGGTGAGCGGGCTGCCGTCGTGGAAGGTGACGCCGCCGCGCAGGGTGAAGGTCCAGGTCCGCCCCTGCTGCCGCCAGTCGGTGGCGAGGGCGGGGACGGCGTTGCCGTCGCGGTCGAGACGGACGAGGGTCTCGGCGGTGGACCAGCGGGACAGCTTGAAGGCGTCGTCCGAGAGGGGCGAGAGCCCGGACCGGGGCGGCTGCATCATCGCGACCCGTATGCGCTCGCCGTCCGCGCCCTCGCCCCCTTCTCCGGTCGGCGAGCCGCTGCCGGCGAAGCAGCCGCCGAGCAGGGCCGAAGCGGTGGTGACGGCGACGGCGGCGAGCAGGCCGCGACGGACGAAGGGGATGTTTCCGGGCAGGCGAGACACGAGGGGTCCTCAAAGGAGCGGGGTGCGGTGATGCCCTGACCTTAGCAGAATGAAAATCATTCTCTTTAAGGACCTCGGCTGTCGCCTCCCTCCCGAGGGGCGCCGGCGAGCCCGGCCGGTACGGACTCCCGCAGGGCCCGGGTCAGCGCCGCGATCGCCGGATGCGGACCGGCGCCCCGGCGGAAGGCGATCCGCGTACGGCGACGGACCGGCAGCGCCGTCAGGCACACACCCGGCGGCGGGTCCGTCGCTCCGAGCTGCGGCACGACGGCCACACCCTGCCCCGCGCCGACGAAGGCCAGCACCGTCGCGAACGCGTCCACCTGGTGACGTACGCGCGGCACGAACCCGGCGGCCCGGCAGACCTGCTCGGTCACCGCCCGGCACACCGTGTCCGGAGCCGCCATGATCCAGGGCTCGTCCCGCCGGTGGGCGAGCAGCGCCAGTCCGCCGAGTCCCGCCGGGGCGGGGGAGGGCGAGGCCAGGTACATCTCCTCCTCGCACAACGCCTCGGCCGCGAGCCCCGGTTCGAGCGGCGCCGGCACCAGGTCGTAGTCGTGGACCAGCGCCACGTCCAGGTCCCCCGCCCGCAGGGCGTGCGCCACCCCGGCGGGATCGGTCTCGGAGACCATCGGCTCCAGCGCCGGATGCCGGGCCGCGAGCAGCGCCAGCGCCCCCGGCAGGATCGCCCGGGTCGCGGTGGGGAAGGCGCCGATCCGCAGCGGCCCCGCCGGGCCGTGCCGCGCCTCGGCCAGCTCGGCGGCCGCCCGCTCCAGACGTTCGAGCACCGCCTCCGCGTGCCGCACCAGGTTCTCCCCGGCCGGGGTCAACCGCACCCCGCGCCCGGACCGTTCGAGCAGCGCCACCCCGGCCTCCCGCTCCAGGGTGCCCAGTTGCTGGGAGACCGCCGACGGGGTGAAGGACAGGGCCTCGGCGACGGCGGCGATGGTGCCGCGCAGGGCCAGTTCGCGCAGCAGGCGCAGACGTCGTACATCGAGCATCAGCTCAGCTTACGGTTCCCGTCACAAACCCGAACTGGACCTGAGGGTCGGCGGACCGCCACCCTCGACGGCATGGCACAGCACTTCACCCCGTACGGGATCCACGTCCCCCTCGTCACCCCCTTCGCGCGCGACGGCCACCCCGATCTCGACGCCCTGGAGGGACTCGCGCACTCCCTGCTCGACGACGGCGCCGCCGGGCTCGTCGCGCTCGGCACCACCGGTGAGGCGGGCGCGCTCGACCCCGACGAACGGCGCGCCGTCGTCGACACCTGCGCCCGGGTCTGCCGGGCCCGCGCGGCGCAGCTCGTCGTCGGCGCCGGCGGCGGCTCCACCGCGGCGGCCGCCCGCGAACTCGCCGGGCTCGGCCGGTGGGCGGAGGTCCGGGCGGCCCTGGTGACGGTGCCCGCCTTCGTACGGCCCTCCCAGGAAGGGGTGGTCGCCCACTTCGCCCGGCTCGCCGCCGACAGCCCCGTACCGCTGGTCGTCTACCACATCCCGTACCGCACGGCCCGCTCGCTCGACGCCGCCACCCTGCGCGCCCTCGGCGAACTGCCCGGTGTCGCCGGCGTCAAGCACGCCGTCGGCGGCGTCGACCAGGACACCGTCGCCCTGCTCGGCGACCTGCCCGCCGGCTTCGCCGTCCTGGCGGGCGACGACGCCTTCGTCTCGCCCCTGCTCGCCCTCGGCGCGACCGGCGGCATCCTCGCCTCGGCCCACCTGGCCACCGACCGCTTCGCCGCACTCGTCGACGCCTGGCACGCGGGCGACACGGCCCGCGCCCGCGCCCTCGGCCACCGTCTCGCCCGCCTCTCCGCCCTCCTGTTCGCCGAGCCCAACCCGGCCGTGGTCAAGGGCGTCCTGCACGCCCGGGGCCGCATCCCCACCCCGGACGTACGGCTGCCGCTGCTGCCGGCGTCCGAGGCGGCGGTGGCGGCGGCGCTGAAGGAGCTGGGCGAACTGGAGTCGGCGGCCGACTGATCGCCGGCGGAGGGAGGCCCGGGGAACGGGACCGGGTGGCCGCCCGCGCGCACACTCAGGCCCGTGTACGAGGCGGTGTCGACGATCGTCCCACCGCCGGCCGCCTCGATCCTCGGCGGAGCAGCGGACTCCGGCGACGGGCCCCGACGGAACCGGCACCGGCCGGCCGCCGGCCGGGGGAAACCGGTTGATGCCCCGGCACGCCGTGCGTAACGTACGGCCCATGTCGAGCTCGAGCCCCGAGTCGGAGAGAGCGGAGCCGCCGGTCACCCGGCGGCGGACCGCGCGCTGAGCCGGAACCGGAAAGGTCGCCCGGCCGCCCTCCGCTGCGCGTGACCGGACGTGCCCAGGGGTTCGTGGGACGGCGACGCAGGACGTCGTCCGGCCGCGGACCTCCCCGTCCGCCTCTCTCGACACCGGAGCCGACTCCCTTGCCCGTCTTCCTCTACGTCCTGGGCCTCGCCGTCTTCGCCCAGGGCACCTCCGAGTTCATGCTGTCCGGGCTCGTCCCGGGCCTCGCCCACGACCTGAGGGTCTCCGCCGCCGCGGCCGGCGGTCTGACCTCCGCGTACGCGATCGGGATGATCGTCGGCGCGCCCCTGACGGCCGCACTGAGCGCACGATGGCCGCGCCGCCCCGCCCTCGCCGGTTTCCTGGCCGCCTTCGTCCTCGTCCACGTCGTCGGCGCCCTGACGACGGACTTCGCCGTGCTGTTCGCGACCCGCGTCGTGGCCGCGGTCGTCAACGCGGGCTTCCTCGCCGTGGCCCTGTCCGTCGCCGCCTCCCTCGTCGAGCCGGCCCGCCGGGGGCGGGCGACCGCCGTCCTGATGGCGGGCGTCACCCTCGCCTGCGTCGCGGGGGTACCGGCGGGTGCGCTGCTGGGCGAGACCTACGGCTGGCGCGCGGCGTTCTGGGCCGCCGCCGCCCTCTGCCTGCCCGCGCTCGCCCTCGTCCTCCGGTCCGCTGCCACGCGGCCGGACCCCGGTGCCGCCGCCGACCCCGGCCCCGGCCCCGGCCCCGGCACCGACCCTGGTATCGGCACCGACCCCGGCCCGGGTGCCGCCGCCGACGCTGGCCCCGGCGCCGGCGCCGGCGCCGACCCCCGGCCCCCGCCCCGCCCCCACCCCACCTCCGAGCACACCGCAGAACTCCACTCACACACCACATAAACACTTTT